>NZ_VPDC01000003.1:0-227450 GCF_013417875.1 Acinetobacter sp. YH12219
AAGTCTTAGATAATCTGAAAAACTTCCTTGGCCAAATCGAAAAAGGGAGTAAAGAAAAAGCTGATGCCTTTAAACAAGCCTTAATGATTTTATCTGCACCGAACTCAATTGCTGTGAGTAGTCAGGAGGATATTCATCTTTCAGCAGATGGGCAGATCAGCCAAAGTGCAGGCGATAGCATCAATATCAGCAGTCAAAAATCCTTAATTGCCCATGCACAAAGCAAGATCAGTCTATTTGCAGCACAAGAAGGCTTACGAGCTTATGCAGGCAAAGGCAAAGTTGAAATCCAAGCCCAAGGAGATGGGGCAGATCTGATTGCACGAAAAGGTATTCAAATTATTTCCACGGAAGATGTAGTTTATATCACCAGTCCTAAAGAAATAATCCTGACTGGAGGCGGATCACAGCTCAAGATTAATGGTTCTGGCATATTCCCTACCACGGGTGGAAAGTTTGAGGTTAAGGCCGGGCAGCATTTATTTACAGGTGGAAGTACGGCTCAACCAAAAAATATTACTTTACCATTATTAGGTGAAATGCAAAATTGGATGGAATTGAACTACCATTATGATGATTTATCACCAGTTAAAGGGGCTCCTTTTAAAGTCTTTTTTGAAGATGGAAGTTACAGAGAAGGTACTTTAGATGATAAAGGGTACGCTAAATTAGAAAATGTACCTAAAGGAAAATCTGAAATTTATTATGGGGAAGATCCGTCAGAGTTTAAAAAAGACATTCCCGATGACCTAGATGCAGAAATTGAAGATACAGACACTAGTGATGATGATATTTGGTCACTATTAGATGAAGAAGCATATCAAAAACTTACAAATAACTTACAGAATGGAGCGAAATAATGGGCTCTGTCGCTAAATATAAACGTTCTGTAGATTCTGTTCCCGGTGGATGGCTACAAAGTTTAAAAAAAGACACTATGACTTTCTTTAAAGGTGAAAGTACTGGTGGTTGGGCAATTTTAGCGGAGACGGTAATTGGGTGTGTACCTGTTTTAGGTCAATTGGTAGACGCGAGAGATATTATTAAAGCGATTATCATTTTATCTGCAAATCCAGCTAGCCCTGCTGGATGGTTTGATCTTATTACAGCATTAATTGGCTTAGTTCCAGGTGGTGGGGATGCTGTCAAAATGTCATTAAAAAGTGTCAAAAAAGGCGCTTTACCAATGGATAGTATTTTAGATGGTATCCGAAAACTAGGGAAAGGTGATCCTGAGCAATTGATACGTAAGTGTCTAGATCTAAATGCATTACAAAAAAATTTGGATAAGATACTGACAAACCCTAAAGTATTAAATCAGCTAAGCCCTGAAGCTCGTAAAAATGTTGATCAGATTCGAAAAAATTTAGGTAAACAATTACAAGAATTTAAAAAGGAAGTTGATGGCTGGCTAATAAAAAGTAGAAAAACTTCAGCAGATGCAAATAAAAATTCTAAGAACCAAACAAATAAGCCAAATTCTCCAGCAAATGGTGGACAAAAAGCAAACAATACAAATCAGGGCAAATCTAACAGTACCAATAATTCGTCAATAGGCCAAACAGCTATAACTAATTTATCTAATAAATTTAAAGGTATTCTAGGTGAGCATATGGCAGATTACTATTGCCAAGAAATTAAAGGCTGGGGAACTTCAACACATGATAAGATAGGAACGAAAAACTCTCATAAATTGAATGATAATGGGGAAATGGTAAATCTATTTTCTATTAAAAGTAGAGGGCGTGGTATAGATGGAGTTTGGAAGAAAAATAATAATGACGCAAAACCATATGCAATTATTGAGGCTAAATGTAGCCAAAATCCTGCTGCTTCACTTAGAGATTTATTAGGTGATGCTAATGATAAAAATGGTATTGATAAATCAATACCTCAACAACAACAAAGATCTGGCAGAACTTCTAGAAACCGTACTAACACTAGTTCAACTAATCGTAATCTAACTTTAGGTGGCGAAAAATATAGAGATTCTAGTGGAAAAGTAGTTCAAATGAGCCATCATTGGATAACAAATCGTCTTGTTAAATCAGTAGGAATTAAGCTAGCTCCAATAATATTGAAAAAAAGAAGATATGAAAGATATGTTATTTTTTTTAGTGGATTGCAGGTAGTAGAACATGCTGTTGCATTAATTAAATTCTTATCTAAACAAACAGTAACTGATAAAGAACATTCTATTCATACAGCTACAAAGGTTTGGACTGATAAAGACATTAGTATCGTTGTTAATAATAAATAATTGGAAATTTATTTATGATGGAATTTAAGTTTAATCGTAGACAACAATTTTTAGATGAAAGTTACTATCAATCTACAAGGAGTGAGCTTGTCAGCGCCATAGAAAGTTTTTTAAGTGAATCAAATGATGATGATGATATCGAAGCAGGATGGATAGACTCTTATTCGATAGCGTCTAGATATCAGTTTGATTTGCTTATTTTGGACTATACTGCTGGTAAACCGATTGAGTATTTACGCTTAGAATTTGATAAAGTAATTGAATTATTCAAGGAACTCTCTATAAAACAAAGAGCCTATTATAAAAATAATAATTTTAGTGTTTTTGACATCGAAATTTTAGATGACTATTGTGTATATATATGGATTATCAGCCTTTGTTATTTATTAAAAAGAACTGATTTACTACCGTTGGTAGCTAACCTTGTTGATGGAGAGGATCAAGAAAATGGAGGGAAAGATTGGATTGTAGAGGAATTTTTGGCTTTTAATGACGATAACCGTTTTGATTGTTCAGATGTCCTTTTTTCAAATCCTTATTTTGAGTTATCCAATGCATTTGTGACCCAAGATAATAAAGTTTCATTCA
Organism: Acinetobacter sp. YH12219; assembly: GCF_013417875.1. Taxonomy (NCBI): domain Bacteria; kingdom Pseudomonadati; phylum Pseudomonadota; class Gammaproteobacteria; order Moraxellales; family Moraxellaceae; genus Acinetobacter; species Acinetobacter sp. YH12219. The sequence goes on from NZ_VPDC01000003.1 coordinate 2,849, forward strand.
AGCATTTAAACAAATTTTTAAAAAAATGGTATAAAGATTTATCTGGAGCTCCATGGCATGATACCCATAAATCAGAGGGTGGATATTATGGATATTGGGCTTTTGAAGCAGCTTGTGCTGTTATTCTATTAGAAATAGAAAATGATAAAGAATTTCATGAATACCTCTATTATCCTAAAGACTTAATAGAGTTCTATCGTACATTTAAACCTAGTAGTGCTGAAATTGACCTCCTAACTAAATATCAAAAAGTATCAATTCAAGCAGGTAAAAAATGTCCTCAATCAGGTTATTGGTTCAGTGTAGCCAAGGAAAACACTCGTAAATACTTTAAACAAGGGGAAATATTCCCTGATTTTGAAAGTGATTGGGGGGATGTATATTGGCAGTTTGACGGTGAAGAATAAGTGAAAATATGCCCTTCGGGGCAGTTTTTGGGCATAAAATGGATTTAGTTAATATAAAAAGACAACAATTTCTTACACCTCAAATGTATGAAACATTAAAGGCGGAAACTCTGAACACTATTGAAACTTTTAAAGTAAATCCTACAGGTGTTGGTGATTCAATAGAAGAAAGATGGGTATACTCTTATGCTATCGTAGCAGAGGACTATTTAAATCTGCTTATATTGGAATATACAGCTGGCAATAGTTTACCTTTTATTAGAAGCCAAATTGAAATAGTTATTGACTATTATGAGTAATATGGAAGTAAATTAAGAAGTTATCATAAAAATATAAACTTACCAGTTTTTGAATTATTTACTATTGATGGCTATTGTCCATGTATTTGGTTAATCAGTTTGTGTTATTTACTCCACCGAAAGGATTTGCTACCTAGAGTTGCGAAATTAATTGACGGAGAAATGAGAGAAAATGTTGCTCAAGATTGGCTAATTGAAGAGTATTTATCTTTTTCAGATGAAAATAGATATGATTGTTCAACAGTATTAGTACCAAAACCTTACTTATTATTATGTGAAGCCTTTTCAAATCAAGATAATGAAATTTCTTTAGCTTTTGTCCGTAAGTTTTTAAAGAATTGGTACAAAGATTTATCAGGTGCGCCTTGGCATGATACTCATAAATCAGAAGGTGGCTATTATGGATACTGGGCTTTTGAAGCAGCGTGCGCTGTTATTCTGTTAGAGATAGAGAATGATACTGTCTTACATGAATACTTATATTACCCTAAAGATTTGGTTGAATTTTATCACAAATTCAAGCTCAAAACTTCAGTAATAAATTTTCTTGAAAATCATAATAAATTTTCAATTAAAGCTGGGGAAAAATGTCCTCAACAGGGTTATTGGTTTACAGTTGCTAAAGTGAACTCACGTCAATACTTTAACTTGGGAGATGTTTTTCCTGATTTTGAAAGTGATTGGGGCGATGTGTATTGGCAGTTTGATGGTGAAGAGTAATTTATGCCTTCGGGACTTGATAATATTGGATCTCTAAAAAAAGAAGTATTAATTAAAAGAATATTTTATGAGCACAGCACAAGTTTATTTAAATGATGAGGAAATAGAAGAATTAGTTCGAGATATTCCTCTTGATACATCAATAATTTATGGGGAAGAAAAAAAAGAGTTCGGAGTTTGCCCTTATATTACATTTTATATTGATCAAAAAAAAACAAATGCGCAAGAATTTTTGATAAAAGTAATTGATATTTATGAGAAATTTGAATTCGAAATAATTGATAAGCCATTTCATTTAAGATTTCGATGTGATACTGAAGTTTGGAAAAAGGCAATTTCATGGATTAGAAGTCGTGAAGAAATATCAGCTGAAATGGCAAAAATTTATAAAAAATATTTCATTTACTATTTAGGTGCAACATCTGCACAATCTCAAGATCAAAGTCCACGTTGGGCTTTAAGTGCAAAGATTAGAGACTCTAGTGAGCGCTATTCTAGTCTAAAATTAACTTTTGGTGATCAATGGTATAGATCCAATAAAGATATTTGGTACTCATTTGTTCAAAAATGTCTAGAAATGCTTAACCCAATTCAAGCATATAGTGGATATGAAATTGGAAACACAAGTCAATTTGCATTTGTTTCTCCTGAATTTGAAACAGTTGAACGGACTTTCACGGATTATTTTTACGGGCTCGATATTGATCATCCTGGTATGGAGTTTTCTCATGAAAATATGTTTATTGCAGAAGATCGGGATGGTTTAGGTGGCGGTATTCGTACCCCAACATGGTGCTTTTTACTTTCTCCCTACTGGCTAGAGAAACTAGGCTTGAGTGAAGAACAAATTCGTGAAAAACTGGATGATCCACGAATTGAAATTACTAAAATTATAGACCTAGAAGATTCAACAAAATACAGCTTATGGATACGTTTGGGAGAGCTTTCACTTTATCCAGTTGAAGAAGGTGTTCCTGATTTATTGGTGATGGCAAATGAACTAATTAAACCGATACGTTGTGATAACTTAAAACTGACCACTTTAGATGCGTGGTCAGATGATCCAAATCCACGTTTTGATGCCGTAAGTTCAAAGCAATGGATTGCACGATTTGATGAAGACAGCACTTGGCCTGAATTAAAACGAGTGAAAGTTGAAGTTCAAGAACCAGAAAGAATAGATATTGTTATTGCCGGTAGCCCATGTCCTCACGCAGGATATTGGTATACTTTTGCTAAAGAAAACTCACGTCAATATTTTAAACAAGGTGATATATTCCCTGATTTTGAAAGTGATTGGGGTGATGTGTACTGGCAGTTTGATGGTGAAGAATGATTTATGCCCTTCGGGGCATTATTTTTGGAATAAGAATGATTTTTGATAAAAAGAAAAGACAATTATTTTTAACAGATGAAGTTTACAATAGAGTAAATATATTTTTAAAAGAATTACCCATTGAAATTTTAGAAAGTAAAAAAATATATGAAGACAGTCCATCTGATATAAGAAGATTAGATTATTACTTATCACTACATTCTTATGATTTATTAAGTCTAAATTTTACTGCTGGGTTTGATATTTCTACACTTAGAATTCAATTAGAAGATGTAATTACGAAATATGAAGAATATACAATAGCCTTGCGCAAAGACGAGGAGGATGAAGATTGGGCACCATTTTATTTTACAGCTATAGATGAGTACGAAAGATGTATGCAGTTGATAGGACTGTGTTATCTATTACACAGAAGGGACTTATTACCTCGTATTGCAGCGATGCAGGACAAAATTTACCATGAGCAAACAGACCAATTAGATACACTGTATGAGGACTTTTTATCATTTCAGTTGGCAGATAGATATGATGTGGATCAATGGTTTTTTGATAATCCATATCGCCCATTAATTTTTAGTAAATATAGAGATACTAAACAAGAGAGTATTCGGGATATACAGGAATATTTGAAATTATGGTATCCCGCATTTGAAAGTGCTCCATGGTATGACTTACATAAAATGGAAAATGGAGGTTATTTTGGCTATTGGGCTATAGAAGCTGCTGCTTACGTTTATTTGCTAGATTTAGATGATAGTGAAATAACACATATGATTTATCCAAAAGATTTGGTTAAATTTGCCCGAGAATTTGTACCTTGCGAGAAGGATATAAGTAATCCAAGTACAAAAACATTAAAATGCGAAGCAGGTCAAATTTGCCTTAAAACAGGTGAATGGTATAGTCCTGCGAATAACATGGAAAAACGTCATTTTAATCAAGGAGAAGATATGCCTGAGATTAAAGATAACCCTTGGGGATTAACGATTTGGTATCTAACTGAATAAATAGATGCCATTCGGGGCATTTTGGAATGGGTGGGGATGTGTACTGGCAGTTTGATTGTGAAGAATAAATAAAACATACCCTTCGTGGCATTAATTTTAGGATTAATATGAGTTTCGATAAATATAAAAGACAGATTTTTCTAACTGAAGACTATTATAAAAGTGCCTATGATTTTTATATAGAAGACGTTGATTTTTAGAAAGAAAGTGATGCATTTGAGGATGATGAGTATAATTGCGGCGAAAAAAGAAGATGGAATTTAATAACACATGATTATTCTTTTCTACTTTACCTTGTATACACAGCAGGAAAATCTATAGGGGAAGTTATACCCTTATTTGAAAAAGTTATAGAAGGCTTTGAAAAACAATCTGAAGCCTTAGCTATCTTCCATAAGTCAAAAAAACCTTCTGTCATTCCAACTCAAAATGAAACGTTAAATATACTTGGTCTGGCTTTTTTATTTAATCGAAATGATTTGTTTGATCGTATACATTCATTAGTCAATGGTGAGGGTGAAAGTCATACGTGTGAAGATGAGGTTATTAATAAATTTTTTAAACTTAATGATCCTTCACATCCAACATTTAACGAAGGAAATTTATTTGCATTAGGTTATTCAAAATTATGTGATGTGATTGATAATGTGCTAGTTAAAAATAATAAAGAAACTGCTGTTAAATATTTAGATGAATACTTAGCTGATTGGTATCAAATGAATAAAAATGCACTTTGGTTTAATAGTCATCTAGAGCCTGCAGAAGAACTAAAATATTGTGGTTATTGGTCTTTTGAAGCAGCAGCTCTTGTTTATTTACTAGATTTGGATGACACTCCTCTACACAAGCATTTATTCTATCCTAAAGATATAGTTGCATGGGCTCGTAAAAATAATACTCAATCTGAAGTAACCCAAGAGAATCTAACTGTAATAAAAGTCAAAGCTGGCGAAAAATCCCCCAAAAACGGGCTATTGGACAACCCCAGTACAAGTGGATTCACGCGTTCATGTGTTAAGAGGTGAAATCTTACCAACACTTTCTGGAACAGATTGGGGTGAAGTGTACTGGTATTTTAATGGTGAGGAATAAATAAAACATGCCCTTCGGGGCATTAATTTTAGGATTAATATGAATTTCGATAAATATAAAAGACAGATTTTTTTAACTGAAGATTATTATTTAAAGACTAAAGAATACAATGAAGAAGGAATACCCTTATATTTAGAAAGTGATGCATTTGAAGATGATCAATATAATTGTGGAGAAGCTTCAAGATGGCAATCTATTACATGGATCTATCATTCTTTATTATATCTTCATTATACTGCAGGAAAGCCAATAGAAGAAATATCTCCATTATTTGAAAAAGTAATAGAAGGTTATGAAAAACAAGCAGAAGCATTAGGAGTTTTTAAAGCAAGTAAAAAGCCAGTTGTTATTGGTGGTGAAGGTGGTTTTATTACATTAAGTACAATTAGCTTAGCAGTATTGCTAAATAAAAATAATTTATTATCTACAATTAAACAATTAATCAATGGCGAGGATGGAGGAACTTTTAGTGAAGATGAAGTGATTAATAAGTTTTTAAAACTAACGGATTCTAATCATCCAGATACTGAAAGAGATGGGATATATAGTTATAATTTTTCAATATTATGCGATGTGATTGATAATGTAATAATTAAAAATAACAAAAATCATGCGATTGAACTGTTGGATGAATATTTGGCTGATTGGTATCAAATGCATAAAAATACACTTTGGTACAATAGTCATTTAAATTTAGATAATTATTCATATGTTGGTTACTGGGCTTTTGAAGCAGCAGCTCTTGTTTATTTACTAGATTTGGATGAAAGTTCTTTACATAAACATTTGTTTTATCCTAAAGATATAGTTGCATGGGCTCGTAAAAATAATACTCAATCTGAAGTAACCCAAGAGAATCTAACTGTAATAAAAGTCAAAGCTGGCGAAAAATCCCCAAAAACGGGCTATTGGACAACCCCTGCACAAGAAGATTCACGCGTTCATGTGTTAAGAGGTGAAATGTTACCAACACTTTCTGAAACAGATTGGGGTGAAGTGTACTGGTATTTTAATGGTGAGGAATAAATAAAACATGCCCTTCGGGGCATTAATTTTAGGCTGAATATGAATTTTAAAATCGATCCTAAATTTTTATATTTATTAGAACATTTTAGTTCTAAAGAATTTTTTTATAGCATGAGAAATAACTATCAATCTTTTTTAGATCGTTTGGAATTGCTGTTTGTCGTTTATATGAGAAATCTACCCTATAATTATCTGGATTTTCCAATGCCAGAGCAAGTTGACATCAATTGGGGAGGGACGGTTTTACCGCTTTTAAGAAAAACCATGGATACTTTAGATTTTGCTTATATAAGAATAAAAGAAGGCGATCTAACATATTTAGATTGCGCATCAGAGATTCGATCGAATGACAAAGGTATGAGTGAGTTTTCAAAAAAATGGATGGATGAACTACCTCATGAAAATGTGAAAGAATGTTGGGATTTTTATACAAAGGCTAAGGCCGAGGCATTCATTATTGAAAATACCTATCCAACGTATTGGAATCAAGAAAGTATTGTTGATGAAATATCTGATATTTCAAAAATTAATATTCCTGTGTCATATCCCATTTATCGTGTAAATCAAAGTATTAAAGTAAAATCGAATGAAAAAGTTGCGATAACAGGTTTATATATTTCCGAATTTGTGCCGAACCGAATAGAATTTATGGCTCATAGTAATGAAGATGATAGAGGTTTTGGTAGTGTAATTCCCACTACAATAGATCCAGAAACTTATGAAACATATTATGAGAAAACAGATTGGTACTTGATTGAAAGAGTTGCAAATGAAGGGGGCAAGTTTACCGATCGAAGCTGAAATGATTTGTGTTGTCTGATGTGTGTTGATAAATGATAGCGAAATAACACATATGATTTATCCAAAAGATTTGGTTAAATTTGCCCTAAAACAGGTGAATGGTATAGTCCTGCGAATAACATGGAAAAACGCCATTTTAATCAAGGAGAAGATATGCCTGAGATTAAAGATAACCCTTGGGGTCTTACGATTTGGTATCTGACTGAATAAGTAGATGCCATTCGAGGTATGTTGGAATGGATGGGTATGTGTACTGGCAGCTTGATGGTGATAAATAGGATAAAATTTCCTTTTGGTTATTCGTTTCTAATGGATAATATTTTTAATTTTCTTTGATTATTATTTTTAATTAAATAAATTAAAACCCAATATTTTTTAAAGGATAATGATGAAAGTTTTAAAAACGAATTTAATGTTTATTATGCTTTCAGCAATGAGTTTAATAGGGTGTAATACTCATTCAACAAAAACTTATGTGTTGACGACAACATCTTATGGTTATGATGCAAGTTATATTCCTTATATTGTTGAATTAAATGGAGAGGAGCTAGGTGGAGGGCTAGGTAGTGGAACGAAAAGATCAGCAGTGATAACAGGAGCTCAATATATTAAATGGGGAGAAGGTAATAGCTCTAAAAAGCATATTGCAACCAATGTCCCCACATTGACGAATGAAAATTTAAAAGATAAAAAATATTTAGCTGTACATATATATCCAGATGACAGTGTGGAAATTAATTTATCGAATGAATTACCTGATGCTACTGAGAAAGGTTTAGAGTGGAGAGCAAAAATTATTGATGAATTGAAGGTAAAAGAAGAAAAATAGCTGTATCAGTCATTAGTGGCATATAGATAAAAAAAGCGCATGATGACATGCGCTTTTTAATTTACAACTAATTATTTTTCAACGAATGCACGTTCAATCACGTAGTCGCCTAGAACGCCCATCTTAGGAGATTCTTTCAAACCGTGCTGGTCAAGTAGTGCAGCAACGTCGTCTAGGAATGCAGGTGAACCGCAAAGCATTGCGCGGTCAGTTTCAGGGTTGAAACGTGGAAGACCAATTTTTTCGAAAAGTTGACCAGATTCAATGGCAGTAGTTACACGGCCCTGAGTATGGAATTCTTCACGAGTTACCGTAGGGTAGTAAACCAATTTTTCTTTCGCGCCTAATTCACCAAAGAATTCGTGGTTAGGAATTTCATCTAAGATTAAATCTTGATAAGCCAATTCCGAAATGAAACGTGTACCATGTACAACGATGATTTTTTCAAAACGTTCGTAAGTTTCAGGGTCACGAATTACAGAAAGGAACGGTGCAAGACCTGTACCTGAAGAAAGTAGGTATAAGTTTTTACCAGGGTTTAAGTCATCTAGAACTAAAGTACCTGTAGGTTTTTTAGACACTAAAATTTCATCGCCAACTTTTACTTTTTGTAAAATAGACGTTAAAGGACCATCTGGAACTTTAATAGAGAAAAACTCTAATTCTTCTTCATAGTTTGCGCTTGCAATAGAATAAGCGCGCATTAAAGGCTTACCATTTACTTCAAGGCCGATCATCACAAATTGACCGTTTTTAAAACGTAACGCAGTATCGCGAGTGGTTTTAAAAGAGAATAAAGTGTCATTCCAATGGTGGACGTGAGTAATCTTTTCGACGTTAAAAGCAGCCATTAAAGGTCTCAATAAAATTATCAAATTAGAACAGCTTACTATTCTAATCTAAAATCATTCTCGATAAACTGAATATATTTAATTGAACTTATCAGAAAAAGTGATTATGTCTGAGCTTAAAATGCCAATTATCGGGTATATGAAATCTCCCTACCGAGAAAAGTTTGGTATTCCACGTCAGCCAAATTTGGTGCAAGTCGAATCTTATATTGAAATGGTAGAACCTTATAACGATTTATTGGCTTTCGAAGGGATTGATGATTTTAGTCATCTTTGGCTGATTTGGCAGTTTCATGAAAATAAAAATGCAGATTCGACAAAATTTCGTCCGCAAGTTCGTCCTCCGCGTTTAGGTGGTAATCAAAAAATCGGGGTATTTGCAACACGAAGTATGTACCGGCCGTCACCTATGGGCTTGTCGGTTGTGCAGCTCAAAGCGGTGAAAAAAGTTGGTAAATTGGTACGAGTCTATGTGGTCGGCAGTGATTTGTTAGATGGCACGCCAATTTTAGATATCAAACCCTATATTCAATATTCAGATGCAGTTATGGATGCGCAAAGCGGTTATGCGCAGGATGAGCCAGAAAGAAAATCTGTGATTTGGTCAGAGCACGCTGAGCAAGAAAAACAGGTATTTTTGAATAATGGCAATTTAACCGAACAATTAACAGCAGAACTGGAACAAGTATTGAGTTTAGATCCACGTCCTGCTTATCAGCATGATGATGAGCGTGTGTATGGCATGTTATTTGGTGGATTGAATGTAAAATTTCAGGTCTGTGATCTACAAATTCTGATTATTGATATATCTTAATAAAAAAGGAGCTTTTAGCTCCTTTTTTATTAAATGTGTAAATTATTTATTTGCCGCAAAACTTTGTTTGATCGCGTTAAGAGCAACATCGTTATACATGCTGCAAGAGTTCTCAGCTAATTGTTTAAACTCTAAAAATTGAGTTTTTTGAGTAGGATTAGTTGAAGTATTTATCCAATTATCAATAACCTTAATTAAATCCTGCATATTGTATTCCACTCCTTTAGGAGATAGGTAAGCGTCATAAAAACGATTTTTATATTGAGCTACGCCATATTCACTCTCATCATTAGCTACGGTATAGGCTACAGTATCTTTCATGATGTATTTTTTCGCAGTAATATCTGTACTAAGATCAGCCCACCAGTCAGCTAAAAAACTTTGACTATCACTATCTGAGGAATCTGTTAAATCTAAATACTGTTCACTATTTGATACTTTATTTAATTGTAAACAGCGAGAACCAGCGGGAAACTTAATATTTGAAATAGCTGTTAAGTATTTGAGAGCATCGTTAGAAATATAGTTGCTTGAATCAGTAATATTATTTTTTATGATCCAATAATTATAGGCATCAACTTGAGATGCTAGGATTTCACCTTCAAGATTGAAGGACTTCATTGTTGTCGTAATTTTTAGACCTGATGAATTAATAGAGGAATGAGGACTTAGCGTCCACACATTATTTGCAATGGATATATTGCCATTCAGATAGCCATACGAACTGTGTAGAGATCCTTCATCATACAAGCCATTCGCTGTGACCATAAATGAATCGCTACTTTCTGAAGTATATAGTTTACCATTATCGATAGTTGCAGTATCACTTTCGTATGACAGCACATCACTTTCACTGTCGAGTTCAAAAGTTGACCACTGTTGGAAAGCAGCATTTGGTACTGGTGGATTTTCGCTGGAGTCATTATTAGAGGTTGAGTTTCCACCGCCACCGCCGCAGGCAGTTAAGCTAAGAATAGTCATGGTACAAATTGCTAATATTTTTATTTTCATCATAAATCTTCTTATATCGTAATTATAAAGCCCTTATAGGCAACTCTATTATAGCTTAAATTTATGAATGATTTCATTAATAAAAAAATAGTATGCTTTCAGAAAACCTATGTGCAAAACACAAATGACACAAGCGTGCCTTTAGAATTTTTTGCTATAGTAGTTTTATGTTTGGGGAACATAGAACAATGACTTTTAATTTTGAAATTGACACTTCTTGGTGTTTAGACCAATTACAAAAAGATGGACGTATTACTGAACGGGACAAAATACTGATTCAAACCACGCACCGTCAGCGTGAGCAGTTGAAATGGCATCCTCTACAATGGATTGCCAATTTTAATTTAGTCGATCAGAGTCATCCGCAGTCTACCTTAACATTGAATAGACTTTGCCAATGGTTGGCAGAAAAGTCTGGAGTACCGTTTTATATTATCGATCCTCTAAAAGCTGATGTGCCTGCTTTGACAGCCATTATGTCTCAGGAATTTGCAGTACGAAATCGCATTTTAGCGGTTGAATTACAAAATGAGCATGTGCTGATTGCAACGGATCAACCTTATAAAAATGAATGGATTGCCAATTTAGAGAGAACGGTATTACCACGCAAGATTCAGCGTGTATTACTCAGTCCAGACCAACTACAGCGTTACTTGGTTGAATATTACCAAGTGAGTCGTGCGGTCAGTAATTCGCAAAAATCATCGAGTTATGACCGTGAAAATAAAGGCGTTGAAGCACTATTACAATTAGGTGATACACAAAATCCAGATGCCAATGATCAGCATATTGTGAAGCTTGTGGATTGGGTCTTACAGTTTGCCTTCGAACAAGGTGCAAGTGATATTCACCTCGAGCCGCGTAAAGATACAGGAAAGGTGCGTTTTCGTATCGATGGCGTATTGCATACCATCTACAACATGCCCGCAAATACCCTGACAGCCGTGGTCTCGCGAATTAAGATCTTAGGTCGGATGAATGTGGCTGAAAAACGTAAACCGCAAGATGGACGTTTAAAAACCCGTACACCCAAAGGCCAAGAAACAGAGCTACGTTTATCGACGCTGCCAACAGCCTTTGGTGAAAAGTTAGTCATGCGTATTTTTGACCCTGAAGTCTTGGTACGTAGTTTCCAACAGCTCGGTTTTGAAGGACGTCTGTTGGATGATTGGAAAGCATTAACCAGTCATAGTCACGGTATTATTTTAGTGACCGGTCCGACGGGTTCGGGTAAAACCACCACGCTTTATTCATCGCTCAAGCAATTGGCAACTGAAGAAGTGAATGTCTGTACGATTGAAGACCCGATTGAGATGTTAGAGCCGAGCTTTAACCAAATGCAGGTGAATACAGGGATTGATTTAGGCTTTGCTGATGGTGTACGGGCTTTAATGCGTCAAGACCCTGACATTATCATGGTCGGGGAGATCCGAGATCATGATACGGCAAATATGGCAATCCAAGCTGCATTAACAGGTCATTTGGTGCTTTCAACTTTACATACCAATGATGCACCATCGAGTTTGACGCGATTACATGATCTGGGGATTCAGCCTTTTTTAACGGCAGCGACCATTTTAGGGGTTTTGGCACAACGTTTGGTTCGTCAACTCTGTCCACATTGTAAGCGTGAGACTTTTATCAATGAACAAGAGTGGAAACATTTGACCTTTGAATATGCGATACAAATGCCTGATTTTGTCTACGAGGCGGTGGGCTGTGATGAATGTCGTCAAACGGGTTATAAAGGCCGTGTGGGGATTTATGAATTTATGCCACTCAGTATTGAAACCAAACAATTGATTGGTGCCAATGCAGATCTAACCCAATTACGTACACAGGCACGTAAAGAACATGTCGAGCCATTACGAATTGCAGGTGCGCGTAAAGTACTTGCAGGGGTGACGACTTTAGAGGAAGTTCTGCGTGTCGTACCGCTCAACTAATGGTTCGATCAAATAAATAAAAACGTCTTTGCAGCTTAAGATTCGACTCATCTTGCTTTGTTTAAATAGCGCTATCGAAATAGACAAAGTAAGAGAGACCGAAGATGACAACATTCACTCAATTGGTATGTGGTTTAGCATTTGCAGGTGTGGCATCAGTGGCAGTTGCGAATACAGCAGTCAATCAGGCTGCAGTTGCACCGATGAAAACCACATCGGTGAAACATGCCTTAGGCTTAAAAGATGATAGTAAAGTTCAATTGAAAGGTTATGTTGTGAAATCGATGGGCGATGAAAAATATCAGTTCCGCGATAGCACAGGCAGCATTACAGTGGATATTGATGATGAACTTTGGCAAGGCAAAGCGATTTCAGCTAAAACACCGGTAACGCTCATTGGAGAAATCGACATTGATTACAAACCGACGAAACGCGTTGAAGTTGATGTCGATCAAGTAAAATTTTAATTTAGCCTGTTATTCATTTCAGTGCTGCTCCATAAAAAACCACGGCTTGCTGTGGTTTTTTTATGATATGAGTAGATATGAGCAAAAGTTCGATACACTGAAGTCGGAACCATAGAAATAGGGTAGGTAAGATGCGAATTTTATTGGCAGAAGATGATGCATCCCAAGCAGACAGTATAAAAACATGGCTTGAAATGGATGGCTATAGTGTCGATTGGGTTGATCGCGGCGATCACGCTATTTTGGCTTTAGAACAACATCAATATGATTGCATACTTTTAGATCGTGGCTTACCAAAAGTAACTGGTGATGAAATTTTAAAACGTATCGTACAGTTGCATCCGCTTACACCAGTTTTATTCATTACTGCTCGGGACAGTATTGCAGATCGTGTAGAAGGTTTAGATCTGGGTGCTCATGATTATTTGGTAAAACCCTTTAGCTTGGAAGAGTTGTCAGCAAGGGTACGTGCCCAATTACGCTTGCATCATCAACAGCGTGATAATTCTCTGACTTTCGGGGATTTAAGTTTAGATGTACAAGCCAAAACGCTGCGTAAAAATGCGGAATTGATTACGCTGACATCGCGTGAATATCAAATCTTGCATAAGATGATGTTAAATCCTGAGCATATTATGACGCGTAGCCAACTCGAAGAATCACTCTATGCTTGGGGGGATGAAGTTGAAAGTAATGCGATCGAAGTTTTTATTTACCAATTGCGTAAGAAGATTGGCAGTGATTACATCAAAACCTTAAGAGGTTTGGGTTATCGCATGAATCTTCCACAACAAAGTTAAGTCTATGAGTGATAAAAAAAGCATTTCCTTACAGTCGCAACTGATTAAAACCTCACTGCTCAGTGCAATTTGGGCGGGAGCAATCTCCCTGTGTCTGATGTTGGGATTTGGTCTTTATCACATCATGAGTGTACATGATGCCCTGATGGACGAAGTGGCTGACATGCTCACTGCTACTGATCTCACGCTGAAGCAAGACGAACAAATAGATGAGCTGAGTGAAGAGTTTGATATGCAATATCAACTCATGCAAGGGTCGCAAGTCTTAACCACATCGGAACAACACACAGCATTTGAACATCAGCCCAATTTAAAACAAGGGTTGCATTATCAATGGAGAGAAGGCGCGCTTTGGCGTAGCTATGCACTTCAGGACGATGGATTAAGCGTACAAATCATTCAACCGATGAAAACACGGCTCAGAGAAACGCTGCAAAGCGTACTAGGCTATGCAGGGATTCTGTTGATTGTCTGGTTGATCCAATGGCTATTACTGCATATTTTGATTAAACGTCAATTGAAAGTTTTACAGCTTTTTTCAAAACAAATCGCTGAAAAAAATGTAGATGACTTACAAGCCATTGTCTTACCTGAACCTGTATTACAAGAACTAGAGCCGATCCAAACACAGCTGAATTTTTTATTAAGTCGATTAGATCAAGCCTTAGAGGCGGAACAACGCTTTACATCCGATGCTTCACATGAATTACGCTCACCGCTGTCTGCGATTCAAATGCGACTTCAGGTATTAAAACGAAAATATCCCGACATTCAGCAGGATTTATTGAGCATACAGCACGATGTTAATCGAGGAACGCGCGTGTTGGAAAATCTACTGATTTTGGCACGGCTCGACCCGACGCAATCGGAGCAATTAGATAAAAAACAAGAAGACTTAGAACAGCTGAGTTTACAAGTCTTTGACGCTTTACAGCCTTTTATTGAAGAAAAACAGATCGAATTGAAGCTACAGACCCAGTCTGTACAGTTTGCTATGAACCCAGAGTTGATGTTTAGCTGTCTACGCAATTTAGTCGATAACGCAATTCGCTATAGTCCTGAGCAAGGACAGGTAAAGATTGATTTAACGGTAACAGCACAGCAGGCGGTTTGGACGATTGAAAATCAAGGTGCGGGACTGACAGTCGCAGAATTGCAACGCATTGGCGAGCGATTTTACCGTGTATTGGGAACGAAGACGCAAGGTTCAGGTTTAGGTATTTCAATTGCCCAAAAAATTGTACAGTTACATCAAGGCCATTTAAATGTGGATGCATCTGAACTTGGTGGCTTAAAGGTACAACTCACTTTTCCAATCCGTTAAAAACACGATTTGCTCTAAGGAATTTAGCGAAAGAGTGTTGTGAGAGGAAGATGAGTGTTGCGATTTAAATTAAGTTTGAGTAGCTATAAAACTTAATTTAACTAAGTACAAAACTTAAAAAAGCAGTAAGCGAATGGCTTACTGCTTGTGTCCACGATTATTTTTATTGCGCTGATAATTATTATTTTTATCAGAAATTATTTGGTCAAAATAAGGCGATTATTTCGTGTTAAACGTAGTCGATATTCTTCACCTGCATGCATAATGCGAATTTCACGTCCTAAAGCAAAAAGGTTGTTTGAATGTAGCATTGGCAGTGAGTGGTGTGCTTCATTGCTACGAGTAAAAAGGCTAAATGGTGCGTTCATTCCGTCGACTCCGTGGTGTATTTCTGAATGGTTTAAATGATAATCATTATCGAATAGGCCTGTCAACGGTAATTTTAGGATTTTATAAAAAAGATAAATTTGCTTACACTTAGATATCAATTGGAACAGAGTAGAGAGCAGGGAACTATGTCTAAACCGCAAATCGATGTCGCCATTGCGATTTTATTGCATCAAGACAAAGTACTGGTGGGTTGGCGTGAAGCAAAACAACATCAGGGCAATAAACATGAGTTTCCGGGCGGTAAAGTCGAGCAGGGTGAAAGTCCTGAACAGGCTTGTCGTCGTGAAATTTTTGAAGAGGTTGGAATTGGTTTACATGACTGGCATGCTTTTGATTTTATTCAACATGAATATGATGATGTCATTGTGAAATTACATTTATTTCATGCCACCGTCCCGCATGCGTTGCTGAATGAAATCCAAAAGCCATGGGCCTGGTATTCGCGTCAACAACTCATGAGTTTGAATTTTCCAAAGGCCAATCAAGCTATTTTGCAGCGTTTATATTGGCAGCAACAGATCAAAATCACCGCCGATTTACCAACACTTGAAACGCTTAAAGAGACGCTGTTGTATTATTGGCGAGTCGATGCCAGCGCAGAAAATGCAGAGGCATTAAATCAATTACCTACCGTGATTTTAAAACAACTGATAATTAATGAAGATCTATGGTCATTACTCTCTACAGAGGTGCAAGCACATATTTCGGCTTTACATCTTAAGCAGCACCAATTGCTGAAAAAAAATAAAGGTGATTTACAGCTTGGGAAGCGCTATATCGCAGCTTGTCATGATCAAGTTTCTGCGCTGCATGCGCAAAAAATTGGCTGTGAGGCTATTTTTATGAGCCCAGTTCTGGCGACACAAAGTCATCCAGAGGCGCAAGGTATGGGATGGGCGCATTTTTCTGAGATTGCACGAGGCATAGAAATCCCTGTTTTTGCTTTAGGTGGCATGCGTCCTGAATTATTGTCTATTTCACAGCAACATCATGCTTATGGGGTGGCAGGTATTCGCAGTTTTTAAATTAAAGTGTGTATTGAATTAAATTTGTATTTAAAGTCGATATTTTAGACTTAAAGTAACTATTGGAAATAAGCTTACTTTTAGTATGTTTTAAATAAAAAAGCCTGATCTCAATTAAGATCAAGCTTTTTTACGGGGTGCTTAAAGAGCTTTAATTGCTTGTTGTGCTTTTTGAATGGTGCTGCTTTTCTTTTGCATTTGACCAGCTTTTAAAACAACATTCCAAAGCTGTTGTTTCATCGGCTTGGTTTGAGCATAGCTTAATCCACGCAGTGCCAACGATTCTGCATTCGCAGGTTGATTTTTTCGATTGGCGATCATTGCCAAATATAAAAAAGTTTCCGCAGATTGTGGTGCCAAACGCTGTGCTTGAGTTGCAGCACTTTCAGCTTCATTCCATTTTCCATTGGCATAAGCGGTTTGCGTAGTTTGCATCAATTTTTTGAATGCAGGTAAGTCACGACCATCATCAAACTTTTGAATTTGGGTTTTCTGCTCAGGAATAACGATGCGTTGACGTTTAATTTCTGGATGGTCATATGGCGTAATAATGACCCCAGAAGAGTCATGGATATCTGCCTTTTTTTCAGGTGGAGCAGGCGGCTTTTGCTCAGGTTCGACTATGGTTTGGCAACCAGCCAAAATGATCGTCAAAACGCTCAGAATACTGAACGTTTTTAAAACTTTAATGTTTTGCAATTTAATTTGTATACTCTCCACTTGAGATGATGCGAGGTTGATCAGATGAACCCTGATCATTATCGACATCACTTTCACGAATGTAGTCACCTAAACTATCATTTTGTTCCTGAGTTGGCTGCGTCTCTTCAGTATCAACTGTGTAAGGTTCTACTTCATATTGTGTCGAACCACATGCCGTCGCTTGATTTGGAATAGAGTTGCGCGACAGAGGAATATACATCGCACCTGTACAATGCTGTGCAGATAAATTACCTGAATAACGGTCTAACCAATGCCACTGTACGCTGTCTGGTTGACGTAAATTAACTGGCTTTTGACGTAACTGCTTCATGACATTGGTCCAAACCGGAAGTGCTCCTGACGAACCCGTTAAGCCTGTAACTTTGTTGTTGTCTAAACCTAACCAAACCACACTTAAATAATTACCTGAATAACCTGCAAACCATGAGTCACGCGTATCATTGGTTGTCCCTGATTTACCTGCAAGTTTGAGTGAAGCTGGTAATGATGCATAAGCAGAACGGCCTGTCCCTGAACTCATGACTTGTTGTAAACCATAGTTCAAGATAAAGGCTGCATCAGGTGCAATAGTCGGTTGTACCGTTAAGCTATAACGATCTAATAAACGACCATTGGCATCGACCACTGAACGAATAGCTTTCACTGGATATTTGAAGCCACCGGTTGCAAAGTTGCCATACACACTCATCACTTCCATCGGTGACATATCGATAGCACCAAGGTAAATCGAAGGGTAGCTTGGAATATTAGAAGTCACACCAAACTTTTTCAGATGGTTAATAAAAGTCGACATACCGAACTCTTGACCTAAGCGTACCGCAGAGAGGTTATAAGAGTTTGATAGGGCATCGACCATTGGTACGACACCATGTGCACCACCACTATAGTTTTTCGGTGTCCAAGCTTTGCCATCACTTTGAATGCTGATAGGACTGTCTTCGATTTGACTCGCCCAGTTATAACGGTTTGATTCTATCGCACTGAGGTAAATCACAGGTTTTAGCAATGAACCGACTTGACGTTTAGCATCCATTGTACGGTTAAAGCCAGTAAAGTCCTGCGTTGAACCGACTGCTGAAACCAATTCACCATTTTCAGGATGAGACACCAGTACCGCGCCTTGTAATTCTTTCAAGCGTGCTGGATTGGCATTACTTAAACGTGCCACAGATTCTTTAAATGCAGTTTGTACACGAGTTTGAGCAATCGGGTCCATCGCGGTGAAAATACGCAGACCTTGATTGGTCAAATCGCTTTCTTGGTATTCGGTACGCAATTGACGACGCACGATATCCATATAGTCAGGGAAGCGAGAAGGGCCCAATGTTGGTTTAGTAATGACATTTAATGGACGCGCTGACTCAGTTTCATATTGTTCCTGAGTTAAATAGCCCATCACTACCATATTGTTTAACACAATATTACGGCGTTTAATCGCACCTTCAGGGTTTTTCCACGGATTAAATAGGGTCGGGCCTTGTACCAAACCGACTAAATAAGCCTGCTGAGCAATATTTAGTTCACGTAGGGGTAAACCAAAATAGAATTGTGAGGCTAAACCATAACCATTGATGGAATAGTTACCGTTTTGACCTAAGTTCACTTCGTTTAAATAAGCTTC
The DNA here is from genome assembly GCF_013417875.1 of Acinetobacter sp. YH12219. NCBI lineage: Bacteria > Pseudomonadati > Pseudomonadota > Gammaproteobacteria > Moraxellales > Moraxellaceae > Acinetobacter > Acinetobacter sp. YH12219. The sequence continues at coordinate 21,338 of NZ_VPDC01000003.1, forward strand.
AAGAATTTCATCTTTGTCATAGTGAAGTTCAATCAGCATGGCCATTAAGGCTTCGTTGGCCTTACGCTTAATGGTTCTCTCAGGCGATAAATAAAAATTTTTCACCAATTGCTGAGTGAGGGTCGAACCACCTTGACGTTTACCACCTGTGACATTACTCACAATGGCACGTGCTGTACCACGAATGGAAATACCATGATGCTGATAGAAATTACGGTCTTCTGTAGCAATTAAAGCTTGGATTAAAGGCTTAGGTACTTTATCGAGTTTAATCAGCACACGGTCTTCATTGTGCTGAGGATAAATACCACCAATTAACATCGGCTCTAAACGGGCAATACCACTACTTGAAGGTTTAGTCGCACTTACTTCAGTGATTTGATCTTCACCAAAGGTCACTTTAAGGACTTGTTCCGGGTCGACACTATCACCAAAGTCAAAACCACGCGTATGGATATAGGTCACATTGCCAGAAGTAACGTAACTCCCTGTTTTCGCATAGCTATCTTGAGCGTTATAGCCCAAAAGTTTCAGTTCTTGGTTGAGGTCTGCTTGGCTTACAGGCGCATTGGTATAAATTTCTAAAGGACGTGCAAATACCTTGGCTGGAATATCCCAGCGTTGACCTTCGAATTTGTCCCGTACAATATTATCTAGACGAATAAGATAAATGCTGAACACGAGAAATCCGCCGACAATCAACAGCGAAAAAATCAGTGCAATTATGCCTATGCCACGTTCAGACTTCATAAATAGTGATAAGACCCTGAGAAATTTTGCTAATCATGCGAAGCTTTTCAGTATTTTGCAATATTTAAACTGTTATATGTATGCAAAATATTGGAAGCTACTTCACTAAAGTCGAAACTTTAAAGTTTTTTTAAATCATTTCTGTTAGTGATATGATACCAATGAGGCGAAGCGGAGCAAAAGCGCAGGTGCAAATTTCACATAAATCATTTCGAAACATTGGGTTGATTGGTCGTCCAGACAAATCATCAGTGATCGAAACCCTATGTTTGATCCACGATCATATTTTAAGTTTGGGATTACATCCTGTATTTGATACGCAAACAGCGCAGCTGGTTCCCTACAATAATACTCAGACGGTCAGCCGTAATTTATTGGGTGAAGTCGTCGATTTGGTTATCGTTGTTGGGGGAGATGGTTCATTGCTTCATGCCGCACGTGCCTTGGTGAAATATAATACCCCTGTGATTGGGGTGAACCGTGGTCGTTTGGGCTTCCTGACCGATATCAAACCGACAGAAGTGATTTTCAAGTTAGATCAAGTGCTCAAAGGTGAGTTTCAGCTAGACCGACGTTTCTTGCTAGAAATGGAAATCCGCTCGAAAGGCGAGTCGATTTATGATGCTGTAGCTTTAAATGATATTGTGCTGCACTCGGGTAAATCGGTACACATGATCGACTTTGAACTGAATATTGATGGGCAATATGTATACCGCCAACACAGTGACGGTTTAATTGTTTCGACACCAACCGGCTCTACAGCTTATGCATTATCTGGTGGTGGTCCGATTGTCCACCCAAGTATGGATGCGATTGCCTTAGTGCCAATGCATCCACATACTTTGTCGTCACGGCCGATTGTCGTCGGCGGACAAAGCGAAATTAAAATTTTGATTCGTGAAAATCGTGTTCTACCAATGGTCAGTGCCGATGGTCAACACAGTGTATCATTGGGTGTAGGCGATAGTTTACATATCCGCAAACATCCATTTAAGCTCAACTTATTACATCCACCTGGTTATGACTTCTATATGGCATGTCGTACCAAGCTAGGCTGGAACCAAGATTTTGACTCATTAAAGCAGGATTAATTATGAATATTGAACAGATGCTTGCCGTACTCGATCCTGAAATTGTTGGTCGATTAAAAACGGCAATTGAAATTGGTAAATGGCCAAATGGCGTAGCGCTGACTCAAGAACAACGTCAAATTTGTATGCAAGCGGTGTATGCATGGGAAATTAAACATTTGCCAGAAGATGAGCGTAGTGGTTATATCGACCGCGGGACCAAAGAAGAAGATGAGCATTGCGACTCGCATGTGGAAGAACCTGAGTTCAAGCCGATTCGTTTCGTTTAATCCGTTTTCTGTCTGATTGAAAAAGCCAGCTTAATGCTGGCTTTTTATTGGCTTGATGCATGCCTAAATTTTTTGCTTCATACTGCTTATTTAAGCGTGACGATTTGCCCACATGGTTTTGGCAGTTTGCATTGCATCATCAAAACTTGCGACGGCGCCCATGGTAGACAGTGCGATTCCCATGGTTTCGGTCACTGCGATTTCACCATATTCATGTGTCTGCTGACCGTCCCAAACGGCTTTAAAAACGGCCAAATCAAGTTCTTCTTCGACTGGACTACGGTTGTCCGTCAGTTTAGGCAACTCATGTTCATACATTTCACCATCCTTGATGCCACAAATTAAGGTTTTTGCATCGGGGTTACGTTCGAATTCACCACCTTCACCCTTAATGACAGCACTATTTTGATAACCCAATTGGAATGCCGCACGTTGGTGTGATCCACGATAGGCTGGATGGAAAATCGCTTGCATGGTGGCTTTGGCATTAAATGGATTTATCAGACGCGCAAGGGTGTGAATTGGGGAACGTAAGCCCATGACATTGCGTAGTGAAATTAAATCACTGAGTATTGGTGAAATGACGTCGAGCGGAATATAAGCAAAATGACGTTGTATAAGCTGCTGTTCCACATCTGTATCATTTTGGCAAATAGGAAAACCCAAATACTCTAATACTTGTTCTGTATAAAGGCGGTTAATGGTATGACCTGAAGCGCCATGCATTACGACATTGTAGCCGTGTTTTGCCAGCGTTAATGCGGCCAATAAAAACCAAGGATAATGTTTGCGTTTACCTGCATAAGATGACCAATCTAAATCGACATCAAGCTTTTTAAACTTGAGCTGATCACGTGTGGCTTGGACAAAGCCTGTCAGTTCATCGACAGATTCTTCTTTTACACGCAATAACATCAAGAAAGCGCCCAATTGAACGTCTAAAACCTCATCTTTTAAGATCATGCTGAACGCTTGGTAGGCTTCATCATAAGTGAGAGAACGTGCGCCATTTTTACCTTTACCCACGATACGGACAAATTGCGCAAAAGGATGTTCAAAATCTTTGTAAATATTTCGTTTATTGTTCATGCAAATACTGGGCTTAAAATTAGGACTTAAGGATAGTTTACTTCTATAGTTGGTATTTTTCAGCCTGATAACAGGTTTAAAAAAGGATGTCTTTAGACTATCGTCTAATAAACTCGGTCTATTATTTAACCGAAATTAACATTTGTGGCAGAACAAGCCATTAAAAAACAGGTAAAATTTAACCTACTTTAGTATGTGTTTCATCTCCTGATCAATGCGCTGATTTTATATCAGGTCCTGATGTGATTATTTAATCACCATACATATTTCGTTTTTCTGTATTTGGCTAAGTCAAATACCTTTGGTGCTCTTTTGTCGAAGACAAAGGGGTTTTGGGCTGTTTATTTTTTGAAAATAGACAAAAACTGAATATTTCTTTGAAGCAGAAATATATCGTGAAGTAATGTCATGGCTAAAAAACCAATTTATAAGTCACTATATTTTCAAGTGATCGTTGCCATTATTGCGGGTGTATTGGTGGGGCATTTCTCACCAAGTGGCACACAAATTATCAATGGTACCGAGCAATACGTAAAAGGCTGGGGTGAATTGTTCTATCCACTAGGACAAGGTTTCATCAAGCTGATTAAAATGATTATTGCACCTGTGATCTTCTGTACCGTGGTGAGTGGTATTGCAGGTATGGAAAGCATGAAATCTGTGGGTAAAACAGGTGGTGTCGCTTTACTATACTTCGAAATTGTTTCGACCATCGCACTCATCATTGGTCTTGCAGTAATTAATATTGCAAAACCAGGTGTAGGCATGAACGTAGATCCAGCATCTTTAGATACTTCAGGTATTTCTAAATATGTTGAATCTGGTGCAGCACAATCTACCCAAGATTTCTTTATGAATATCATCCCAAACACCGTTGTTGGTGCGTTTGCTGAGGGTGAGATTCTTCAAGTTCTATTATTTGCCTTATTATTTGGTTTTGCATTGCATAAACTTGGTGATGCAGGTAAGCCTGTATTGAAGTTTATTGATCAAATTGCACATGTATTCTTTAACATTGTAAACATGATCATGAAGCTTGCGCCAATTGGTGCCTTCGGTGCGATGGCTTATACCATTGGTAAATATGGTATCGGTAGTTTGGCGCAATTGGGTCAGTTGATCATCTGCTTCTATATTACCTGTTTACTGTTTATTTTCCTTGTACTTGGCTCAATTGCACGTATTTGCGGTTTCAGTATCCTCAAAATGATTCGTATGATTCGCGAAGAACTCTTGATCGTACTAGGTACGTCATCTTCAGAATCTGTACTGCCACGTATGTTGAAAAAACTCGAACTTGCAGGTGCAGAAAAATCTGTAGTGGGTCTGGTTATTCCAACAGGCTATTCATTTAACCTAGATGGTACGTCTATTTACCTGACTATGGCGGCGATCTTTATTGCACAAGCGACCAATACGCCGCTTGATATTTCGCATCAGATCACTTTGTTATTGGTTCTACTGATTTCATCTAAGGGTGCTGCGGGTGTGACGGGTTCAGGCTTTATTGTTATGGCTGCAACACTTTCTGCTGTGGGGCATATTCCTGTTGCTGGTTTGGCATTGATTCTTGGTATTGACCGTTTCATGTCAGAAGCACGTGCATTAACGAACCTTGTCGGTAACTCATTGGCAACGATTGTGGTTGCAAAATGGGTGGGTCAATTAGACAAAGAAAAACTGGATTTTGCTTTGGCAAACCCTGAAGAAATTGACCGTCAGATGCAAGAAGAAGGTAATGCACATCATGCCTAAGGCAGATGCTGTGATGTAAAAGATGTGTTTAAAAAGGAAGCTTCGGCTTCCTTTTTTATGCAAGGCCAAAGCCAAATTTGAACGCTTTAGTTTTTAGGCATGACGGCTGTTCTAAACTGCAATAGGATGGAGTTCAACAAAACAACAAACTCAACCAAGGAAGAAACACATGCTGGCTTATGATGCAGACTTAGAATTATTTCGAGATAACTTTCGCCGTTTTATGGCAGAGCATGTCGCACCACATTATGAGCAATGGGAACGTGAAGGCATTATGCCGCGTTCAGTATGGAATGCCTTGGGTGAAAATGGCTTTTTATGTGTCGATGTGCCTGAAGAATATGGCGGCTATGGCGTTCCAACGCATTATTCACTGATGCTAGTCGAAGAATCTGCGCGAGCAGGTTTTAGTGCATTATCGACAGGTATTTCATGCCATTCTGAAATTGCAGCGCCTTATATTTTGCACATTGGTTCAGAAGAACAAAAACAATATTGGTTACCGAAAATGGTCACAGGTGAAGTGGTCGGTGCTATTGGTATGACAGAGCCGGGAGCAGGTTCGGACTTACAGTCTATGCGCAGTAGTGCAATTTTGCAGGGCGATCATTATCTACTCAATGGCTCGAAAACTTTTATTTCAAATGGTCAACATGCAGACCTTGTGGTATTGGCTGCGAAAACTGATCCACAAGCACGTGCCAAAGGTGTGTCATTACTTTTAGTCGATACACATTTGGATGGATTTAAGAAAGGTACCAACCTCGACAAAATTGGTCTGCATGCGCAAGACACTTCAGAGTTGTTTTATGACAACGTCAAAGTGCCAAAAGAGCAACTTTTGGGTCAAGCTGGACAAGGCTTTGCTTACTTGATGCAAGAGTTACCGCGTGAACGTACCGCAATTGCCTCGACTGCAATTGGTGCGATTCGCGGTTCCATTGATGTGGCAACGCAGTATGTTAAAGAGCGACAAGCGTTCGGACAGGCGATCGGACAGTTCCAAAATACTCGTTTTGTCTTGGCACAGGCTAAGATTGACGAATTGGCTACAGCGGCATTTTATAATCAAAATGTTGAACTTTATATGCAAGGCAAACTTGATGTTGAAACTGCAGCAGCACTCAAGAGCTTTTCTACCGATATGCAAATGAAAGTGGCCCATAATCTACTTCAATTATTTGGTGGCTATGGTTATATGACGGAATATCCAATTTCACGTTTCTTTGTCGATGCACGTATTCAGCAAATCTACGGTGGCACCAATGAAATTATGAAAGAAATCGTGGCACGAAGTATTTTAGGTCGATAAACAAATTATCAGGCTGAAAATTAAAATAGCGAAGTGATGACTTCGCTATTTTTTTAAGATGTCTTTCTATAGATTTGCGTGTTTGAATTAGATTATGCGGTTGAGTGTAAGTGAATATATTGAGACCTAAGATAATGACGGTTGCCCCAAAACTTGCAGACAGACTTCGATAAATTCAGGTATATCTAAAGTACTGCGAGACGATATATACAGGTTATTATCATTCACGACCGATTGATCCGACACCACCACACCTGCGTTTAGTAAAGCAGATTTCAGCGTTTCAGATTGGGCGAAATGGCGACCTTGTATAACACCAGCTTCTAATAACAACTGTGGACCATGGCAACTGCTCAAGATCGGCTTTTGGCTATCTGCAAAATTACGTACAAAATAGATAAAACGGTCATCTAAAGAGAGTTTCTCTGGGGAATAACCGCCGGGAATAAACAAGGCATCAAAATCATGGACAGAGGCGTCTTCGATACTCTGGTCAATGGTGATCTGGGAACGGCGTTTAATACCGTAAACGATTTTTCCAACCTGATCTTCGATATTGATAATGCTGTGCCGAGCGGCTCGAAAGGCCTCCACAGGCTCAAGGTACTCAATATCTTCAAAATCGTAGGTCACTAACACTGCAATTTTCTTGTGCATACTTGTACCTATGGGTCTGTTATTTTTTTTCTGATATTTAGACTACAAAGCAATGAAAAAAATTACCTGTGTCTTTTGTAATAAATGCGTCAATGACTGTAAACACTAGATGAAAGTGCCTATTAAGTCACTGAAAAAACGATCAATGACCAAGTGTTTATATAGATCATCTTTAAGTTTCAAATTATTTCTATGCCATGAAAGCCAAGTTTTGAAATTTTTATTTTGCTTCAAGTATTGAGAGCAAAATTTAAAACTGAAATGACCAATGAAACAAATTGATTGATGGGTTTATACAAGGGGATGGATCTGATGCAAATTTGGAGGAAAAGAGAAGGTCTATTTATTGTGCTGCTCAAGATGAATGATCAATAAAGCCGTCAAAAGGTAAGATTTGCCTTAATTATGGCTTTACCTATCAGTTTGGCTGTTTTGGCTCTTAAGTTAAGCTGATGAAGCTTTAATCAACTGTATGTTTTTAAGGCTGAAACCATCAAAGTCGTATTGCGCAACATTTGAAAGCTAACTATTGTTATACTGTTTGCAAAATTTTTTTGAAGGGCGACATAACAATGATCAACGATGATCAAAACACTCCGACTTCTCTGGACTTAGCTCAAATTCGTGAAGATATCGACTCTGTTGATATGCAGATTCAACAACTTATCAACCGTCGTGCGAAACTAGCTGAAGCTGTGGCAAAAGCAAAATTTGCTGCAGAAGAGAATCCATTGTTTTATCGTCCTGAACGTGAGGCGCAAGTTTTACGTAAAGTTATGGATCGTAACGAAGGCCCATTGTCTGATGTGACAATGGCACGTTTATTCCGTGAGATCATGTCGGCTTGTCTAGCCCTGGAAGCGCCGCAAAGTATTGCGTTTTTAGGTCCAGTCGGAACTTATACGCATTCGGCTGTTTTAAAACATTTCGGTCAAGACGCTGTTGTTCGCCCTCTTCCAACGATTGATGAAGTATTCCGCGAAGTAGAAGCAGGCAGTGCGCACTATGGTCTTGTGCCTGTAGAGAACTCATCTGAAGGTGTAGTGAACCATACCCTAGATTGCTTCAAATCTTCACATCTGAATGTTATTGGTGAAGTGGAGCTGCGTATTCATCACCAATTCCTAGTGTCTGAAAACACACGTAAAGACAGCATTAAACAAATTTATGCTCATCAACAAACTTTGGCGCAATGCCGTGGTTGGTTAGATGCTCATTATCCAGGTGTAGAACGTGTTGCACTCAGTTCAAATGCAGAAGCTGCACGCCGTATTCGTAATGAATGGCACTCAGCAGCAATTGCTTCTGAAGTCGCTGCGAACATTTACAACCTTGAAATTTTGCATAGCAATATTGAAGACAATCCTGAAAATACTACTCGTTTCTTGGTGATTGGTCGTGAGAAAGTACCGCAATCGGGCAATGATAAAACTTCATTGTTGATTTCTGCGCATGACCGTGCAGGGGCGTTGCTTGAAATTCTTGCACCATTTGCAAAACACAATATCAGTTTGACCAGTATTGAAACACGTCCTGCCTTGCCTGAAAAATGGGCCTATGTCTTCTTTGTTGACCTTGAAGGCCATGTAGAACAAGACAATGTCAAAGCAGCGATTGAAGAAATTCGTCCATTGGTTAAAGAAATTCGTGTATTGGGTTCATATCCGATTGCTGTTCTTTAAGATCACAACTGTGATCAATTCCATCAGGAGTTGATCACCTTCATCATTTGAAAAAACTGGAAGTGTAAAATGACGTTTGTCCCAGCCAATGAAGGCATTGCAAAGCTAAAGCCTTACCAACCAGGTAAACCAATTAGTGAACTTGAGCGTGAGTTGGGTATTACAGATATCGTAAAACTCGCATCAAATGAAAACCCATTGGGTTGTTCTGACAAAGTGAAAGAAGCGGTTGCTGCTGAACTTGCAGAAATTGGTCGATATCCGGATGGTGGCGGTTTTATTTTGAAAGACCAAGTTGAAAAACAATTTGGTATTGCACATGACCGCATTACGTTGGGCAATGGTTCAAATGATCTTCTAGAAATTTTCGCTCGTGCTTTTGTTTCAGAGCAAGATTCTGTGGTGTATAGCCAACACGCATTTGCTGTGTATGGTCTGGTGACACAAGCCATTAATGCTGAAGCGATTGAAGTGCCTGCAAAAGGTTTTTCACATGACCTAGATGCAATGGCTGCGGCAATTAAAGACAATACTAAATTAATTTTTATTGCGAACCCAAATAATCCAACAGGTACATGGTTTGAAGAAGCTGAATTTGAAGCGTTCATGCAAAAAGTACCTGCAAATGTGATCGTGGTTTTAGATGAAGCTTATGTGGAATATTTCCCAGAAAACTTCAACAGCTTGAAATTCTTAGATCAATACGCAAACTTAATCGTTAGCCGTACCATGTCAAAATGTTATGGCTTGGCTGCCTTACGTGTTGGTTTTGCCTTGGCTTCAGTTGAAGTGACGGATTTCCTTAATCGTATTCGTCAACCATTCAACGTCAACCATTTAGCAATGGTTGCTGCAGTTGCTGCACTTAAAGATGAAGCGTTTATTGAAAAATCACGCGTAGTGAACAAAGCGGGTATGGCTCAACTTGAGTCAGGCTTTGATGCTCTAGGTTTAGCGTATGTGCCTTCACGTGCCAACTTCATTTTAGTAAATGTAAAAGCAGATCCTGCACAGACTTTCAATGCTTTATTAAAAGAAGGTGTGATTGTTCGTCCAGTTGGTATCCCCGAGCATTTACGTGTATCAATTGGGACTGAAGCTGAAAATGCTAAATTCTTAGCTGCATTGGCTAAAGTTTTGGGCTTAGAGGCTAAAGCTTAAGTCATGTCTGTGCCACTATTTGAAAAAGTTGCTTTTATTGGGCTTGGGCTGATTGGCTCAAGCCTAGCTCGTGTCATGATTGCTGAAGATTTGGCTAAAGAAATTGTGGCGTCTACGCGTTCACAAAAAACTTTAGAAGATGCAAAAGCTTTAGGACTTATTCAGCAGGGTTATAGCGATCCTGCCGAAGCGGTCAAAGGTGCAGATCTCGTTGTCTTGGCTTTGCCTGTACGTGCGACACAAAAAGTCCTTGAGGCGATCAAACCTTATCTAACCGAACAGACGATTATTACCGATGTTGGAAGTACTAAAGGCAATGTCGTTGATGCAGCGAAAGCGGTCTATGGTGAGCAATTACCTGCTGGTTTTGTACCGGGGCATCCGATTGCTGGGGCTGAACTAACAGGTGTGCATGCAGGTAAGGTAGATTTATTTGCTAATCACAAAGTGATTTTGACACCATTACCTAGCAGTGCAGATTGGGCTGTAGAGAAACTGATTCAATTGTGGCAAGCTGCCAAAGCGGAAGTAATTTGCATGGATGTGGGAAAACACGACGAAGTGTTGGCCCATACCAGTCATCTTCCGCATTTGATGGCATTTAACTTGGTTGAGCAACTTGCGAACCGAGAAGACAATTTAGATATTTTCCGTTATGCCGCTGGCGGTTTTCGTGATTTCTCACGCATTGCTGCAAGCGACCCACATATGTGGCATGACATCTTTTTTGCCAATAAAAAGGCAATTTTAAATGCGGTGGATGGCTTTGAAAAACAATTGGCTATTCTTCGCAAACTGATTGAAGATGAAAACTCACAAGCGTTGATGGGACTGTTGGGACATGCACAAGCGGCACGTCAACATTTCAATCACATGCTCGCAAAGAAACCACTGATGGAGAAAAATAAAGTGACGACACAGCAATTCAAAATTTTACCGGGTCCAAAGCAATTCCAAGGTAAATTTACTGTGCCAGGTGATAAATCTGTGTCACATCGCTCTATCATGTTTGGTGCTATTGCAGAAGGTACAACGCACGTCACTGGTTTCCTTGAAGGTGAAGATGCCTTGGCAACCCTCCAAGCATTCCGCGATATGGGTGTAAGTATTGAAGGCCCTAAAAATGGTGAAGTCACCATTCATGGTGTAGGCATGCATGGTTTAAAAGCACCGGCAGGCGCTTTGTATATGGGTAACTCAGGCACTTCAATGCGTTTGCTTTCAGGCATGTTGTCGGCACAGAAGTTTGATTCGGTGATGACGGGTGATGCGTCATTATCAAAACGTCCAATGGAACGTATTGCCAAACCATTACGTGAAATGGGTGCGCAAATTCAAACTACAGGTGAGCGTGGTACGCCGCCCGTGTCTATTTCCGGAAGTCAAAACCTGAAAGGTATTCACTACGACTTACCAATGGCATCTGCACAAGTAAAATCCGGTATTTTGTTGGCTGGTCTTTGGGCGGAAGGTGAAACTGTTGTCACTGAGCCGGAACCAACACGTGACCATTCAGAGCGTATGCTTCGTGCATTTGGTTATGACGTGAAAACAGAAGGCAACCGCATTTCACTTCAAGGTGGCGGCAAGTTAGTCGGTACAGACATTCAAGTACCCTCTGACATTTCATCTGCAGCATTCTTTATGGTGGGTGCAGCGATTACCGAAGGTTCAGATGTCACACTCGAAGCGGTCGGCATTAATCCAACCCGTACAGGTGTGATCGAAATTTTAAAACAGATGGGCGCTGACCTGACTGTTGAAAATGAACGTATCGCTGGCGGTGAGCCGATTGCAGATATTCGTATTCGTGGTTCACGTACACTCAAAGGCATTCATATGCCAGAAGATCAAGTGCCATTGGCGATTGATGAATTCCCAGCGTTATTTATTGCAGCGGCATGTGCAGAAGGTCAAACCATTTTGACCGGTGCAGCTGAACTTCGAGTGAAAGAGTCGGATCGTATTCAAGTGATGGCAGATGGCCTAAAAATTATGGGTATCGATTGTACGCCAACCGAGGACGGCATTATCATTGAAGGTCAAGGCAAAGCGGGTGAGTGGGGTGCAATCTTCACAGGTGGTCAAATCGAATCACATCATGACCACCGTATTGCAATGAGCTTCTCAATGGCAGGTTTACGTACTTCGGGTGAAATTAATATCGTGGGTACAGAAACTGTTGCGACCAGCTTCCCGACATTTACAGAGCTAGCGACTCAAGCCGGTTTAACGATTGTGGTAAGTGAATAAATAATTCACTAAATTTGTATATTTATTCAACAACAGCCAAGCAAATGCTTGGCTGTTTGGTTTTAATTGCTTATGCTAAAACCATACAACAAGAATGTCTTTGGATAGATACATGAGAAAACTACAATTCACCGCCCATAGCGATTCAAATCGAGTTGAAAGCAGTGCTGATACGCAAACTCAAGTGGCTGAGTTTTTAGCAAGTAAGCTTGAGAAATATGGCTTTCAAACGTTATCGCAAAGTGGTGATCAGATTGCAGTCAGTGTCGATCAACATGAATTGCCACTTTCAGTGACATGTCAGGGGCAGGATGAATCAGGTCGTCTAGTCTGTGAAATTACCTCTTATCCAGATGAAGACCAAGATTGGTTAGATCGTATTACTGAGCAAAGTTTATTGAACCAATTGGCTCAAGCAGTCGAAAACAGTTTAAAAGAAGAAGAGTCATATAGTGAGTTTCAATGGAAACAAATGACAAAATGATCTGAAAAATTGAATTAAAAATCATCCATAAAAAAGCAGCATAGCGCTGCTTTTTTATTTTTTAACGGAATGTATCGAACAACGTTATAGACATTCAATATTGATTGGATTAATGGTTCGATTGCTCTTTTTCACATAGTCACACATTTTTTCTGACTCTTGTTCATTGAGTCCCCAAAACACGATCACACCACGTTGATCAGTCAATTTACTATCGCTTAAATAAATATAATGGGTGTCATGATAGTTTTTATCGAGCATATCTTTATATTTTTGATTGGTAAAAGATGAACAAGACGAAATTTCAGCTTCTTTACACACCGAGTCACTTGAACAGCGTTGCTTAAAGGTTGAAATCATATTCATGGTGTCAGTGCTGTTGAGTTGGGCTTCACACACTTGGCTGTTGGGAAAGTCATAGACCATCTTTAAGCTAAAATCACGACCATCGACATTCATCTTGTATGACGCAGTCAAATAGGCTTTGGGACCATCATTGGTTGCAACCGTAGATGCAGGCAAATTCGTTGTTGTGGAGGGCTTTGAATTAAAATAATAAACCAAAGCTGCAATGCCTAGACTTAAAATCACAGCAACAATAAATTTCATTTTTCCCTCTAAATTTTATCTTAATTTTTTGGGGTATTATTTCTGTAGTTAGTCATTTAAACAAGTAAATTATTGGTTTTTCGATAAAAAATTGAGGCGTAATCAAAATTAAACGAGCGTCGGCTTAGGTCATTACATGTTGAATAGCTAATGATCACCAATGCATTTAAATGATGGATAAATCGAAAAGTGATATAGGTGAATTTATCTGGAATATTTGTTGAATTAAGCAGTCAATAGGCAAAAAAAATGAGCCAGATAAGCTGACTCATTTTTTGTTTTCTAGACTAAAAAGCGTGAAATCGCAATACGAAGCTGTTTTAGATAACCCGTAAAGAAGTGGTTTGCACCTGGCAAAACCGTGATTAAATGGCGCTGTGGTTTGGCCCACTGAATCAAGTCAGATAACAGTGTGACATTATCTTCTTCACCATGAATAAATAAAATATCCCCCTTGATATGCGGTGTCACATAGTGACGTACACCTGCAACTGTTGTGGTTGGTAAGCCGCATAAAATAGTCTGTACAGGCTGTAACTCCACTGGCAATAGGGCATAGCATTTAGTCATGACATTTGCACCAAAACTAAAACCGCCTGCATAAAATGGCAAGTTTGGGTGTTGGCTACGAGCAAATTCAATGACTTGCATGGTATCTTTGGTTTCACCATTGCCTTCGTCATGTATTCCTGCACTTTGGCCAGAGCCGCGGAAACTTGGGCGATAGACAACATAGCCACGTTCTAAGAACATTTGCGCTAAAAGCACAGGTACTTTGTGCTGTGGTGTGCCACCTTGCAATGGGTGAGGGTGTGTAACTACCGCGAATCCTTTCACTTCACCCTGTGGATAATCAACAAAAATTTCAAGTTGACCCATCGGCCCTTGAATGAACAGTTGTTCTGACATAATGACTAAAATGTGAAAGCGGGAGAGTCGCATAGTTTACAGATTATGTTTATCAAAAACACAGATTGGATTTGAAAATACTCTACTGTTATAGTTTGTTTAATTAAAAATTAATCAGGATGTTTATGCTCGCTTTAATTTCTCCAGCAAAAACTTTAGATTACGAAACCGCTTTACCGACTGAAAAATTTACTCAACCACGGCTATTAGATCATTCTGAAGAATTGATCTCAGTCGCACGTAAATTGTCGGCAAGTGAAATTTCAAGCTTGATGAGTGTCAGTGAGAAAATTGCGACTTTAAATGTTGAGCGCTTCCGAGATTGGCAGCCTGATTTTGATTTTGCCAATGCACGTCAAGCAATTTTTGCCTTTAAAGGTGACGTGTATACCGGTTTAGATGCTTATCAACTTGCAAACACAGACCTTGAATATGCACAAACCCATTTGCGTATGCTCTCAGGTCTCTATGGTTTATTGCGCCCACTGGATTTAATGATGCCATATCGTTTAGAGATGGGAACCAAGTTGCAAAACCCACGTGGACATAACTTGTACGAGTTTTGGGATAATACAATCACCAATCTCATCAATGACGATTTGGAAAAAGCGGGCTCTGAACTTTTGGTCAACATCGCTTCAGATGAATATTATAAGTCGGTCAAAGAATCAAAAATTAAAGCCGAAATCATCAAACCAGTTTTTCTGGATCAAAAGAACGGCAAATATAAAGTCATCAGCTTCTATGCCAAAAAAGCACGTGGCCTAATGGCGCGTTATTTGTTGGAAAATAAAATTGAACGTATTGAAGATATCAAGTCGTTCAATACCGATGGTTATTATTTCGATGCTGAGAGTAGCTTAAAGGGCGAATTGGTCTTTAAGCGAGATGAACAACAAGCCGCTTAATTTTAAAATTGAAAAACTTAGACTGAAAAGAATATGAATAGCCGCTGATTAGAAGTCAGCGGCTTTTTTCATCTTCGTCATTCGAGATTTAATAGTGGGTTGTGAAATTGATCGTGCTTTAAATTTCTTAGGTGAAATGATCTATGATTTGAAGCTTTTTGCGGAAAAGGATTCGAAAAAACATTCAGTGATTATCTTGTCTATCAGTCTAAAACATATTACAAATTTAACATTGATCGAACAAATAGCTTATTAAATAACTTAATAAGATATAAAATTGTGAAACACGTCACTTTTTTGTTTAAGTTTTTTGTTATTATAGCCAAATATTTAAACATGAATAAAATTTTGTTATGAAAAAAATACTGATACCAATTTTTATACTCAGCATTGTGTTCTTAGGGTTTAGTGTTTATAAAAATGCAGAGTTAAAGCGACAGCAAGAAATTAATCAGGTGTTCAATGATGATTTGAACGCATCACCTTATATGCGCTAAAAAAAGTCAATCTTGCAGCTTCTGCATTGAGCTCAAGCATGGTCTTGAAGTCTTCGTCTAAATCTTGATATTTTATTTTTATATATAATAATTTGAAACTTTATAAAGAAAACAATGTCTTAAATTTACTAAATTGAAAAGCGATGAAAATTTGGAAACATTAAAAAATCAATGTGTTATAATTTGCCGAAATTAATTTGATCAGTATTTATTGATATTAAATACGAATTAAATGACATAAATAGAGGAGCTGCATAGGTTTATGCAGCTTTTTTGTTTGCAAATTTCAACATTTGTACTGTGTTGTATGCTGTTGAAAATAGGATTTTTTAAAGCCTACAATCTGCCGAATTGGCATATTCGTTGCTTAGGCATACACAAAATTAATGATGAATACATGACATGATTAATTTTGTGGAATGCTTATATGCATAAAGTTTACTTCATAGGGGCTAGGTCATGACGACTCCTAATCCATCTTCCGAGAACATGCTTGAACGTCTGTTTAAACTGAGCGAAAACAAAACCAGTTTCAAAACAGAAGTCATTGCAGGTGTAACTACTTTCTTGACAATGTGTTACATCATTATTGTCAATCCAATGATTTTGTCCGAAACGGGTATGGATCATGGCGCTGTTTTTGTCGCAACCTGTCTAGCAGCAGCCATTGGCTGTTTGGTGATGGGTCTTGTTGCTAACTATCCAATTGCCTTAGCACCCGGTATGGGTTTAAACGCTTACTTTACCTATTCTGTATGTTTGGGTATGGGCGTGGAATGGCAAACTGCTTTAGCAGCTGTATTTGTCTCTGGCCTTGTTTTTATCGCTATCAGCATGTTCAAAATCCGTGAAGCGATTGTCAATGCGATTCCAATGTCGCTTAAACTGGCGATCGGTGGCGGTATTGGTTTATTCCTTGCGCTGGTTTCTTTGAAAAATGCCGGCATTATTGTTGATAACCCTGCAACATTGGTTAGTCTGGGTGATTTAAAACAGCCGTCTGTCTTGTTAGCTTTACTTGGCTTCTTGATGGTTGTGGTTATGCATCACTTCAAAGTACGTGGTGCAATCATCATCAGTATTTTGGTGATTACTGCAATTTCAACCCTGCTGGGCTTCAACGAATTTAAAGGTGTTGTAGGTGCTATTCCTTCAATCGCTCCAACATTCATGCAAATGAACTTCGAAGGTCTATTCACCGCAAGTTTGATTGGCGTGATCTTTGTATTCTTCTTGGTCGATTTATTTGACTCTACAGGTACATTGGTCGGTGTATCACACCGTGCAGGTTTATTAAAAGACGGTAAATTACCACGTTTGAAGAAAGCATTATTTGCTGACTCATCTGCAATTGTTGCGGGTGCGGCATTGGGTACGTCTTCGACTACGCCTTATATTGAATCATCAGCAGGTGTTGCTGCCGGTGGTCGTACAGGTTTAACTGCAGTTGTAGTTGCTGTATTGTTTATTTTGGCATTGTTCTTAGCGCCACTTGCTCAGTCTGTACCAGGTTTTGCAACTGCACCAGCATTATTGTTTGTTGGCGTGTTGATGATTCAAGGTATCGTTCATATTGAGTGGGATGATATTACTGAAGCAGTCCCAGCATTCTTAACAATTGTATTTATGCCGTTTACGTATTCAATTGCAGACGGTATTGCAATGGGCTTCATCAGCTATGCATTGGTTAAATTGCTTACAGGTAAGGCGAAAACTGTACCATATATGGTCTGGATTATTGCTGCACTTTGGGCATTAAAATTTGCTGCATTTGGCGGTTAATACTGTCAAATAGCGAAAGGGTGTAAACTCCGTTTGCACCCTTTTTTATTTTTATGAGGATAAGAGATGGATCAACTTGAGCTGATTCGCGCTTTGCCAAAAGCAGAGCTACATGTGCATATTGAAGGGACATTTGAGCCTGAACTCATGTTTGCAATTGCCCAACGCAACAATATTGCAATCCCTTATCAATCAGTCGAAGAATTAAAAGAAGCGTATAACTTTCATAATTTACAGTCTTTTTTAGACATTTATTATGCAGGTGCAAATGTACTGATTCATGAGCAAGATTTTTATGATTTAGCATGGGCATATTTCGAAAAATGTGCAGAAGATCATGTGGTTCATACTGAAATGTTCTTCGACCCACAAACCCATACAGACCGTGGTGTTGCTTTTGAAACGGTTTTGAATGGCTTACAACGCGCTTGTGATGATGCTAAAACGAAACTGGGCATTAGCTCACATCTGATTATGTGCTTTTTGCGTCATTTATCTGAAGACGCAGCATTTGCAACATTAGAACAAGCTTTACCATATAAAGATCAAATTATTGGTGTCGGTTTAGATTCGAGTGAAGTGGGTCATCCACCATCAAAATTTGAACGTGTTTTTGCAAAAGCCCGTGAAGCCGGTTTTCTTATCGTTGCGCATGCAGGGGAAGAAGGTCCAGCAGAATACGTATGGGAAGCCTTGGATTTGTTGAAAGTAAATCGTGTTGACCATGGTGTACGTTCAGAAGAAGATCCTGCTTTGATGCAACGTTTAATTGCAGAGAAAATGCCATTAACCGTTTGCCCATTGAGCAATTTAAAGCTCTGCGTGGTCAAAGATATGGCTGAGCATAATATTCGCCGTCTATTGCAACAAGGTGTGCATGTGACCGTCAATTCAGATGATCCATCGTACTTTGGTGGTTATATGAATGATAACTTCATTGCGATCACCAAAGCGCTTGATCTAAGCAATGCAGAGTTAAAGCAACTGGCAATCAACTCTTTTGAAGCATCATTTATTTCAGTTGCTGAAAAGCAAGCTTGGATTAAAAAGATTGAAGCGTTGAATTAATAATCAGCGTATAATCTCAGGCAGTGAATATTCACTGCCTTTTTTATGTTTAAATCATGCTTTTCTCTCATTCAAATCGCTCTATATTTGCCCCATCGATTACATTTTTAGCCTCAGTATTGATTTCATCCGCTGCTATTGCAGATAAATCAAGTTTAAGTCAGCGTATGCTAAAGCCTGTGATTGAATATCAATGCTCGCAAGAATTAAATAGTTCTAAAATTTGGAAAGGCGCTGCGTTGTTTATGAGTGCTCAACAGAAAAAAGACAATCAAACTGCGATTTGTCAGTGCGTGAGTGAGCATGCCATGGATGATATCGGTGCGAAAGATCTGATGACTGCTGCAGTGAATGAAACTGAAAAGAATAAACTGATTTCTAAAGCGGTTTTGAATAGTATGCGCGGCTGTGCTCAGCAAGTGCTGAATTAAAAGATGATGCTCACAATAAAAGCCACATGATGTGGCTTTTATTTTGTCTTTATTAGGGTTTTGGTTGTCGTGTCATACTTTTGAGCACATGGTCTTTATCAATAAAATGATGTTTCAACGCTGCCAAAATATGACCCACTAAGAGCAAGCCTGCTGCCCAAGAAATCCAAATATGTAGCGGTTTCACGATGGCTAATAATTCAGGATTATCTTGTACCAAGCGTGGTATTTCAAACAAATACAAGACAGGGGCCGGGTGACCTGCGCTCCAACTAAATAAGCAACCTGTAATCGGTAAAGCTAGTAGTACAAAATACAGTGCTAAATGACCCAAATGTGCCAAGGTTTTCATGCCGGATGACATGCTGTCAGGTAAATCTGGAGCGGGGTGGGTATAGCGCCAAAAGATTCGTATCACCACCAAAAAAATAATCGTAGTCGCAATATTTTTATGGAGGGTAATGACTTGTCCTTTAAAGCTGCCATCGACGTCATAACTGAGAAAATTGCCACTATAAAAGCCAATTAACCATGCCACGATGAATATGATCGCCATCAGCCAATGTAAGACCTGAGCTGTTCGAGTGTAGTATTGTGTGTTATTGCTCATGTTGATTATTTAAGCGTCCAATCTTATGCAGATTCTAATACAGACCACAAAAATATGCGTCGTTTAAAATCGGTACACAGTGTTGTGAATATGCAACGCAGGCATTGATGATTAACTACACAGTTACCGAATTTATTTTAAATAGTCATATCAGATGGTGTGTGATTTGGGGCACAATATGCGCGTTAATTAACAGAACAAAGGAAATATTCGTGAAAAAATTAGTTGCTATTCTAGCACCATTAGCGCTTGTTCTTTCTGCATGTGCTGCGACTGGTACAACAGGTACAAGTACCTCTACAGGTACAACTTCAGCAAACAGCTTGGCAATGATGGCGGTTAAAGTGGGTGTTCAAGCGAAATGCGTGACTGAGCTAAATAACAACAGCTACTGGAAAACTGGTTCAAAACTATTAACAGAAACTCAAAAATCTGAACTACAAACTGAAGTGTGTTCATGTGTAGGCGAGAAAGCGACAACTAGCGTGACTGCAACGGATTTGGTTGTAGCAGCAATGGATAAAACTTCACAAGCAAATCTTGCGGCTAAAATCGTGACAAATACTTTAAATGCTTGCGTGATTGAAACATTTAAAAACTAAGATTTAGAACATTTTATACGACCCAGACATTGGTATAGCTGAGTATCAGCAAATCCAAATTAAGGGTCGTATTTTATTTTTGAGTGAGAGATATATGAAAATTGCTGGTGCAGATGAAGCGGGTCGCGGTCCATTGGTGGGTTCGGTTGTTGCGGCAGCTGTCATTTTAGATCCAAATAACCCGATTGAAGGTTTAAACGATTCTAAAAAACTCACTGAAAAAAAACGTGAAAAGTTATTTATTGAGATTCAAGAAAAAGCCTTGGCTTGGGCGATTGCTGAAAGTTCTGCACAAGAAATTGATGAGATCAATATTTTGCAAGCATCGTTACTTGCGATGCGTCGTGCAGTGGAAAAACTCAATGTACAGCCAGAACACGTGTTGGTCGATGGTAATAAAGTCCCAACCGGTTTAGCAATGAGCTGTGATGCAATCGTGGGCGGTGATGCGATTCATCCAGAGATTTCGGCTGCGAGTATTTTGGCAAAAGTGACTCGAGACCACGAAATGGTTGAACTGGATGCAAAATATCCACAGTATGGTTTTGCGAAACACAAGGGCTATCCAACCAAAGCGCACTTCGAAGCGATTGCACAGTATGGGGTGATTGATGAACATCGCCGCAGTTTTGGCCCCGTACGTAAAGTTCTAGAAGGGCAGTAATTAAGCTCAGTTGAACTTATATAGTAAACGCATGTTCTAGATAAATTTAAAGCGGCCTAATGAGCCGCTTTATCATTTAACAACTTAAATCTTAGCGATTATAGTTGTTTTGTGAATAATCAGTTTCTTCAAAAGATGGCTGATATTCTTGATCAATGTTTTGGAGATGTTCGTGCATTGCGCGTTCATGTTGAATTCGTTGGTAAATTTCTTCACGATGAACAGATACTTCTTTTGGAGCATTCACGCCAATACGAACCTGATTACCTTTAACACCAAGTACAGTCACGCTAACTTGGTCTCCAATCATTAATGTTTCTCCGACACGACGAGTCAGAATCAGCATGTTTCTCTCCTTGCAAAATGCAAAACCTGCAAATGATCTGTTATGTAAAATTCATAACTTGTAAAAGCAAAAAATTTAGCAGTGCATCTGAAACAATCATTGTGACAGTCGCAAACTGAGTAAATTTTAAAATCCTCAGGTTTAATATAACAGAGCCACTATAAAAAAAACTATAGTGGCTCTGAATTTTTACGATGTTTTTCAAAATCTGTCTAACAATGACAAATTTTGACACACAGCAAGGTTAATTAAGCACGTGCGCTTGATTCACCTGTTTCACGGTCTAGACCGAATGCAGTGTGTAGAGCACGTACAGCAAGCTCTAAGTATTTCTCATCAATAATCACTGAAATTTTGATTTCAGAAGTCGAAATCATCAAAATATTAATGCCTTCTTTTGCAAGAGCAGTAAACATTTTGCTTGCAACACCTGCGTGTGAGCGCATACCAACACCAACAATCGATACTTTTACGATGTCTGCGCGAGTTGCAACTTCACGTGCACCAATTTCTTGTGCAGTCGCTTCAAGAATGGCTTTCGCTTTTGATAATTCACTACGGTTAACTGTAAATGTGAAATCAGTTGTGCCGTCTTCTTCAACGTTTTGGATAATCATATCCACTTCAACATTGGCATCACCAATTGGTGAAAGGATGTTTGAAGCGATACCTGGTTTATCCGGTACACCAAGAATAGTTAATTTAGCTTCATCACGGTTGAACGCGATACCTGAGATGATTGGTTGTTCCATGTTGTCTTCCGCTTCAGTGGTGATTAGTGTCCCGACGTTTTGTTTAAAGTTTTCGTCGAATGCGCCATCATCGTCATTATCAAAACTTGATAATACGCGTAAAGGCACTTGGTATTTACCGGCAAATTCTACAGAACGAATTTGAAGGACTTTAGAACCAAGTGATGCCATTTCAAGCATTTCTTCAAAAGAAATACGATCAACTTTTTTCGCTTTTGGAGCGACACGAGGGTCAGTGGTGTAAACACCATCAACGTCTGTGTAAATCTGACATTCATCAGCTTTAAGTGCAGCTGCCAATGCAACACCTGAAGTGTCAGAACCACCACGACCTAGAGTCGTAGTGTTACCTTCGGCATCAAAGCCTTGGAAACCTGCCACTACAATGACACGTCCAGCGTCAAGGTTTGAAGTCAATACATCTGTATCAATCGCTTCAATACGCGCCTTGGTAAATGCGCTGTCGGTTTTAATACCAACTTGACGACCTGTAAGTGATTTAGCTTCAACACCAATAGAGTTAAGTGCCATTGCTAACATAGAAATCGTTACCTGTTCACCCGTAGACACCATTTGGTCTAATTCGCGTGGATCAGGTGTTTCGGTAATGGCTTTCGCTAAAGCAAGTAGACGATTGGTTTCGCCACTCATTGCAGATACAACAACCACAACTTTGTGACCGTGATCATGCCAACGCTTTACACGACGAGCAACATTTAAAATGCGCTCTGGAGTACCCATTGAGGTACCGCCATATTTTTGAACGATTAATGCCATAACTATCCTTACCAAGTAAATAAGTCTAAAGACTTAAAGCACTTACACATATTTTAAGACCGCACTTCGGCGCGATTTTAATATACCACGTAGCTTATGAACTCCAAGGTAGGAGGAGTTCAAATAGATACTTTGTGTCTGCAGGGGATTCACATGAACCCAGCCTTTTAGACTCCATTTTCATCATTTAGCCAGAGGTTGAATATTGGTTTCAACATGATGATTGAGTTTGCGCTTTCACGCATCAACAGTGTTTAAGCAGGATCCAGCATTAAAAAACACACTGCTTAAACCTGTTGATTTGCTCAAAGGAGGTGAGTCACTTTGAGCTATAGGACTTTTGGTCTTATTTTGCAGCTAACCATGCAACGAGGTCAGTCATTACCGCTTCAAGTTTGTCGCTATAAGGCGCACCACCTTGAGCCATATCAGGTTTACCACCACCTTTACCGCCAAGTTCTTGACCAAGGTGTTTGATGATGTCACCTGCTTTTACAGCAGCAGTGTATTCTTTAGCAACCGAAGCAATGAGGCTCACTTTGTCGGCATCAACCGCTGCGATCACGATCACAGCATTGTCTAACTTAGATTTCACACCGTCGTGCAAGTTGCGAAGTGATTTCGCATCTACACCTTGAACCGTGGTGATTAATGTTTTACGGCCACCAATCTCTTGAACTTGACTCAATAACTCAGCGGCTTGGAAGCTTGCCAATTTTTGGTTCAATTGTTCAATTTGTTTTTGCAAGCTAGATGCTGTGTGAGACAAAGCTTCAACTTTTTCTAAAGTTTGATCTTTTTGCGCTTTCAGCAAATCGTTGATTGCATGAATGTCACGATCTGCTTTTTGCGCAGCTTCAACAGCTTCAGTACCCGTAACGGCTTCAATACGACGTACGCCTGCAGCAACACCACCTTCAGAAGTGATTTTGAATAGACCAATATCACCGGTGCGTTTTACATGAATACCGCCACAAAGTTCGATAGAGAAGTTTTTCTCATCTTTGGTTGTACCCATTGAAAGTACACGTACTTCGTCACCGTATTTCTCACCGAACAACATCATTGCGCCTTTTTCTTTGGCCGCATCGATGTCTAAAAGTTCAGTTGAAACAGCAGTGTTGGCAATCACTTCGGCATTGACAATGCGTTCAATTTCTTGAAGCTGTTCAAATGAAACAGGCTGATCATTGGCAAAGTCAAAACGTAAAAGTTCGCTGGCAACCAATGAGCCTTTTTGCTGTACGTGCGTACCCAAAACTTGGCGCAGCGCTGCATGCAACAGGTGAGTCGCAGAGTGGTTGCGCGATGTTGCTGCACGGATATCTGCTTTAACAATCGCTTCAACCGCTTGAGCCGCTTTTAAGTTACCCATGGTCACGATGCCTTGGTGTACAAATGCGCCGCCTGATTTTTTGGTGTCTTGAACTTCAAAAATACCAGTTTCGTTTTTGAAGATACCTGTATCGCCAACTTGACCGCCACTTTCTGCATAGAACGGAGTTTGGTTTAGAACGATTAGTGCTTCGTCACCTTCAAAAACTTCATCAACTTGTTCGCCGTCTTTGTAGATTGCAACAATTTGACCTTGGCCTTGAGTTGCGTCATAGCCGTCAAATTGAGTCTCGCCTTCAACTTTGACAATTGAGTTGTAGTCGACAGCAAATTTACCAGCATCACGCGCACGTTGACGTTGAGCCGCCATTTCGACTTCGAAACCAGCTTCATCAATCGTTAAATCACGTTCACGTGCAATGTCTGCTGTTAAGTCAGTCGGGAAGCCGTAAGTATCGTAAAGTTTAAATACAGTTTCGCCTGGAATCACTGAACCTTTAAGTTGAGCCAATTCGCCTTCAAGCAATTTCAAACCTTGCTCTAAAGTTTTTGCGAATTGTTCTTCTTCTTTCAAAAGCTGTGCTTCGATACGTGCTTGCTGTGCAGCAAGCTCAGGATAAGCAGCGCCCATCACGTCGATCAGCGGCTGCAACATTTTATGGAAGAATGAGCCTGTTGCACCCAATTTGTTACCATGACGTACTGCACGACGGATAATACGGCGAAGTACATAGCCACGGCCTTCGTTAGACGGGTTAACACCGTCTGCAATCAAGAAGCAGCAAGAACGTGCATGGTCAGCCACAACTTTAAGTGAAGCAGGGTATTCAACTGGTTTGTTTTCTGCTTGTGCTTTTGCTTCAAGTTCAGTGGTATCTAAACCAATGATTTCAGCAGCAGCTTTAAGTAGGTTTTGGAATAGGTCAATTTCGTAGTTTGAGTTTACATGCTGTAAAACTGCAGAAATACGCTCAAGGCCCATACCTGTATCTACAGAAGGTGCAGGAAGGGCATGCAGAACACCATCAGCAGTACGGTTGAACTGCATGAATACGTTGTTCCAAATTTCAATGAAACGGTCGCCATCTTCTTCAGGAGTGCCTGGTAAGCCGCCCCAGATATGGTCGCCATGGTCAAAGAAAATTTCAGAACATGGACCGCAAGGACCTGTATCGCCCATTGCCCAGAAGTTATCTGAAGCGTATTTTTCGCCTTTATTGTCACCGATACGGATAATGCGTGAAGCGTCTAGACCAATTTCTTTGTTCCAGATATCAAATGCTTCGTCATCTGTATGGTAAACAGTGGCATATAGTTTATCTTTTGGCAGACCTAACCATTTTTCGTTGGTTAAGAAATCCCAAGCAAATGTGATGGCATCACGTTTGAAGTAGTCACCAAATGAGAAGTTACCCAACATTTCAAAGAATGTGTGGTGACGCGCTGTATAACCAACGTTGTCTAAGTCGTTGTGTTTACCGCCGGCACGGACACATTTTTGTGAAGAAGTTGCACGAACGTAGTCACGTTTTTCAAGACCAAGGAAGCAGTCTTTAAACTGGTTCATACCAGCATTTGTGAACAATAGTGTTGGGTCGTTGGCAGGTACCAGAGAACTCGACGCGACACGTGTATGCCCTTGCGATTCAAAGTAGCTTAAAAAAGCTTCGCGAATTTCAGCTGATGTCATAAAACGAGTACTCACAACCAAGTCTCTCCTAATTTCGATTTGGTAATAGCCTATCAAGCAAGTCTTACAAAATTTTAAAGCTGGCTTGAGATGCTGACATAAAATTTAAAAACGCTAAATTATAACGGAAAAAGGTGTAGTGACCAATGATTTTCGGCTATCTCTATGACTTTTTATATGTTTTAAATTTAGCACCTATATTTTTAGATTTTTAAACCTTTGGAACGCTGAAAGTATTCATTGATTAATCTTGTGAGCGCACTGTTGCTGCGTTTTATTTACTGATGTTGCGCAGTAACATCAGAAGCGAAATTTGATTCAAATAAAAGAACGATACGCGGTAACGTCATCCGCAAGTGTTTGAGATAGGGCTACTTTTAATCAAAAATGTTTTTGCGATATTTTCAATAATTTGACGCTAGTGAAAGTGTTTTGTCGGTGAGGTGCATTGCACGGCAAGTTGGTTTCCTTGCGAAGCACGCTTCTCATTTTGCCGAATGAGAAACAATGTTTCGTAAGAGTACCTCCAGCCGAAGGCTAATCCCTTTATCAATTCAAAAATGTAAGACTCCGTCGAATAAACTTAAAAAGCATTTTAAAAATGCTTAATTACTTTTTCGTGCATAACATCAGTTATTTATATGTCTTGAAAAGCTTTAAAAGTTCAAATTCAACATGTTGATAAATAGTCTACGTGAAGGTGCTTTGCTTTTATATTTTCAGTTCATTTGGATAATTGCATGTTTATACCCAATTTAATAATAGTGTTTGGACTTGATCTTAGTGCTGTACATTTCTAGTGAAGCTAATATTTGGATCTATACAGGTGCTAAAGTTTTATAAAAATAAAGCCCAATAAGCATTAAACGAATAAATGATAACGTTTTCATGTTGAAATCCATTAACATATAGATGCTTTATTTTTGTTTCAAAACGAAGGATTGGTCATGCAGCGAGTGGCAATTAATGGATTTGGTCGAATCGGACGCAATGTATTACGCGCTTGGTTTGAAAATCCAAAAGAATTTCATTATGAAATTGTTGCCATAAATGATGTCGCTGATGTGGAAACCATGGTGCATTTGTTTAAATATGACACCACGCATGGTCGTTTTGCAGGCCAAGTCGAAATTCTTGAACAAGATAGCGCTATTTTTCTAGATATCTCTTGTGCTCAAGCGCATCTCAAAGTGCAAGTTTTAAATGAAGCACAGCCGAGTCTTTTGCCTTGGCAGCAACTGAATGTCGATGTGGTACTCGAATGTACAGGTTTATTTAGATCGCGAGAGGCAGCCACACAACATATTGGTGCAGGTGCCAAACGTGTGATTATTGGTGCGGCGCCGTTTGACAGTGTCGATGCTGCGATTGTGTATGGTGTTAATCATCATGAAGTCAAAGCGACGGATCAAATTATTTCGAGTGTGTCGTGTACCACGCAGGCTTTGGTGCCTTTAGTCAAAATTATTGATGATGCCTTTGGTATAGACACAGCACTCATGACAGAAATTCATGCTGTGACTGCGGATCAGTCTGTATTGGATCATGCACATCGTGACTTACGTCGGGCGCGAGCTTCGGGTCAAAATATTATTCCAACGACGTCTTCAGCTCTAGGGGCATTGAAACGGGTCATGCCGAAAATGGAAGATCGAATCGATGGCTATTCGATTCGTGTACCGACGATCAATGTTGCTGCAATCGATTTAAGTTTTGTGTCCCAATCGCTTATCACCAAGCATGAGTTAAATGCAGTGTTAAGCAAAGCTGCACGTTTTGATTATCATGAAATTATGTCAGTAACCGATGAGCCCTTGGTCTCAAGTGATTTTAATCATTCACCTTATTCATTGATTGTCGATTTGAATCAAACCATGGTGGTAGGAAAGCAAGCAAAAGTTTTCGCATGGTATGACAATGAATGGGGCTATGCGAACCGCTTGCTCGATTTATGTGAAAGTTTTCACTCTTTATAAAAATTCAAACTTATCCAATATAGAAAACATCTACTAGCTTGTAGGTGTTTTTTTATTTTCTAAAATTAGATGAAAAATCATGCGTAATGTCGTTGATGTATCTCGAAAATATTGAAAAACTTTAAAAAATATTCAAGCACAGCCGATTTATTGTTTAAGATGAAAGTCAAAGAAATATATAAAGAGTATTGAGCATGATGTTGATGTTACTTTGGGGATTTATTTTATTATTGGCGCTGGCGGTTATATTTTTAATTTGGCTACAGTTTAATCGTGACGTATCGCAATCTACCGCGCATGAAACCTTGCCACTTGAAGAAAAAGTGGTGCATCTAGAAGCCAACCTGAAAAAGACCTTGGAAATTATGCAAGACCTTGCAAAGAAAATGCATATCCAGCAAGAAGTATTAGATCAAACCACTCACAAATTACAGCAAGTTGAATTGCAAAATGCAGAGTTGGTGAACCTTTTGGCAAAAGTGGTCAAGACAGACCAAAGCTAATCAAAAAAATACAAAAGACTGCCAACACCTCGATATCTGCATGAAGCATGTGATCTCAAGGTATGGGTATTTTTTATCCAATAAGATGATTCCTAATATTCATCATCATTGGGTTTAAATCGTAGTTCTTTCGTTATTCAAAACATGATCGCGTATTACTTAGTTAAATCAAAATTTGTCTTAATACTGCTGCTGAAAGCATGCTAATCACAACGGTAGGCAATAACGAAAAACGTGATGCTGCAAATAGGGTAATGGCCATCGCGATTAAATCAGCAGGATGATCTTTGACAAAATAGGGCGCAATCACTGAGATCAATACACAGCCGGGAACAACTTCCATAATTTGACGTTGTTTGTTGGTGAGGCTACGGTTTTTCAGTAACACATAACCCAAGATACGGGTCAGGTAGGTGGTTAAAGCAATAAATAAGATGGCGATCAGGGTGCTGGTGTGAATCATGCATCATCTCCAATTAGGAAAAATGCAGAAGCAATACCCGTAACTGCGCCAATCGGAACATACCAGCCCGCAGGGAGATACAAATAAGCCAGAGATGCGGCAATCAAACTGACCAGCCATGGACGCGCCGCTTTAAAGCCTTTCCACATGCCACGCAGTAAAACAAGAAATACAGCAGGGAAGGCCATATCAAAACCAAGTCGACTAATATCGCCAAGTATCGGTCCGATCATTGCCCCTAGCGTGGTAAAGCCAACCCACATCAAATATAGAGCACAGCATAAGCCTGCATAGAACATTAAACTAAAGGCGCGCTGAATTCCCAAAACATTGGATTTTTTTTGCGCATCGGCCAAACCTACGGCCCAACTTTCATCGCACATAAAAAATAAAGCGGTATAAACCGTACGATTTGGTAGATGTCTTAAATACGGGACAAGGCTCGCCCCCATTAATAGGTGCCGACTATTCACTAAAAACGTAATAAACATCAGCATGAGAATATTAGGGGGATTGGTCCAAACTTCTAAAATGGCAAATTCAGAACCACCAGCAAAGTTAAGACCAGTCAAAAACGGAACTTCTAAACTAGAAAAGCCTTTATGTGTTGCCTGAGCACCCAAAACTAATGCAAAAGGAATAATGCCCAGCAGCATTGGAATAGATGTTTTTAGACCTCGTTTAAACTCAATAGAATGCTCTGAATGGGTGTGATTGAGTGTACTTTGTCTAAACATCATCATGACGTTTTCCATGAAGCGAGATCGAAAGCAATATTTTATGGATATCTGAGCAGCATTTGGCAGCTATTTTATGAAAGATCGCTTTTATTGTGCAATGAAATTGCTAAAATAAAGCTTATTGTGAAATTTAGTGCCTTTGTTAATGGATCAGATAGATAAACGCATTTTGCAAGCATTACAGCAAAATGGAAAACTACAAAATAATGAATTGGCCCAACTTGTTGGTTTATCGCCTTCGCCATGTTTGAGACGGGTCAAGCAACTCGAAGATGAAGGCTATATTGAGAAATATGTGGCTTTACTGAATCAGTCAAAATTGAATTTAAGTTTAACGGTATTTGCGCGGATTTGGCTAAAAGGTCAAGATGCAAAAACCGTGAATGATTTTGTCGCAGCGATTCAAACGATGCCTGAGGTCGTTGAATGTCAACTCATGGCAGGGGATTGTGACTTTTTCTTACGTATCGTCGTGGCAGATTTAGAAGCCTATCGAAAGTTTCAGATTCATCATTTAACGCAGATCGCCAGTGTGCAAAATGTAAAAACAGAGATACCGTTACAGGCTGTTAAACAAACTACAGCACTTCCTTTGGATTGAGGTTCGAGTCTTAAATTAAGTTATTGAGCCTGATCATATTTATAACTTTGTTTAAAACTTCATCTATAGAAAGTAGGACGCTTATTATTTTTTATCAAATGGTTAAAAAAATAACGTTCACAGGATTTTAAAATATAAGCATAAACATGGATTTAGTTGTAAAAGTTAAAGCTGTAGATGAAGTAATGAATGCTGAAGCATCTTTTATGAAAAAGTCGTGTGCAAGCGTAAAACTATCGTGCTAAACTATGAGAAATCGGGTGTGCTCCCGATTTTTTTATGCGGATTTGTTCCGCGCTGACAAGAATTTAGGTTTACAACATGCCCATTTCAGAGACATGGTTATTACCTGATGGTGTAGCTGATGTACTGCCAGAACAGGCGCAAGTGATTGAATCTTTGCGTCGTGAAGCATTAGATTTCCTCGCATCTCGAGGTTATCAGTTGGTGTACACGCCATTCATTGAATACATCGAATCTCTATCTTCTCTTTCAGAATCGAATCAAGATTTAGACTTAGCCACTTTTAAAGTTATCGACCAACTTTCAGGTCGTTTGCTTGGTGTGCGTGCCGATATGACACCACAAGTGGCTCGTATTGATGCGCATGTACATCCTGTCGAAGGTGTAGCTCGTTATTGCTACGCTGGTACAGTACTACATACTAAGCCACAGGGTTTTAATACCACACGTGCACCTTTACAGTTAGGTGCAGAATTATTTGGTTCAGACAGCATTGATGCTGACGTTGAACTGATTGATGTCATGATCAACTTGCTTGCTAAAGCAGGTCATGCAGATGGTATCCATCTTGATTTAGGGCATGTCGGTTTATTCCGCAGCATGGTAAAACAAGCTGGCTTGAGCAAAGCGGTTGAACGTCAGTTATCTGACTTGTATCAACGTAAAGCGCTGCCTGAACTTGCTGAATTCACGCAAAGCATTCCAAATGGTGCTGACTTCTATACATTAGGTCGTTTTGCAAGTGACTTAGATGCATTGCAAGCCAATTTAACGGCTGATGTATTGGCAAATGAAGCATTTAAACTGGCTTTTGATGCAGTGAAATCGACTCAAGCGGCAATCCAAGCCCGTTGGCCTGATCTACACATTGGTATCGATGTGGTTGAACTTCGTTCATATCACTATCACACTGGTTTAATGTATGCCGTATATGCGCCAAACCGCGCTGCGCCATTGGCTCAAGGCGGCCGTTATGACGGTATTGGTGAACACTTCGGCCGTGCGCGTCCAGCAACAGGTTTCTCTTGTGACTTATATGCATTAACTGCAGGTCAAGTTCAGAAAAGCCAATTTTTGGTTGCACCAAAAGGCATCGAAGCAGATTTATTAAAGGCAATTGAGGCAGCACGTACCGAAGGGTTCAGTGTGGTTCAATTGTTAGGTAATGATGATTTAAGCTCTGCACCATATGCAACGCACCAGTTGGTGAATGCAAATGGCGAGTGGACAATCAAACAAATTTAATCGCGGATGTGCCTGCGGGCACACACGTTTTTTCCAATTTTAACAGCATGATGCAATGAGGCTATTATGGGCAAGAATGTTGTGGTACTTGGTACCCAATGGGGCGACGAAGGTAAAGGTAAGATCGTCGACCTGCTCACAGATCAAGCGGCTGCGGTAGTTCGCTATCAAGGCGGACACAACGCAGGTCATACACTTGTGGTTGGTGGTAAGAAAACTGTATTACACCTCATTCCATCTGGTATTTTACGTGACAACGTATTGTGCTTAATTGGTAATGGTGTTGTTTTATCACCTGAAGCTTTAATCCATGAAATGGAAGTTTTAGAAAAAGAAGGCGTGCCTGTACGTGAACGTCTACGTATTTCTCCAAACTGTCCGTTGATCCTTCCACACCATATCGCACTTGACCAAGCACGTGAGAAAAAACGTGGCAATGCGAAAATTGGTACTACAGGTCGTGGTATCGGTCCTGCATACGAAGACAAAGTGGCTCGTCGTGCAATCCGTGTTGCTGACTTGGTTCGTGGTGGTGCTCATCTTAAAGCTCAACTTGAAGAGCTTCTTGAATACCATAACTTCCAATTGACTCAATTCTTCGGTGTTGAAGCCGTTAAAGTTGAAGATGTGATCGCTCTATGTGACGAATGGCGTAAAGTCATCGAACCTATGGTGATGGACGTTACTGGCGAACTTCATGCTTACCGTAAAGCAGGTAAGAAAATCATGTTTGAAGGCGCGCAAGGTTCACTTCTTGACGTTGACCACGGTACATACCCGTATGTGACTTCTTCAAATACAACTGCTGGTGGCGTAAGCTCAGGTTCAGGTCTTGGTCCATTACACCTTGACTATGTATTGGGTATTACTAAAGCGTACACAACTCGTGTAGGTGCTGGTCCGTTCCCAACTGAACTTGTTTATGATGCTGCTAACGATGTTGGTGATGCGATCGGTAAACACTTGGGTACAGTAGGTTCTGAGTTTGGTGCGTCTACTGGCCGTCAACGTCGTTGTGGTTGGTTCGATGCTGAAATTCTACGTCGTTCAGTAGAAGTAAACTCACTTTCTGGTATTTGCTTAACTAAACTAGACGTTCTAGATGGTTTAGAAGAAGTGAAAATCTGTGTAGGTTACGAAGCAGCTGATTCTGGTTGTGTAGGTTCTTCTGATGCGCTTGCATTTGAAACTTTAAAACCGATCTACGAAACTATGCCAGGTTGGTCTGAGTCTACTTTCGGTGCGAAATCATTAGATCAATTGCCACAAGCTGCAATTAACTATGTTAAACGTCTTGAGCAATTGATCGAATGTCCAATCGACATCATTTCAACTGGTCCAGACCGTGATGAAACAATCGTATTACGTCATCCATTCGACGCATAATGTGCTGTTGAATTAAGATGTAAAAAAGCCTCGCGAAAGCGGGGCTTTTTTTATATAGCGAAGAATAAAACTTCAAAAAACGACATGTATTATAAACTGATAATACTTAGTAACATCCGAAGTGCCATTTGATTCAAATAAAAGAATGATACGCGGTAAGGTCATCCGCAAGTGTTTGAGACAGGACAACTTTTAATCAAAAATGTTTTTGCAATACTGTGAATAATTTGACACTAGTGAACGAGTTTTGTCGGTGAGGTGCATTGCACCGCAAGATGGTTTCCTTGCGAAGCACGCTTCTCATTTTGCCAAATGAGAAACAACGTTTCGTAAGAGGTACCTCCAGCCGAAGGCTAATCCCTTTATTTAAACCCTAGATGTAAGACTCCGCCGAATATACTTAAAAGTATTTAAAAAATGTGAAAATATTTTTACGGGGTAACATCAGATATTAAATTTAAATAATGGAAAAATAAAGATTTTGAAAAAAATAAGCATAAAAATATTGAGTCAGTCAATTTTTTGTATATATTTGACACTCTTTATAAATAACTAGAGATCATGATGAATTATAAAAAATCTTTGGCATGCTTTGCCGTAGCAGCTTCTTTATCAGGTTGTACCACGATTGCTGATCTTGCAGGTGCCGATTCTGCATCATTGAACTTACAGGCAACTCAGTCTTATAACGCAATGCTGAAAGACGCACAGACCAAACAAGTGCTCGATACCAAGTCTGCGACTTATCAAAAAGTAAACCGTGTTTTCTGGAAAATGAAACCATTTGCAGATCAAATGAACCAGACAGGGCAGGCATTTGATTGGAAAGTGGCCGTTATTAAATCTAAAGAAATTAACGCCTATGTCGCACCCGGTGGCAAAGTTGTTTTCTATACAGGAATCGTCGAAACACTCAAACTCACGGATGATGAAGTCGCGGCAATCATGGGCCACGAAATGGTGCATGCCTTAGAGGAACATGCAAAAAATAAAATTGGTGCTTCTGCACTGACTAATCTTGCAGTGAGTATAGGTTCACAATACGTAGGTAATGCAGCAGGTGGCTATGGTGCAACCTTGCTTGACTTGGGGAGTCAGTTCGGTGTGGGCTTGCCGTATTCACGTAATTTGGAAAGCCGCGCAGACAAAGGTGGCCTAGTGATAATGGCAAAGGCTGGATACAATCCAGAAGCGGCGATTTCATTGTGGAAAAAAATGAATGCGAATGATAACAGTGGCAACGACGCACTGAGCAAATTTATGTCTACACACCCAAGCAATAATGACCGTATTGCTGCTATGCAAAAAATGATGCCAGAAGCACAGCAATATTATAAAAATGCGACACCATCGAGTGTACGTCGTTAATATCGGCTGTTTTCAAGACTAAAGTTGCATTTTAGTTCGCTACACACTTTGTGTTGAGTTGCTAAAATGCAATTTAAATTAGGAAGAGAAGTGCAGGATGCAAAAGAATATTTCGACCACCATTTTTTATTCTTTATTATTTGCGATGGGGGGAGCACCTACCATTGCCATGATGATTATTCGTGCCCAAACTCAAGATCCTCAATTGATTTATCAAGCCCTAATTGGTTTGTCGGTGATTATTGCATGTATTCTTGTACCTATAGTTTTGATACAAAATGCTGTCCTATTTTTTAAGCGAAAAAATGTGCAGTTAGAAGAAAAAATCAAGCCATTAATGCATGTTTATTTAGGCTTGAATGTGGTTTGTTTAATCTATTGGTTGGTTCTTCAATTTTCAGCTTAAAAAAATTACATAAATACTATTATAAGTCGCTATAACTTCGTTTTAAGCTCCAAACCATAAGAATATAATATCCATAAATTCACTTATATTTTAATGGTCTGGAGTATCCTTAATGAAAAAAATAATTCTAACGAGCCTGTGTATGGCCGGTGTAATGACGATTTCGGGCTGTGCGACAGTGGCAGATATGGCAGGAGCGGATACTGCTACATTGAACGCGCAAGCAACACAAAGTTATAACAAAATGGTGACAGACGCGCGTTCTAAAAATCAGCTCGATACCTCTTCGAGTACATATAAGCGCATTAATACTGTATTCCAAAAACTGCGTCCTTATGCAGACCAAATGAACCAAACGGGTCAAGCGTTCCAATGGCAATTGGCGGTCATGAAATCTGATCAAGTCAATGCCTTTGTAGCTCCAGGCGGTAAAGTTGTATTTTATACAGGTATCGTCAATAAACTAAATTTAACTGATGCAGAAATTGCAGCGGTTATGGGACATGAAATGGTCCATGCTCTTGAAGAACATGCAAAAAGTAAATTGGGTGCTCAAGCTTTAACGGATCTTGCGCTGAATATTGGTTTAAGTGCCGCAGGCAATAATGTCGGTCAATTGGGCACTGCTGCTGCGCAGTTAGGTAGTCAAATCGGTATAGGGTTACCGTATTCACGTTCTCTAGAAAGCCGTGCTGACCAAGGTGGTTTAATGTTAATGGCACGTGCAGGTTATAACCCACAAGCGGCGATTACGCTTTGGGAAAAAATGAACAAGCTTGAAGGTGCGGGAGGTTCATCATTCTTATCAACGCATCCATCAAACTCACAACGTATTGAAGCGATGCGTAAAAATCTACCTGCAGCGCAGCAGATTTATAACCAACGTCGTTAATAGTATGAATGAATTATCCATTTTAAAAAAGCAGGCCGTGGCCTGCTTTTTTTCTATCACGAACAAAAATCATTAATAGATTTTGATGATATTTCATTTAGAGATTTAATTTCATTATCTTTTTTATCAAATTCTTTAAGGTTGTTTTGATAAGTTTTAAAGATTGTACAATTCCATTGCTTTAGCTTTTGATCCGATTCTTTCCATTGATAAGGGTTCCATTTTTTTTCGTTACTTATTTTAATGGATGAATTTTCTAGGTCGGTTAAAAAATGTTTTGCAAATTTAGTTCCATACCAAACATTATCTTTAAATACCAGTGAACCATCAATATAAGTTCTCTTTAGAAGCTCATCGGGGACTAAGAATGCATCTTTTTGTTGTTTGAAAAACAAACGCCGCCACATGTGATTATAGTTTTTATTAAAGAATTGCTCATTAACTTGTAATGCATTTTGGGGTAATGCACGTAATTGAGTTGTTTGCGGTGTAATATCACGTCTAAGTGCACGTTCAGCCCAATTAGCCATACTTTCCAAGTACCATGCGTTTTTAAATTGTGCATAGCTATATTGGTATAAATGAAATAATTCGTGAGTGATCGTAGTCCAATAATTTCCAGGAAAGTCTTTTAATTGATTTGAAATAGAAATGCTGATAAAGCAAAGATTATTTTTAAGATTCGTGGCACTTGGCGCTCGAGATGAGTTTTCATAGGCGAGCCCATTTCCTTTTAGTTCGTGTACATATATGGCAATAGCCTTTACATTCTTATATCTTGGGCTTTTTAGAGGATGTCTAAATCCTGCTAGTTTAAAGATATCTCTTGATGCGACTGCTTGGATGGCAATATCTTCGATATAGTCAGGAATTGCATTATTGTTTGTATCGTTCAGATTTTGGATGCGGTCTCTACTTTTCTGTTTATCCGAATAAAAAATATAGAATTCATCTTTTTGATAGACGCGATTGAGTTGCTTTGCGCTTTTTAATTCGAAACTGCGACAAGTATCGCTAGATCCGTATGCTGGAAAAGACATATTTATGAGACATAGACTTAATAGAAGGGTATGAGTTTTCATTCTTATTCAATAAATTATTTGCTTTACATGAAATATAGCAAATAAAAAAAGGCAAAGTAAAAACTTTGCCTTTTTGCACTTGAGATCAGAGGATCTTAGTGGTGGTGACCGCCTGCACCGTGTACGTGACCGTGTTCAAGTTCTTCAGCAGAAGCTTCACGGATTTCAACGATTTCAACTTCGAAAGTTAAATCTTGACCAGCAAGTGGGAAGTTTGCATCAACAACAACGTTGTCGCCTTCAACCGCTTTAACTGTCACGATTTGAACGCCGTCATCAGTTTGAGCTTGGAATTGCATACCAGGTTGGATGTTGTCCACGCCTTGGAACATTTGAGCAGGAACTTCTTGAACGAGATCAGGGTTGTATTCGCCATAACCTTCAGCAGCAGGAACAGTTACAGTGAATTTTTCACCAACAGTTTTGCCTAAAAGTGCTTTTTCAAGACCTGGAATGATGTTACCAGCGCCGTGCAAATATGCTAGTGGCTCACCTTGAGATTGGTCGAGAGTTTCACCCTCTGCATTAGTCAATGTGTAGTGGAAAGAAACCACAGAGTTATTTGCAATAGCAGTCATGTTATTGATCCATTCAATTTTTTAAGGGTTACATCATAAAGTGAAATTGCACTTTTGTAGACTAAATTTATCAAAAAAATGCAATTTTTAAATGTTTATGATGCTTTTTTCATTAATTGGGGCAGATCTGTAAATTTCAATGCAATTTAATTTTAGGCGCGATTTTTCGTGTAACAAAATCTTTAGCCGTTAATAGTCCTGCATGTGCATAGCCGTAAATTGTGGCTTGATGCATTCGATACAATGAAACATACATTGATTTGGCAACAAAGCCTTGAACATTGACCTGACCTAAAAGTTCACCTACTGCTTTATGTTTACTTAATGAGACTAGGGAGCCTTTGTCTGAAAATACGAACATTGGGAGTTGCTGACCACGGATGCGTGCCTTTAAGCAATCCACGAGAAATGACGCTTGTTGGCTGGCAACTTGAGCGCGTGGGCCGAGGACGGGTTCATCTGCACGCGGTTGGCAATGAGCACAATCACCAAAAGCGAAAATGTCAGGGTAGGCTTTGGTTTGTAGTGTTGCATACACACTTAAACGCCCCATACGGTCTTTTTCAAAACCTTCAAGCTTCGAAATCACTTCTGGTGTTTTAATACCTGCAGCCCATACTTTCAGTTCAGCTTTAATTTTACTGCCATCATTAAAATAAACATGTTCAGCATCGACTTTTTCCACACGTTTAGAGGTTAAGACCTCAATTTTCATGCGTTGTAATTGCTGCTGTGCATGCTCGGCCATTTTTTCAGGGAGTGCAGGCAGAATCCGATCAGCACCTTCAATTAAATTGATCTGTACGCTTTGCGGATGAATTTTATTTAAACCATATTTATAAAAATTATGTTTGGCTTCGACCAATTCTGCGGAGAGTTCAACGCCAGTTGCACCTGCGCCAATAATGGCAATTTTCAACTCACGTGCTGTATTGCTATTTTGCGCATCCAAATATAACTGTAAGAGATCTTGTTGGAAGATTTCAGCTTGTTGTAGGCTGTCCAAATAGTGGCAATGTTCATACACGCCCGGCGTGTTGAAATCGTTAGAAACTGAGCCTAAAGCAAGAACAAGGGTGTCATAACTCAGTTGCAGTTGTTCTTGAGTAGATTCATATTTTCCTTGTTGGACTTTGCTGAGCTGAATGGTTTTTTCAGTAGGATGAACATTTTCAAACTTAGCCAAGACAAACTCATAATGATGCTTCGCAGCATGCGCATAGTAGTTGATTTCTTCTTCGCTGACTGACATCGTGCCTGCGGCAATTTCATGTAAAAGGGGTTTCCAGACATGCGTGAGTTTCATATCTACGAGGGTAATGCGCGCTTTCTTTTTTTTCCCGAGTAAATCACCGAGTTGCGTAACCAGTTCTAAACCACCAGCACCACCACCGACAATGACAATATGGTGTAACTTGGAGTCATCAGCGTTATTCATTGAATTACCTATTTTATTATTGTTGAAAAAAAGAAGATGGCACGAGTATGTCATCTTCTTTATTGCACAAATAACGAATTGTCTTACAAGTTACATAATCACATCATTGACCTAAAGGGTAGGTTTTAACTTCTGCTGCATCCGTATTAAAGATGCTAAAAAGGCCTTTGATCCACATCATGAAACGCTCAAAAATATTGGCTTCTTCAATTTGCACGTCATCTTCGATATCAAAGGTATTGATCAGCTGATTATTTTGATAAACAGTAACGGTGGCTAATTTCATTACTTCAGCCAAAGGCGCAGTGAGTTCTTTTTCATTTACTTCAACACTCAGTTTAGTCTGTGTTTCATGAAGTGGTTCAATGGCTTGAATTTGGCCATTGCCAGTATTTAAAAGAATACGTTGCTGTGTAGGATCAAAAGCTTTTAAATCGATGGCATAAGCTTGATCATAAAGTGAAGTTGTAATCAGTTTAGGTTGTTGAGTTTCCACCTTAAACATTTTCAAGGTTGATTTAACCACAGGTAATTCTGCAATTAATTGCTTATCTTTGATTGCAACTTCATTACGTGTATAGGTATAAGCCAAGTTCATGAGGTTGTGTGCTACTTCTGCACGTTTTAATCCACTTTTTGCCCCTAATACTACAACAATCAAACGACGTTCTGGCGCGTCAGGATTCGCGATCAAACGGTTGGCTGTTAAAGCTAAGTTATAACCTGCAGCTTTAGTAAAACCTGTTTTTAAGCCATCAACGGTGGGATCTTGTTTTAATAAGATATTGGTTGCACGGTGGAAGCGTTGGTTATAACTAAAACTTTGTTGTTTTGAATAATACAAATAGTCAGGTGTGTCAGTCACCAGTGCTTGCCCTAAACGTGCAAGGTCAGCCGCCGATGAATAATGTTCTGGCATGGTAATACCGGCTGGATTTTGAAAATTGGTGTCATTCATGCCCAAAGCTTTAGCTTCTTTGTTCATGCGTTCAATAAATTTTGGAATATCACCAGAAATGCGTTCAGCTAAAGTCACTGCGGCATCATTGGCTGACATGACCACAAGACCTGCTAAAAGCTGATCAACTGAAATTTGTTCACCAGCTTTGAGATACATTTGTGATTCATCCCATTGAACCACTTGTACGACTGGGGTTGCGGTTAAGATTTCATTTTTCTTTAAATGACCTGCTTTAATTTCCTTTAAAGCAATATAAGCCACCATCATTTTGGTAAGTGAAGCAGGGGCACGCTGAACATGGCTATTATGTTCTGCAATCACCTGACCCGACTGAGGGTCTAAAATGGTCCAAGCTTCAGCTTCAACGGTTTCAGGGACAATATTTAAAAGGGCAGCATTTGCTATCGTGGAGCATAGAAAACTAAGCAGCGCGATGAGGTAAATCATGTGTTTCAATGAGGTTCCTTAACCAACCATTCCGTTGGTGGTAAAACGAAAAAATTTTTAGGCATGCTATGCCTTTTTTTTTCTGCTGACTAGTCATTATTGTAGACAATTGCGACAGTTCCGCATTCAGTTGTAAAAAATGTTAATCTAATTGATAAGTTATCTTTTATTTATTTTATATCGCCCATTATGTTGCATTATCAAATCGAATTTGACGATTATCGTCAGCATCTAGTCCATGTCACTGCACGTTTCTTGGCAAATCCTACACAGGTGCTTTCGTTGCCTACTTGGATTCCCGGAAGTTACTTAATCCGTGAATTTTCGAAGCATATCGAAGCCGTTCGAGCATATGATGAAGATGGGCGTTTGTTACAAATTGAGAAATTTGAAAAAAATAAATGGCGTTTATTCAATACAGATCATGAGTTGATCACGGTTGAATATGATGTATATGCCTTCGATTTATCGGTCCGTGGTGCTTATGTCGATCAAAGCCGTTTATATGTCAATCCAGCTTGCGCATGTTTAGGTTTAGTTGACCAAGAAGATACAGCCATTGAGGTTGAAGTTTTCTTGCCACCCGAGTTAAAGCATTTCCAACTTGCGACTGGATTAAAGTCAAAAAGTTTAGTGAAAGGTCGTTATACCTTATATGCAGATAACTATGCTCAGTTAATTGATGCA
Organism: Acinetobacter sp. YH12219; assembly: GCF_013417875.1. Lineage (NCBI taxonomy): Bacteria > Pseudomonadati > Pseudomonadota > Gammaproteobacteria > Moraxellales > Moraxellaceae > Acinetobacter > Acinetobacter sp. YH12219. The sequence continues at coordinate 61,837 of NZ_VPDC01000003.1, forward strand.
CCGTTTGAACTGGCGGAACAAACCCGTTTTAGTTTTGAAGCCAACGGCATTCCGCATGAGTTTGTGGTGTCGGGCAAACATGCTATGAACGCGCAGCGTATGCAGCAAGACATCGAAAAAATTTGTTCGACTGAAATTTCAATGTTTGGTTCGGCACCATTTAAAGACTATACCTTTATGACCATGGCAACGGCCAATAGCTATGGTGGTTTAGAGCATCCAAACAGTACGAGTTTAATTAGCCCGCGTGATGATTTACCAAAAGCCAATGAACCTGTAGAACCATCGGCAGATTATCAACGTTTCTTAGGGTTATGCAGCCATGAATATTTCCACTCATGGTTGGTAAAATTTATCCGTCCAGAAAACTTTGTGAATTATGACCTCAACAAAGAAGGCTATACCTCTTTGCTTTGGATTTTTGAAGGTTTTACATCGTATTATGATGATTTGATCTTGCTGCGTAGCGGTGTGATCAATCAGGATTCTTATATCAAGCTTTTAAAAGCACAAATAGATCGCTATTTGCAAAATCCGGGTCGTGAGATTCAAACTGTGGCTGAATCAAGCTTTGATGCATGGGTGAAATTCTACCGTCAGGATGAAAACTCAAATAACGCAGGTACAAGTTACTACAACAAAGGTTGCCTCGTTGCATTGTGTTTAGATCTAGGCTTACGCCTGCGCGGTTCTAGCCTTGATGCCTTAATGCGTAAGCTATATGAAAATGCGCAAAATGGCATTCAAGTCAATGAACGGACTATTTTCAATTTATGTAATGAATTAACAGGTGATGATTGGTTAGAACAAATCAATCACTTGATTAATACTACAGATGAATTGCCGTTAGATCAGTTGTTACCTGAGTTTGGCTTAAGCTATACACTCAAAAATGACAAATCATTGCCATTTGGTTTAAAACTGGCTGATAAGCCTGAAGGTGTGTTGGTTCAGTCTGCTCGCCGTGACGGTGCAGCTGCAAAAGCTGGCTTGTCTGCGAACGATGTGATTATTGCAATTGATGGTCTAAAAGCAACCGTTAAATTGGCAGAAAAATATGCCAAGCAAGATGGCAGTTATACGGTGTTGGCATTCCGCCGTGATGAGCTGATGAGCTTTGAAGTGAAAGCGGCAGGTTCAGAATTAACTGAAGTTGAACTTAAAGTGGAAGATCAGGCTAAAGCTGAGAAGTGGTTGAAGGCTTAATTTGATAAGTATTTAATTTTCATGTAAAACCCATACTTAGGTATGGGTTTTTTATAAGAAAATGAATAGTAAAAATTTAATAATTGGAATTTCGATAACTGTAATTTGGTTCTTAGTGATAGTACTGTTTTGCGTTCAAAACAATTTTGTATTTACCAATAGAGAGCTGAATTCACTAGGGGATTTTCTCGCAGGTATATTTGCTCCAGTTGCTTTTCTTTGGTTAATACTCGGGTATCTCCAGCAAGGTAAACAATTAGATCAAAATACCAAAGCTTTGGAACAGCAAGAAAAAGCACTTAAACTTCAAATAGAAGAGATGAAGGAGAGCGTTAAACAGCAAGGGTATCTTGCTCAGCTACAGTCAGAACAATTGAGAATGAATCATAATTCATGCCAACCTTACTTAGAATTATGCACTCCAAAATTAGAAATTCTTAATATTAGAGATCTATTAACTAATAAGCCTGAAAAGTTATGTTCATTAATTTTTAGTGTTTATTCGAGAATTAATGAATCAAGAATTGTTTTATTAATGACTTTGGATGACACAATTTATCAGCGTGAAATGAAAATATTAGTTGATGAGTCTATTGAATTTAAATTAAGGCTAGATTGTTTGAATGACACTTATACTAATGATTTTTTATCAGCAAAAATCAATGATTTGGATTTTAAATTTAAGATGAGATTTCAGAATATTTATGGATTAGAAACTGAAAATATTTATTCATATAGAATATTAAGACATGAAACAGGTGAGGTTCAAGTATTAAAGCCATCACTGAGAGATTCGTTAGTAGCAAGTAAAGTTGTATAAATTATGCTTCAAAGATACATATTTATTGAAAAAAAAGCTCACTGGCGTAAGCTTTTTTTCAAACTGATTTTTAAGAAATAATATCAACGCCCATTACGACCGCGGCCACGTGGAGCTTTGGTATTCGGACGAGTTGTACCATTGGTACGGCGTTTTGGTTTTTCGCTCTCATCCATTTGCCAGATACGTTTTGTACCAGACTTTTTCACTGAGCCATCTTTATTCTTACGAACCATTGGCTTACCACCTGTACCGCCTGGTTTTTTCACATAAGAGCGTGAACGGTAAGGTTCTTCAGCAGGTATATTTTGAAAGTCAGGGTACAGTAAAGGCTCAATTTCTTTGGTTTCACCTGGCTCTAAAGCCAATTGAACTAAATCAATTGCACCAATACGTGTACGAATTAAACGTAAAGTTGGGAAACCGACTGCTGAAGTCATACGACGAACTTGGCGGTTACGGCCTTCACAAATTTGGATTTCAACCCAAGAGGTTGGAATATTTGCACGGAAACGTACAGGAGGATCACGTTCCCATAACCATTCTGGTTGTTGCACTTTGATGGCTTTGGCTGGCAAAGTCAGACCATCTTTCAGCTCAACGCCTTTACGTAATTGCTCAAGTGCTTCTTCTGTGATGTCACCATCGACTTGCACTAAGTAGGTTTTGAACTTTTTATTTTCAGGCTTGGTAATGTACTGATTTAAACCACCATGATCGGTTAAAAATACCAAACCTTCAGAGTCCATATCTAAACGACCTGCAATACGTAGACTAGGATCGTCCACGAAGTCAGATATGGTCATATGCGCTTCGTCTTTACGGAATTGGGAGAGCACGTCATATGGCTTGTTTAAGATGACGATTTTCATAGGAAATAACTTCTATTAAATACAATAATTCAAATTGGTTAAGATTTATTCAATAGGGAAATGCAGCTATTTCCCATCTAAATCTCAAAAAAGGTAGATTTGCTTTAGAGTATTATGCGTGAAGCGCAATTAAAAGTCTTATCAAACAGCAATTATTTTTTCACTCGCTTCTCAGGGAGGGTCATAAAAATGGGTTATCAAAAGATCGTCGTTCCAGTGGATGGGACAAAAATTACAGTAAATTCAGACTTATCATTCAATGTTCCCAATAATCCAATTATTCCATTTATTGAAGGCGATGGTATTGGTGTTGATATCACTCCAGTGATGAAAACCGTGGTGAATGCCGCGGTACAAAAAGCTTATGGTGGAAAACGTGCCATAGAATGGATGGAAGTTTATTGTGGTGAAAAAGCCAATAAAATTTATGGTACCTATATGCCCGAAGAAACCTTTGAGGCTTTACGCGAATTTGTGGTTTCAATTAAAGGACCGTTAACGACGCCTGTAGGTGGTGGCATTCGTTCGCTAAATGTTGCACTACGTCAAGAATTAGATCTCTACGTCTGTGTGCGCCCAGTACGTTGGTTTAAGGGCGTTCCTTCACCTGTTCAGCATCCTGAACGTACAGACATGGTGATCTTTCGAGAGAACTCAGAAGATATTTACGCAGGGATCGAATGGAAAGCAGATTCGCCTGAAGCCAAGAAAATGATCAAATTTCTCAAAGAGGAAATGGGCGTCACTAAGATTCGCTTTGAGGAAAATTGCGGTATCGGGATTAAGCCTGTATCTAAAGAAGGTTCTCAGCGTTTGGTGCGTAAGGCCATTCAATTCGCCATTGATAACGATAAGCCGAATGTCACTTTGGTGCACAAAGGTAATATCATGAAATATACCGAAGGAGCGTTTAAAGAGTGGGGCTATGAAGTCGCAGTTGAGCGCTTTGGTGGTGAATTCTTGGATGGCGGTCCTTGGGTCAAAATAAAAAATCCGAAAACGGGTAAAGAGATCGTGATTAAAGATGCGATCGCAGACGCTTTTTTACAACAAATTCTAATGCGTCCGACCGATTATTCAGTTATTGCTACCCTGAATTTAAACGGTGACTATATTTCGGATGCCTTGGCGGCTGAAGTTGGCGGTATTGGTATTGCACCGGGTGCCAATATTGGTGGCGCGGTACAAGTTTATGAAGCGACACATGGCACTGCACCTAAATATGCGGGTCAAGACAAAGTAAACCCTGGGTCTATTATTCTGTCTGCAGAAATGATGCTGCGAAATATGGGCTGGACTGAAGCGGCAGATCTAATTATTAAAGGTATTGCGGGGGCGATTGAAGCCAAAACAGTGACCTATGATTTTGAACGACTCATGCAAGGTGCAAAACTCTTGCGTTGTTCGGAGTTTGGACAAGCCATCATTGAGCATATGGACTAACTTTATTTGCTAATCTAGGTGTAAAAAAGCTAGATGCATAAAAGGCTAGGTAAAAAGGATTGAATCATTCAGTCCTTTTTTAGGACTAAACATTAAAAACACAGAATCATAGCTTCACAATACCATTCAAAAAACAGCAATCAAAAGGTGACTTCACGCAATCAATCAGATGGTCTGGCATGCTTGTCATGTTACCAAAAGTTTAAAACCGCACTATTAGCGTGAACTTAGGTAATGCAAAAAAAAGAGGGGGATTGATTTCAAATTAATTATTCGCCAGTGATTTTACAATGACGTAATTCGAAACATTTATTGGCTTGGATCCTTGAAAATTAGCGGTACATTGGTTGTTGTCCTTTAGTAGAAGTACATCTAGTAGTAGTACATTGCGACACTTGTGATGAAAAGGAGAAATGAAATGTCTCGTAAACAGCATCAACAAAACCAACAAACTGATCAACAGCAGCAAAATGATCAGCAACAGCAACAGCAACAGCAACAGCAACAGCAACAGCAACAGCAACAGCAACAGCAACAAGACCAAAAGAAACAGAAACAACAGCCACATCAACGAAATCAGCGTCAACAACATCATTAATAGGCTAAAGACTTTGTGAGTCAAAGTTCATTTGGTCAAACGATTTTCTAATTGAACGAAATTTAAGTTTTATACGTAGACGAGAAGGAGATGAATTTGTCTAAGAAAACCAAATCACTTAAAAAGGAAATTAAAGCGAGGTTGAACAAAATTTCAAAGCATAATTCTGCTTTGAAAAAGTTAAAGAAAAAGCTGAAAAAAGCTTAGTCCATTCACGATTTATCAAAAAGAAAAGACCTATTTAAATAGGTCTTTTCTTTATATACATGATTGGTGATGTAGTTGAATGTCTTGTGATCTACCTAGACGAGATGCTTACTTAATTTTGCTGTTCGAGTGAACCAAAAGAGTTGCATTGTTCCAATGCAGAGTACGCATGCGGCCAAAATAAATTGCTGTGAATAATCAATACCAATTCGCTGTAAAAAACTAAAGCTTAAACCGCCAATCAATTGAATAGATGCAAAGCACAGGGTTGCAATACTCCAGAGCTTTTTATAGGCGCTACCATAGATTTGCAGAATGGTATAAGAGGTGAGAAAAACCACTGCTGGATTGAGCAGGCCTGTAGCAAAAGAAGATAAAAAAGTAAAAAGTGGATGGATATTAATAATTGCTATAAAAATCGCCAAGACATAGCTGCTATATAATATTTTAAGAGCACTAATATTTCCCAGTTTTTGTGCCAAGCAGTAAGCAGCAAAGGCTCCTAAAGCACTTCCTAGACCATATAAAATCCAATTGAAATTGATCCCGATCGGGCTCAGGTGTAGGGTGTGAGTTAAATAGTCAATCCAAAATAATGAATGGGGCACGTAAGCAAATGCACTGGTGCTATACACAATTAAGAGACAATAGAAAATTCCATCGACTTTATGTTCTACTGCAGGAATCGCGGTGAGTGTTGTGAGCTGTGATTTAAAACTCTTCAAAAGCACGCTGATTAAAATACAAATCAGGGCTGAAAAAGAAAACAAAATCAACCAAGCCCACATTGTCGAAATATCTTGGATGTAAGGCAAAAATAGCGTTGCCATTAACACCCCTAAGCCAATACCACTGAAACCAATAAAGTTGATTTTAAAGCGGTCTTGAAGCTGTGAACATTGGGCCACGACACTTGGGGAGAGGATCATTAGTAAGCCGCCGCTGATCCCTGAAATAACGCGCCAAGTGCTATACCAAAGTTCTGAAAAACCTGAAAATGCACAACTGAGTAAACTGAGTGTCCCTGCAATAGCTGCGAGTTGGATATAATTCACCATGCTTTTATTTTGGGGTAATTTCATGGCCCAAAATGCACCGATCAAGTAGCCGAGCAAATTGGCACTGCCTAAGATGCTGGCAAAACTTGGGCTCCAACCAAATGCTTCACGGGTTGAAGGGAGGAGTGCGGTATAGGAAAAACGTAATATCCCGATGCCTAGGCACATGCTTAGACAGAGAAATAGGCTCAGTTTAATTTTGTTAGAGAACATCCTGTACTCATGTATTTTTATGATTGGTTAAAAAATAACATGAATAGGCTATAGAAAAATCAACAGATCTTAAAGTTTTGACTAAGGTCTAAGCTAAAAATTAATTCTTAAAAACTTAACTATTCAAAAAGATAGCTGTGGTGTGCGTATAGTAAGAAATCAAATTTAAAGATACAGTAATAAAAAACCGTACATGGCGTACGGTTTTTTTATTTTTAAAGCACTTATGAATTAACGCATTTTCGCCAAGAAACGACCTAAACGAGTGAGTGCTTCACGTAGTTCATTTTCAGCAGGCAAGAACACCACACGGAAATGATCAGGTGTCGGCCAGTTAAAACCCGTACCTTGAACCAACAGTACTTTTTCAGCACGGAGGAAATCTAGCATGAATTTCTCATCGTCTTGGATTGGGTAAATTTCAGGATCCAATTTAGGGAAGCAGTACATAGCACCCTCTGGTTTCACACAAGATACACCTGGAATATCATTCAACATTTCCCAAGCAATGTTGCGTTGTTCATATAAACGACCGCCCGGACGGATGAGATCATTAATCGATTGATAACCGCCCAAGGCTGTTTGAATCGCATATTGCGCTTGGTGGTTGGCACACAGACGCATCGACGCGAGCATGTCTAAACCTTCAATGTAGTCTAGCGCACGTGATTTATCGCCTGTAATTGCCATCCAGCCTGAACGGTAACCGGCTATTCGATACGCTTTAGATAAGCCATTGAAAGAAATACACAGTTGATCACCTGCCAATGAAGCAACAGAAACATGTTCAATACCGTCATAAACGATCTTGTCGTAAATTTCATCAGCAAACAAAATTAAATCGTATTTCTTCGCAAGAGCCACAATTTGCTCAAGCACATGACGTGGGTAAACCGCACCTGTTGGGTTGTTTGGGTTAATCACCACGATACCGCGGGTATTCGGGGTGATTTTACTTTCCATGTCGGCAATATCTGGATACCAGAAATTTTCTTCATCACATTTATAGTGAATAGCTGTACCGCCAGAAAGGTTAACTGCTGCTGTCCAAAGCGGATAATCCGGCATTGGCACCAGCATTTCGTCGCCATCGTCGAGCAAGCCTTGCATTGCCATCACGATCAGTTCAGATACGCCATTACCGACATACACGTCATTCACGTGCATGTTTAAGATGCCTTTTTGTTGATAATACTGACAAATCGCTTTACGCGCAGGGAAGATGCCTTTTGAGTCGGTATAACCAATTGCATTTGGCAGGTTGAGTGCCACGTCGTTAATAATTTCTTGAGGTGCTTCAAAACCAAAAGGAGCAGGGTTACCAATATTTAATTTAATAATTTTATGGCCTGCCTCTTCCATCTCATTGGCCGCTCGTAACACTGGTCCGCGAATGTCGTAGCAAACATGCTCGAGCTTAGACGATTTCTTAATTTCGCGTGGGGTGTTAAACGTATTCGGCATTTTTATATTCTCGGAAAGAGTGGAGGTCACTTTTGCATAACGGTATAAATAGCTTTTAAATGTCTCGGTCGTTACTAAATCGAGATGATGTTCGTCTCTGAGTAAAGCAACTATTTTTTCATGCGTAAACCCTGCCTGTTGATATTGTTTGATCACGGGCAGCAGATTTTTAAAAATTACGCTCTTTTTCTGCGACATTTTTTAATCCTGAGCAAGAGTAGCGCTAAGATTATCACTAAAGTTGCTCACAAAAAAGCATTTAATTTGGCATTTTGCTTACCATTGATTTAGATTTGCTTACCTTTTGCTTTTTTGGTCATTATATAGATTTTGTAAATTGTTGAATAAAGACTAGAAATTTAAGATTGAATGACGTAAATATAGGATTATCCTATTTTAAATACCACGATATAAAGGGACGTCATCATGGGAAAACTCAATAAAACAGAAAGAGAATGGCAAAGAGAATTGTCACCAGAAGAGTTTCGCATAACGCGTCAGAAAGGCACGGAGCAAGCTTTCACTGGAAAATATTGGAATACTAAACAAGCTGGTACTTATGTATGTCGTTGTTGCGGGGAACCGCTTTTTTCTTCTGAAACAAAATACGATAGCGGTTGTGGTTGGCCGAGCTTTTATAAGCCGATTGAACCTGCTGCGGTGGAAGAAAATGTAGATACGACACACGGTATGGTCAGGACAGAAATTGTTTGTCATCATTGTGACGCACATTTAGGGCATGTTTTTGCTGATGGCCCACAGCCGACTGGATTACGTTATTGTATTAATTCGGCATCCTTAGAATTAGAAACAAAAGAAAAAAATGATGAGGAAACTTATCCATGACAACTATTCACCAGTTTGAAGCAGAATTACTGGACGGAAGTAATAAATCCTTTGCAGATTATGAAGGTAAGGTTTTATTAATTGTAAATACCGCCAGCAAATGTGGGTTCACTCCTCAATTTGCAGGTTTGGAGAAAATTTACGAACAATATAAAGATCAAGGTTTGGAGGTTTTAGGCTTTCCATGCAACCAATTTGGTGGACAAGATCCGGGCTCGAATGATCAAATTGGCGCGTTTTGTCAAAAAAACTATGGCGTATCTTTCCCGATGTTTGCCAAAGTAAATGTAAAAGGCCCTGAAGCGCATGTGATTTTCCGTTATTTAACCAATAACTCGAAAGGCGTATTGGGAAATGGCATTAAGTGGAATTTTACGAAGTTTTTAATAGGGAAAAATGGTCAGGTCTTGAACCGCTATGCACCCACGACAAAGCCTGAAACCTTGAATGAAGATATTGAAAAAGCTTTGGCTCAGTCAAAATGAAGTGAATCATTGGCCGAACTGAGGTTGATATAAAGGCGCGGAAGCGTCTTTATTTTTTGGATGTTTTATACTGAAGTGTCTTTATTTGAAGGTCATAACATTGTTTAAGCAGATGGTTAAACGTCGAATTTGTGTTTTAACGTTTTTTTTACTCGTATTTGTGGGGTTAGCTTGGGCAGATAGCAATCTGAGCGCATCTGAAGTTGTAAAAACGTCTGTTGATGCCAGCAATCTAGACCGCACGACAGATGCTCGGGTCAATGCATTATTGCAATTATTAAAAACACCTGTTGAAGAATACCAACCTACGCGTGTTGCCGATGTAATTGATCCACATGTCAAACCGAAAATGTATGAAGTCTCTTGGGTAAATGCACCACAATATGTGCTGTCTGTGTCTGAAATGAAAACATATAAGCATCCTGTCAAACTACAGCTCACCGTGATTGCTGCAACAGGCTATATTGGTAGCTCAAAACTCATCGCAAGTTCAGGCTCTAAAAGCTTTGATCAAAAAGTACAAAAATCCCTATTGGTTGCGCGACTTGAACCCATTCCGATGGTCGATAAAAATCTCAGTTATACCGTTGAACATGAATTTGCTATTCATCCACCTCAATAAGCCTGTAGTAGAAGGCATATGTTAATCATTGTCTTAAGCTCCGAGAATGATTTGTCATTGTTTGGGTTTTCATCTGATAGATGAAGCTTGAAAATTGGTTTCATGAGTGGAAATTAAATTACTTAATCCTTGTGTATTTGATGAATGAAGTCGCTGAAACGGAACATCCCGCTGCCAATATCGATAGTACTGAAGTTCAAACGCTAGAAGCCATTAATGTGGTCGTGAGTGCGGATGCTTCTGCAAATGGCTTGATGAAGCCTTATGCAGGGGGGCAAGTCGCGACAGGTGGTAAAGTGGGCATTTTCGGTAATCAGAAAAATTTAGAAACACCATTTAATATCACCAGTTATACCCAGCAATATATTCAAGACCGCCAAGCGAAAAGCGTTGGGGATGTGCTACAAGCAGATGCTGGTGTGCGTACCGCCAAAGGTTATGGGAACTTTCAAGAAGCCTATTTTATTCGTGGTTTTGCACTGGCATCAGATGATACGGCATATAACGGGCTGTATGGCATATTGCCACGCCAATATATTCCAACAGAACTGTTTGAGCGGGTAGAAGTCTTTAAAGGCGCTTCGGCATTTTTAAATGGTGCAATCCCAGGTGGAACAGGTATTGGTGGGTCGATTAACTTACTTCCGAAACGTGCTAGTAATGATCCATTAACACGTGTGACGGTGGGTACAAACTTCAATGGTGCCTATGTAGCATCGGATGTGTCACGTCGCTTTGGGGCAGAAGATCAATTTGGGGTGCGGGTCAATACCGCATACCATGATGGCGGAACCGAGATTGATCAAGAAAAGAAAACACTTGGATTGGCTTTGATTGCTGCGGACTACAAAGGAGATCGTTTCCGCCTATCTGGTGATTTGGGTTATAACAATAACCGCCTTTCAGAAAATCGACCAAGTTTGCGTTTAACCAATGCAGTTACACAGCTTCCGAGTGCTGCTCAGTATGCTAATTATCATGGCCAAGCATGGACTTATTCAAACGAAGAAGATTTATTCGGAAGTGTACGTGCAGAATATGACATAACCGATGCAACGACAGCCTATGCAGCATATGGTTTTCGAACATCAGAAGAAGCCGGTGTTTACTCAAGCCAGCAATTAAGTGATACCGCAGCAGGAACAGCAAAACTTTCTGCATCGATGATTCCACGTAAAGATCGCAATCATTCAGCAGAACTGGGTGTGAAAACTAAATTTGAAACAGGTGCTTTAAAACATCAAGTGGTCGCTTCTGGTTCTTTATATCGTGCAGATAAACGCTATAGCTATGGATATGCCACCAGTTTGAATGATAATTTTTATGATCCGATTTACACCGAAGATTCAAACATTGACAAATGGTTGGGGGGAGAAGGGACTTATCCAAAAGCGGGTGTCAGTACGTTGAAAAGTTTTGCCTTGGGCGACAATATTTCGATGTTAGATGATCGTTTAACGCTCATGCTGGGTGCGCGTTATCAGGAAGTTGATCAAGACGTATATTCTTACGGAACCTATAAATACAATATTAATAAAAATCAGCTCACACCAGTATTGGGCGTGAGTTATAAATTAACGCCTGAATGGTCTATGTATGCCAATTACATCGAAGCTTTGGTTCAAGGCGAAGCGATTTTGGATAGCGAAGGCAACAACTTTATTGCCGATCCATTTGTGTCGAAACAAAAAGAACTGGGCGTGAAATATGAAAATGGCTTGATTGGTGGAACATTGAATTATTTCTATACAGATCGCCAAAAAGCCTCAGTGAATAGCTCGGGGACTGCACAAATCAGTCAAGCGACGAATATTCACCAAGGGCTTGAATTTAATGCCTATGGTCAATTAACAGATTCAATCAAAATATTGGGCGGTGCAACTTGGATTGATACCGAGCAAAAAGACACATACCAAGGTTTATTTGATGGACATCGTGTGATCAGTGTGCCGGAGTTCCAAGCCAATGTCGAAGCGGATTGGAAACTACCGATTGAACAAGATGTTAGTGTAAATGGGCGTGTTGTATATACGGGTTCAACTTATGCAAACAATGCCAACACATTGAAACTTAAAGATTGGACACGTATAGATTTGGGTGCAAACTATAAAACGCAAATCAAGAATGTACCCACCAGTTTGAATTTTAGTGTGACTAATGTTTTAGATAAAGACTATTGGGCCTCTGCATCGGTGAACGACTATACGTATTTGTCACTGAGCGAACCTCGAACATTTAAATTGAGTGCTACATTTGATTTCTAATATTTTTCAATGATTTCTTAATAATTGTTTCTAAGTGAATACCCTTAAATGATTTTCTCTGAATGATGGTTAAGAAATGACTCAAATAAAAATGCCCCAAATCTGTGGCATTTTTTGTTTTAAGCAAAACGCTTTAAATCAATTAAAGTACTGCTTTTAAGCGACGAATGACTTCTTCACATTGGGCAATATCAGCAACAAGGGCTAACCGGACATGGTTTTCACCCGGATTACCTTGTGCAGTATCACGCGATAAATAACGGCCTGGAAGCACTTTAACGTGTGCTTTTTCCATGAGCATTTTGGCAAAGCTTTCATCATTATCCACTTTTAACCAGTAGTAGAACCCTGCATCAGGTTTTTGTAATGGTAGTAGGTGACCCAGTTCGCGTTGGAATAATTCAAATTTTGCACGGTACTGGACGCGGTTTTCTTCGACGTGTGCTTCGTCATCCCAAGCTGCAATTGAAGCTAACTGGTGTTGAACAGGCATCGCAGCGCCATGATAAGTACGGTATTGTAAATAAGGTTTTAAAAGCGCAGCATCACCTGCAACAAAGCCAGAACGCATACCCGGTAAGTTTGAACGCTTAGACAGTGAGTGGAATACCACGCAGTTCTTATAATCATCACGGCCCATTTCAGCACAGACTTCAAGCAGACCAACAGGTGCTTCATCAAACCAAAGCTCTGAGTAGCATTCATCAGATGCAATCACAAAATTATATTGGTCAGACAGTGCAATCAGTTTTTTAAACTGTTCTTTAGAAAGTACCGCACCTGTAGGATTACCCGGTGTGCAGACAAACAGTAAAGCGGTTTTTTCCCAAACTTCAGCTGGCACAGCGTCAAAGTCGCCAAGGTAGTTATTTTCTTCTGTACAGTTAATGAAGTAAGGTTCTGCACCCGCAAGTAAAGTTGCGCCTTCATAGATTTGGTAGAACGGATTTGGCATCACCACATATGGGGCATCTTCACGTTTAATCAAAGCTTGTACAAACGAGAAGATCGCTTCACGTGTACCAGACACAGGCAATACGTTGGTGTCTGCACTGATGCTATTGAGTTTAAAGCGACGAGTTAACCAATTTGCAATGCTCGTGCGAAGCTCAGGTAAACCCTTGCTGTTTGGGTAAGTAGATAAGTGTTGAAAATTATCAATAATGGCCTGTTTCACAAACTCCGGTGCAGGATGCTTTGGCTCACCAATCGATAGGGGAATCAAAGGCAAATCTGCGGGTTTCACATCCTGAAATAGCTTATTTAGCTTTTCAAATGGATAAGGGTGCAATAATGACAAACTGGAGTTCATGGAATGGATACCGATCAATTTAAGTTAATGATGACTACAAACCTGATTCGAAGCTTCATCAAGTGCTGACTTTAACTGTGCAGCAAACGTTTCCGCTTCTGAATCACTCATAGGTGAGCCATCTTTTTTAGTGACATAGAAAATATCTTCAGCACGTTCACCGAGCGTCGCAATTTTCGCAGAGTGAATATCTAGGCCTTGCATCATAAATAAACCACCGACTTTAGCAAGTAAGCCCGGATGGTCAAGTGTCGCAATTTCAACCATATTTTGTTGAAGCGCTTCATTAAAAGAAATACTCACGGTATTTTCAATATCAAAATGACGCAGTTGACGTGGAATGCGACGTTGCATCAGGCCTGGGTACTTGTCTGATTGGCTCAAGGCTTTTTTAAGCGCTTCAATAACGGTTTGCTCACGCTCTGGATCTGTTAATAAGGTGCCAAAACGGTCAAGTACAACATAGGTGTCCAAACTAAATGCAGTGGATGCAGTGATAATACGGGCATCTTGAACATCTAGATTCATTCTGTCCAAAATAGCCACTGTGGTCGCAAACAAGTTAGGCTGATCTTGGGTGTAAATAAAGATCTGTACCGCATCTTGTGCAAATTTGCGATGTGCTCGCATCAGTACCAATGGTTCTGCATTATTGCCATGCTTTAATATGGCGCGCGTATGCCATGCGATTTCATCGGCAGATTCTTTTAGGAAATATTCATCACCGAGTTCTTGCCAAACAGTTTCTACATCGTAGAGCGAAAAATCGTTGACTAATAGTTCACTGGCCGCAAATTTAGTGTCTTCGATCAGCATTGGATAATCTACAGGACGACCCAAACCAGAACGAATCACATCACGCGCTTGTGTATACAGTTGGCGCATGAGGGATGCACGCCATGTATTCCAAAGCGTCGGATTAGTTGCATTGATATCAGCAACTGTCAATGTGTAAAGATAGTCGAGATGTTCCATATCGCCCATTTTCTCAGCAAATTCTTTCACTACATCTGGATCGGAAATATCTTTTTTCTGAGAAGTAACGGACATCAATAGATGGTTTTGAATCAACCATGCGACAAGGTTGCATTCACGTTCAGTAAACCCATGGGTACGGCAAAAAGCAATTGCATCCGCTGCACCAAGTTCACTGTGGTCACCACCACGACCTTTGGCGATATCATGGAAAATTGCCGCTAAATAAACAATGTCACGGCGCGCCAGTCGTTGGAATACGGAGCTAACGACAGGGAAGTCCTTAGCAAATTCAGGCTCTTTAAAACGGTTTAAATTACGTAGTAATAATAGGGTGTGGGCATCGACAGTATAAATATGGAACAAGTCGTATTGCATGAGTCCCATGATTTGCCCAAAGGCAGGAATATAGTTGCCGAGCACACCATAACGTTTCATCGCCACCATGGTGTCATATAAACGGTAGGGTGAGCGAATGATCGCCATAAATAAGGCTTGATGTGCGGGATTGTTACGGAAGTTTTGATCAATACGTTTTGCCGCAAGAGACAATAGACGTAAAGTTCGGGCACGAATGCCTTCAATTTCCGGACGATTCGCCAAGAGGTAGAAAATTTCTAAAATAGCACTTGGATTTTCAGAGAAAATTTTATGATGCTGCACCGCCAATTTGCCATCAACTAATTTGAAGTTGGCATTGATTTCTTCAATCTTACGTTCATAGTCAGGCAAGCGCGGTGTGATGACCGATTCATTGAAATAAGCCAAGAGCATTTCATTTAAAGTCGTCACTTGCTGAGCGCTACGGTAGTAACGTTTCATGAACTGTTCGATTGGATAATTCGGTGATTTGCCTTCTTCACGCTGATAGCCAAATTTAGCGGCAATGTCACGTTGATAATCAAACAGTAAGCGGTTTTCGTCGCGCTTGGTTAAGCGATGTAAATGATGACGGATTTCCCAAAGAAAGCTTTCTGTTTCTTCAAGAACGCCAAGTTCAAACTCTGAAATAAAACCTAGATGTACAAGGTCATAGATGCGATTGACACGGAAATGACGCTTTGCAATCCAACCGATTTGGTTGATGTCGCGGATACCACCGGGCGCATTTTTAATATCGGGTTCTAAGTTGCTTTCGGTATTGTTATGTTGAGCATAGCGTTTGGCTTGCTCTTGCATTTTGGCATCATAGAAGGTTTTATCCGTCCATGTCTGTGACACGATACGGCGTGGCCATTTGGCTAGGTGTTCATTGCCCACAATCAAACGTGCTTCGATCAGCGCTGTTGCCACGGTTAAATCATTGGTGGCTTGAGCAACACAATCGTTAATAGTACGTACACTGATGCCCGGTTTGAAATTACCAACATCCCAAAGTGTTGAAATAAAGCTGGAGATGAGTTTTTCTTGTTCTGGGCTGATTTCATCCTCAGACAAAATCATGATATCGACGTCGGAGTATGGCAGCATTTCACGGCGACCATAGCCACCTACAGCAAACAAACCGAGATCGGTTTGGTCGAGTTCAGCATGTGTCCATAAGAACTTTAAAGCTTCATCGATTAGATTCGATCGCGCCAAAATCACATCACGAATCGACTGTCCATTTTCAAAGCATTCCTGTAGCTGATTTTCAACATCTGAGCGCCATTGGTTAATCGCCTGAATGTCGTGGTTACTTTTAATGTAATTCAGCAGAGGAAGCGTATTGATCATGAACAGTGGTCCGTTAAGGTGTTACAAACTTAGTTTTGTTGAACACTGACTTGTTGTGCAGCATGTTGAGCAAGTTCACGCGCGTGATCTGTGGTTTCAGCGCGTGCTGTTGCTACGCCCATACGGCGACGTTTAAAGCCTTCTGGTTTACCAAAGAGGCGTAAATCGGTGTCTGGATTAGCCAAAGCAAGATTTAAGCCAGTAAATGATAAATTGGTATCATCCACGCCTGCATAGATGACTGCGCTCGCAGCAGTACTGTGTCGAGCAGTATTCACAGGCAGACCAAGAATGGCACGTGCATGCAGTTCGAATTCGCTTTGGAATTGCGATGCAAGAGTGACAAGGCCTGTATCGTGTGGACGAGGTGATACCTCACTAAACCATACTTTATCGCCTTTGACAAACAGTTCCACCCCAAAAATGCCACATCCACCTAATGCAATGGTTACTTTATTGGCAATACGCTTGGCTTCCTCTAATGCAAGAGCAGTCATAAGTTGTGGCTGCCAACTTTCCACATAGTCACCAGAGTCTTGGCGGTGGCCAATTGGGTCGCAAAATGATGTTTCTATTTCACCTGTTTCTGCATTTTTAGCACGAACAGTCAGCAGGGTGATTTCAAAGTCAAAGTCAATTTGTGATTCCACGATCACGGTGCCTTGATTTACACGTCCATCTGTTTGTGCATATTCCCAAGCAGCATCGACTTCATCAAAGCTTTTTACACGTGACTGTCCTTTACCCGAAGACGACATGACAGGTTTAACAAAGTTTGGATAGCCAATGTCATCGCATGCTGCACGGAACGCTTCAAGGGTATTGGCAAATCGGTAGGCTGAAGTCGGGAGTCCAAGCTCTTCGGCAGCTAGACGGCGAATCCCTTCACGATTCATCGTCAGGTTGACAGCTTTTGCAGAAGGAATGACAGTGGCAATCTTTTGTTCTTCAATCTCGACCAAAACTTGAGTCGCAATGGCTTCAATTTCAGGGACAATCAAATGAGGCTTCACTTGAGAAATTAAGGCTTTAAGTGCCTCGGGATCTGCCATATTTAAAGTATGAGAAAAATGTGCAACTTGCATGGCAGGAGCATGGTCATAACGATCGGCAGCATGAACTTCTACACCCAAACGTTGCAATGAAATCACAACTTCCTTACCGAGTTCACCAGAACCTAACAGTAAGACTTTATACGCTGAAGACTGAAGTGGAGTACCAATAGTGACGCTCATGTAAATCATCCATGCTTGATTTTATGGGAATTTAAGCATAGCAGAACTTGTTCGAGAGATAAGCGAGTGTTCACATAAATAAATGATATTGTCCAACAATTTTTTTTATATCTTTATGGGGGAGCGTTCGTGTAATTATTTATCTGTTAAAATCTTTAAAAAGTGGTAATTAGTTGTTTTTAGTTAAATTCACTTTAAATACGCCTACATTTTTTACACATGCACGGAATGGCTCAATATCCAAATTTGCACATTGCAGCGCACGAAGCTGCACAGTGGTTTGGCGGAAGTTGGGCCAGTACAGCAATCCGAGCAGTAGTGCGGCGCATATGCATAAAATCAATATCAAGCCAACTAAAACGGCAGTGAAATAGAGTACGTCTGCAGCCACTGACAGAAGCTGAAATGATGAATTGAGCCATGAACTAAAGCTGAAAATACACATTAGAAAAATCAATAAAAAACCGGTCAGCTGCAGAAAATTACTGAACAGATGGGGCATAGATATGTGCGGAAACATCTGGCGACGCGGGTGTAAATGCAGAATCTGCTGTGTGCCATTGTATAAACCCACAATCGTCTTTTGCTGATTTTTTTCGATATAAATGGCGCGGATCTGATCAGCAGGTTGGCAATGTACAGCGTAGAAATTACCACTGAACAGCTGACTTTGAATAAAGCATTAAAAATTTACGCTTCGATGGGCTTTTGCAGTCCCCAACTCAATTCATATGGTTGTCTAGAATGAATATAAATTTTGTCTTGAATAGCATGGTACTTTGCCATCTATTGGTTTTATATAGATTTTTTTATGTTATACGCTGACTATCTCATAATTATTGCTAATTAAAAAGCACAGGCTAAAGTAGCTTGTGCTTGAAGTTTTTATTTGGATTGTCGCAGACTCGGCTTTAGAGATGAAAAGGTATATAGGTATAGACTAAGCCATAAGTCAGGGCCGCAGTGAGCGTAGCAGGTACAATTTTTTTAAACTTGAAATACAAGCCTGCAAGCACAGCAAATCCAACCAACATGGCAAAGCTTTTGTTTGGTGTTTCAAGCAGAGGCGGTAAGGTTGCAACCACCAACATTGAACTAATTGCAGCGATACCAATCGAGCCCAAAGCGATTTTGAGCCATAAAGAACCACGCTGCTGTGAACCTTGCTGAAATTTCTGAATTACAAAAAATGGCCCAAACCGTGATGCAAAATTCGCAATTCCGACCAAGATCCCGACCAGGATAATTTCTAGATTCATGATGCTTCACCCATATGCTCAGGATCAGGTTTTTTTAAAACATAATGTTTGAATAAACCGGCAAAAATACCAGAAGAAATACCGATAAAAATCGCGGCAGACAAGTCAATAAAGTAGCAGGCAATCGCAGAAACAATAATTGTAACCGTGACCACAAATGTATGTTTTTTCTCAAATGCGGCAAGTAAAAAGCTTAAAAACAATGCAGGCAGTAGAAAGTCGAGTGCGGCTTGTAAAAATTGTGGAAGGTTGCTGACTTGATCGGCAAATAAACCGCCTAAAAATGAGCCTGTTGCCCAAGACAGCCAACTAAATAAGCTGAGTCCTAACATCCAAGATTCTGACCATTCTTGACGACGTTGCGACAGTTTGATCATGCCTGATGCGAAAACTTCGTCGGTTAAACCCCAAGCCCAAACTGCCGTTTTCTTTAAGTTAAGTCGATCTTGAATCAGGTTTTGTAAGGCAGGGCCATAAAGTAAATGGCGTATATCGAGAGCAATCACAGTGAGTGCAGTCATCCAAATGGATGTTCCACTTCCCAGTAAAGCAACGACGAGAAACTGACTGGCACCGGCATACATAGAGCAAGATAAAAATAAGGCTTCCCACGCAGTGAAACCAAATTGAGTCGCAGAAACCCCAAATGCAAAAGAAACAGGAAGATAGGTAAAGATAATGGCTTGACTATCTTTAGCACCTTGCCAAAAACCCGCAGGCTGAACTGTAGGAAGTTTGTGCTCAGACACGACACACCTTTGAAAGAGTTGAACAACAGGTCAAATGATGATTGAGTATTGTACTCGAATTCACTAGCATATTGCCGAATATGTTTGCTGAAATGAGCTGGATATGCAGAGGTTAAAGATGCGTGGGATACTGATTGTTTCATTATTGAGCAGCACGGTGTTGTTGCAGGCCTGTGGTAATGATGGAGCTGAACAAGCTCAAGTCGAAATTAAAGCAGCACCCAAATTAACCAATGATGCAACGGAGTATGCTGCCAAAGCTTGGGCGTTTATCAATGAAGCCGATCCGATTGTTTATGCAAAGCAAGTCGATCAGATGGAAGAGAAAGTCCGTGTTCCAGCACGTAAATTGAGTACCGAATGGCGTATCAATGTCAAAATGACCGATTCTGTGACTGAAGGTAAATATGCACTGTGTCGTAAAGCTTTAACAAGTCTGGAAATTTGGGCACGTGAAAGTATTGATCAGAGTTCGACTGTTGCACAAAAGCAAGCAGATTATGAGCGTGATAAAAATCAATGCAAAGGTGCGATTGAAAACCCTGAACTCGGAAATACCGATCCGAAAAAAGTAGGTGTTTAACTCGATCAAAGCAGTGAATTTTCACTGCTTTTTTTTGGAAAATATCAAAAAACAAGAATAAATCTATAATAGAGGATTGGAAAATTCTCCTAAAAACATTGCTATTTCATATAAAAAATAAATCAGACTGCTGTCTTTGTGTTGAGCTTAGTTTCAAATTTACATGTTTATTTTTTGAATTTAAATAGATAAAGCATTGATAATGAATTGTAAAAATATCTTTTGAGAAAAATTTATTGTTAAAAACTCCCCATTATAGAACGCTAGTCGTCTGACTTTCTCTTTAATTAATATCTTTAAAATATTAATAATACAAAGTATGAATAATGTAATAAAAAATTAAAATTATCATTATTTGATAAATTGTGTAAAAATAACTGCGTATAAGATGAAGTATGTAAATTAAATTAAAGACGTTGAATAGGTGATTAAGATGAAAAAAACATTAATGATGTTATCGGTTTTGGCTGTTTTGACTACAGCGCTCAATGCACAAGCAGCGACTGAAGACAAATCAGAAGCATCAACTCAAGAAGTTGCAGCATGTACAAATGGTTTTGACAGTGTAAATGTTTGCAAATTATTGTCTTGATCAAAACTCAATAAAGCGAAGTGCTACAAATAAAAGCAAAATAACTATAAAGAATCATTCTGGTGCAATTAAATGCACTTATTTAAATCACAAATGTCAGACATCATGCACAGGAAGTGCATGAGCAATCTGATGTAACTCCGCTAGATCTAAAATTTCAATTTGTTTAAACGCAACACGAAGGACCTGCATTTTTTCCAATTGCTGAAGCTCCTGATTGACTGATTGTCTTGAGCAATTCATCAGTTGCGCAAGTTGTTCCTGCGAGATATGTATGGTGTGTTGCTCAATTTCCAAATGATTTCCATATCCATTTAAAATAAACAGCAGACGCTGTGCGAGACGTTGACTTAAACTTTGCGTTTGTAAGGCTATGAGTTCCATAAAGGCATAGCGAAGTTTTTGACTGGTGAGCTGGGCAATATGAAACCAAAACTCAGGGTGTTGTTGTAATAATTGCTGAATTGCTTGAGCCGGTAAGTGTAATAAGGTGGACTTTTTGGTACAGATGGCATCGTGAGAACGTGGTAATTGGTCAACCAAGGATATTTCGCCAAACCACATAATCGGCTCAGCAATGGCGGCAATCGCTTCTTTGCCATGAATATCAATATAGCCTAAGCGAACTGCGCCTTCTAAGACCGCATACATACCATTAAAACGCTGTCCTGATAAAAAAACACGTGCGTCTTTTTCGAAAGCTAAGGTCAGGGCATGGCGGCAGATAAAGTCTTGGAAGGAAAGATTTAAGCCTGAATACCATACATTTTTATTGAGTTGATGCACATATTGAGCGTCCAGCACAGCATATCCTTATTTTTTGGTCCAACTTGTCTATTAGCTGACAACTTTATTGATGCATTTTTTATATAGTGAAATGAGTAAATGAACAAGGAGTAAGTTAATGAGCAAACTTGAAAGACTGCTAAGCCAGTATGCAGCATATCATTTAGATCGAAAAAATGTGCTGACGCATTTTGTGGGTATTCCGCTTATTGTGTTTTCGATTATGTGCCTAACAGCACGAGTAGGGCTAATGATTTCAGGTTTTGAACTGACCCTTGCATTGTTGTTGATTATTGCCAGTGTCATTTATTACCTGAGTTTAGATAAAATTTTCGGTTTGATTATGCTTTTGGTGTTTGCGGTTACGTATCCCTTAGCCTTGATGATCGCAAAGATGAGCCTCATGTCATGGCTGATTTGGAGTGTGGGAATCTTTGTAGTGGGTTGGATCATCCAGTTTATCGGCCATTATTATGAAAAGAAAAAGCCTGCGTTTATGGATGATGTTATTGGCTTGGCAATAGGACCTTTATTTGTTCTAGCTGAGTTTGTGTTTCTACTCGGCTTTCGTAAAGAGCTTGAACAAAGCATGCTGACAGAAGCAAGAAGACAGCGCGCAGAGATGGATGCAAAAGCATTACAAACTGCTCACCCATAAATGATTTGAATAAAAAAGCCGGATAATTCCGGCTTTTTTTGTGCTATGTGTTAATTCTCAACTGTTTAGGATTTCACAGCAGCTTTATGTTGTTCCGCTGCGACCTTTTGTGCAGCGATTTTTGCTTTTGCGTCAGTATTTGCAGCTTTGGCAGCAAGGGCTGAAGTTTTAGCTTCTGATTTTGCTTGTGTTGCAAGATGCTGTGCTTGAGCTGCATCATGTTTTGCTAATTTTTGATTATGTTTCACTTGACTCTGAGCCAATTGGCTGGCTTGTTTTGCATCGTGTCGAGCGACTTTTGCATCATGCTGCGCAACTTGTGCTGCATGTGTAGCAGTACGTTCCTGATGTTTTGCATCTTTTGCAATGGAAACACAAGTACCACCTTTATGGTTTGCACCTGTACCACCTGTAAGTGTGGTGCCTTGTGGACATGCAAACGCAGTTGCACTAAGCATTGTAAAGATACCTGCTGTTAGAATTGTGCTGATTTTTTTCATTGCTATTGTTCTATGAAAATAGGCATTAGTGCCTATGAGTAAATTTATAGCAGAACGGTAGAGATTTAAGTCGTTGCACTGTGGTGACTCGGCAACCAAATCATGTATTCGTGTCGATATAATTTTGTTTTTAAGTAGGTTTTAAGTTTTTAAATATGCTTATTTTTTGGCTTGAGCTTTTGCCTAAAATTAAAGAAGCCAGCAAATTGCTGGCTTCTTATGGGTGCTGTTTTATACGTTAAAACGGAAGTGTAAAACATCGCCATCTTGAACGATGTATGTTTTACCTTCTAAACGCCATTTACCAGCTTCTTTAGCGCCAGCTTCACCGTTATATTGAACGAAGTCGTTGTAGGCAACACATTCAGCACGAATAAAGCCTTTTTCGAAGTCAGTGTGAATCACACCAGCAGCTTGAGGTGCAGTTGCACCAATTTTCACTGTCCAAGCACGAACTTCTTGTACACCCGCTGTGAAGTATGTTTGAAGGCCGAGTAAGCCATAACCTGCACGAATAACTACGTTTAGACCAGGTTCTTCCATGCCTAAAGCTTCAAGGAATTCCGCACGGTCTTCGTCTTCAAGTAATGAAATTTCTGCTTCGATTTGGTTGCAAAGTGGAACCACAATCGCATTTTCTTCAGCGGCTAATTTTTGTACTGCTTCTAAATGAGGGTTATTTTCGAAACCATCTTCTGCAACGTTGGCAATATACATGGTTGGTTTAAGGGTTAAGAAGCCATAACCACGCACCAATTTACGTTCATCTTCATCAAGGTCAGCTGCACGCGCAGGTTTACCTTCATCCAGTAAAGGTAAGATTTTGTCTAAAACAGCTTTGGTCGCAATCGCTTCTTTATCGCCACCTTTTGCAGATTTTGCTAGACGTGTAATTGCTTTAGAAACAGCTTCTAAGTCAGCAAGTGCAAGTTCAGTGTTGATTGTTGCGATATCGTCAAGTGGATCAATTTTGCCATTTACGTGAATGACATTCTCGTCTTCAAAACAACGTACAACATGTGCAATAGCATCCGTTTCACGAATGTTGGCTAAGAATTGGTTACCAAGGCCTTCACCTTTAGATGCACCAGCAACGAGACCTGCGATATCCACAAATTCCATCGTGGTTGGGACAACACGTTGTGGGTTTACAATTTCAGCAAGTTTATCCATACGTGGGTCAGGTACAGGTACAATCCCAGTATTTGGCTCAATTGTACAGAATGGGAAGTTTTCAGCAGCAATCGCAGCTTTGGTTAATGCGTTGAAAAGCGTTGATTTACCAACGTTCGGCAGGCCGACAATACCACAGTTAAAACCCATGAAATAACTCACAAAGTATTATAAAAAAATTGTGGATGATTTTACATGAAAGCCATAATAAAGTCAGGTGATATGGGCAGGAGAATGTATATCTTATTGAATCGCGCAGAGATAGAGATGAATTCACGTCTGAATAATGCTTGAGTTGCACTACAGATGCAGAATAGGTGCAAAAATGACATTGTGTTTCAATAACACAGTGACTAAAGTATCCCTATAAAATTACTGGGTTTTATAAACTACAGTTACAACAAAAACTTGGAGCATTTATGCGAACTCTCTACCAGTTTCCACTCTCACATTTTTGTGAAAAGGCGCGCTGGTTACTCGATCATAAAGAGTTGGATTATGTGGCTCATAATTTAATGCCGGGTGTACATCGTGCATTTGCACAGCTTAAAACAGGGCAAAACAAATTACCGATTTTACGTGATCAAGATCATTGGGTTGCAGATTCAACTCAAATCGCCTTTTACTTGGATGCGACCTACCCCGAACATAGTCTGATCCGTCCAGATGTCAAACTGCGTGAAGACGCTTTAGAAATTAATGAACTCTCCATTGAGTTAGGGCAACATGTGCGCCGTTGGGGGTTGGCACATGTATTAAATGAAAGTGAAGAATCACTTGATATTTTAATTGGTGAAAAAGGCTATTTACGTCAGTTTGAAAAATATTCAAAACCGATTATAAAGGCACTGGTTTCTAAGGGTTATCAATTAGATACAGATAAGGTTGCGGCTTCACGTGAGCGACTGGATGAAATTGTGGTTGATTTAAATCAACGTCTGATTGAACAAGGTGGGCGTTATTTTGTGGGCGACCGATTAGGTTTAGCCGATATTGCGGTGTGTTCAATGTTAGCGCCGTTATTAGAGGTTGTCGGAACGCCGTGGGAAAAAGAGCATGGCGAAACCTTGTCAGAAGAGTTCAAAGCTTATAAAGCCTATTTGAGCGATTTGCCTTTAGGTCAATATGTACAACGCATATACCAAACAGAACGGAATGCACGGGTAGATTGGCGTGGTGTATAAGCCCTTTATATGAAACTTTGCGTCATACTGCTTAAAAAAAGCGCGCCTAATGGCGCGCTTTTTTTAAGCCACTTAATACTTACTTGGTAATATAAAAAATCAAAACGTGATGAAAAAACATTCATTTAATCAAGATATTTATGCAAATTATTATTTATATGATGCATCTGAGCTTTATTATTTTTAATAAATCATGCTATACATGAGAAAACTTGCACATAAATGCTGATTTTAAAATTTAAAATAACATTGAAAATGACAACAGGTGTTTGATGAATCGGGATCATCAGCACTGTTTTCAAAAATGGCTGGAGTAGACCGATGGAACTAGACCGTTTTGATAAACAAATTTTAGAAATTTTGACCCATGAAGATGTCAATTTAAATGAACTATCAGAGCGGGTGAATTTATCGGTCAGTTCCGTTCATCGGCGGATCAAACAATTGATTGATCACAATATTATGAGCGGTTTAAAGCGTGAAATTAATTATCAGAAATTAGGGTTTAGTCTACATGTAATTTTACAGGTGTCACTCAGTAAACATGATACGGATACTTTTGCAAAATTTTTAGAAGAATTAGAAAGTATTCCTGAAGTGATTAATGCATTTTTAGTGACAGGGCAGTCAGCTGATTTCTTGGTTGAAGTGGTGGCACGAGATATGGAAAATTACAGTGAAATTTTACTCAAGCGTATTGGAAAAATTGAACATGTGGTCGCATTACACTCGAGCTTCGTGATTAAACAATATAATGTCTTTAACTGTAATGGATTGTTAAATAAGGTTTGAGTGCTGCACTTAATTCAAACTCATTATCCCTTGAAAGCTTAGCAATAAAAAACGCACCGATGGGTGCGTTTTTTATTTCATAATGAAGAAATTATAGAGCTTCTAACTCAGCCATCACTTCATCGGTGAATTCAACGTTGGTATACACGTTTTGAACGTCGTCAAGATCTTCAAACATATCAATCATTTTGATGATTTTTTTCGCTTGTTCGATATCTGAAATTAACGCTTTAGTTGAAGGGTTCATCACCACTTCGGCGTTATCAGATTTTAAACCTGCTGCTGCAAGCGCATCCTGAACTTCACCGAAAGTTTCAGGTGTAGTGATAACTAGAATTTCTTCTTCGTCCACTTCGATGTCTTCAGCACCCGCTTCTAAAGCGATGTCCATAATTTGATCTTCTAAAGAAACATCTTCAAAAGTAATCTCACCACGTTTGGTAAACATATAAGCCACTGAACCTGCAGTACCTAAATTACCATCAGTTTTAGAGAAACAGTGACGAACGTCAGGAACAGTACGGTTCAAGTTGTCAGTCATTGTTTCAATGATGACAGCAACACCACCAACGCCATAACCTTCGTAAGTGACTTCTTTTAGATCAGCATTTTCTTCACCGCCTACACCACGTTGGATTGCACGGTTAATGGTGTCACGTGTCATGTTTGCAACTAATGCTTTTTCAACAACAGCACGTAAACGTGGGTTAGACGCTACATCACCGCCGCCTAAACGTGCAGCTGTCACGATTTCACGGATAAATTTTGTGAATACTTTAGCGCGGCTCGCATCTTGTTTTGCTTTACGATGCTTAGTATTAGCCCACTTGGAATGACCCGCCATGCGAAATATGCTCCTTGTAGATTGGCCTTATGCCTATCAAATTGAGCAAATTCTACCATAATGGCTTTTTTGTGTGAAAGTACTGGATTTCAGGAATTGAGTAGTTGAAAAAAAAATATCCAAATTTGAGAAAATAATGCGAAATGTCTAAACGCTCGTACTGTAATTTTTCTTATGATGAGAATTGGGCTGAAAGGAGCGAGGTGATCTTGTTATAAAAGGAAGATATAAATGTACAATGCATGGAGCACGATACATTTATATCTTTAAGTACGTATATCTTAAAAAAACGTGAATGGCACTTAGTCTTTATTTTTAGGTTCTGGGATCACGATGTCTAAACCTACTTTATCTTTATAGAGCTGCTTAATTAAAGCTAAATCGTGATCGAGGTCAGTTGGGTAAATCTTACCGAAAATACCGCCTTGTTTGGTTTTTGAGTTGGCATACATTAATACAATTGGCACACCTGCAGCTTTAGCGATATACCAAAAGCCTGTGCGAATCGGTTTTCGTGCTTCACCACGTTCTGCTCGTGTCGCTTCTGGAGCAATGACTAAATTAAATTTTTCATTGGCTTCAAAATGCTCAACCATTTGAGTCACGATGTCTTTATTGGCTTTACGGTCTACAGGAATACCGCCAATCGCTTCAAGAACAGGTTTAAATGGACCTTTAAAGAGTTCTTTTTTAATCAGCGTGTGAATTTTAATGTCGTAAATTTGGCAAAGGGCCAGTGAAAGAACAGCATCCATCATTGAGGTGTGTTCAAAGCCGACGATCACTTGTTTATTTTCTAAAACATCAGGTTCTACGTGGTATTTCCAGCCCGCCAATTTAAATGCGGATTCGCCAATAAATTTTTTCAACATAGTCGGTGATACGGTGATTTAAAAAAGGTGTAATTTCTGCTTGTTTGGATCATGAGTCAAGAGGATTTAAGTGAGCTTTGATCTGAATTGTGCATATATTACAAATCGGAATAAGAAGGGGGATTGAAGACTGATACTTTTTAGCAATAAATCGGCTAAATTTTATATAGCAAAGCTATCATCATAGATAAAAATACTCTTAAAAATTTGCTAAATATGGCTAGGCACCGTCAGAAATTCTTATTAGACTTTTGTCGTAGGTTAAAACTTTTAACCTGTTGGTCTTAACTCGTTTTCTAACGGAGAACTCAAGCATGATTTATTTAACTGCTGTGTTATTCGCTGTTGCTATGTTTGCTTTGATTGTTATTTGGTCAATTGTTGAGTTTTATTTGGACTTAAGAAAGCCTGAGCAGGTTGAGTCTTAATATTTGTGCTTTTAAAGTGTGAAATATATAGTATTTCTAAAAGTCATGAATCAAAAAACATTTGCTTATAATGAATAAAATAATATCTTTTAAGTATAACAAATCGTGACTTTATTTAAGGGTATCTAGAACTTAAGCCTTTAAATTTTTCTTAAATGTATTTTTTTATAACCTACTTCTCGTATTAACCAATTGTGGCTTACTCAAGCTGACTTGAAGTTTTGTACGTATCTATATGTTATCTGCCATATCTTTTAAAAGCTTATACAAACTTTACTTAGCTTTTAACATTAAAAAACCCCTCACGATTAATGCACGTAAGGGGTTGTTTTATATGGTGGGCCCACACAGACTTGAACTGTGGACCAACGGATTATGAGTCCGCTGCTCTAACCAACTGAGCTATAGGCCCTATATTCTGAATGTGTTATTTATCAACAAGTTCAGACGCAAAGCATACTAGCGAAGATTTTTTTAAAAGACAAGCCTTTTTCTTCACGGCTGCACACTAACACAACAAATTGGCTGTAGTTGCAGCAGTTGAGCTTGGATTCGACCAAAATGCACAAAGTGCCGGATTCTATCGTGATGTAAATCACGACAAAAGTTATCAAACAGTCAAAATAACCTTATAATAATGCCCATTCTTGTCAGTACCGTGCCCAAAAGCGCTTAGATTGGTACTGGCCTCACATTTTTAAGTCAATGTCCTACAGTTATTCGGCTTAAGTTTTCATTTTTATGTGTTGCACTGACACATAAGAATATTTAGGTGCCCACATGGAAATTAAGGTTAATTATCTCGATAACCTTCGACAAGAAGCCAAATTTGATGACTTCACGGTAATTGCCGACCAACCCATTCGCTATAAAGGCGATGGCTCTGCTCCCGGACCATTCGATTATTTTTTGGCGTCGTCAGCATTATGTGCAGCGTATTTTGTAAAAGTGTATTGTGCGGCGCGAGACATTCCGACAGACAATATTCGCTTATCTCAAAACAATATTGTTGATCCTGAAAACCGCTATAAGCAAATTTTCAAAATCCAAGTCGAACTACCTGCGGATATTTCAGAAAAAGACCGTCAAGGCATTTTGCGTTCAATTGACCGCTGTACGGTTAAAAAAGTGATTCAGACTGGTCCTGAGTTTGTCATTGAGGAAGTAGAAAGCATTGATGCAGATGCACAAGCTTTACTTATGCCAAATTTAGCGTCAGAAAGTACCACGTTTATTCCGGGTAAAGATCTGCCATTAGAAGAAACCATTGCCAATATGTCAGGTATTTTGGCTGGTTTAGGCATGAAGATTGAAATTGCATCATGGCGTAACATCGTGCCGAATGTTTGGTCTCTACATATTCGTGATGCACAATCGCCAATGTGTTTTACCAATGGTAAAGGCTCAACCAAAGAAAGCGCATTAGCTTCGGCTTTGGGTGAATTTATTGAACGTCTCAATTGCAACTTCTTCTATAACGACCAGTTCTGGGGTGAAGAGATTGCCAATGCTGACTTTGTGCATTACCCAGATGAAAAATGGTTCCAACCTGGCCCAGAAGGCGAGTTACCTGTCGAAATTTTGGATGACTACACACGTGAAATTTATAACCCAGAAGGTGAGTTATTAGGTACACATCTATATGACACCAATTCAGGAAATATAGCACGCGGTATTTGCTCTCTTCCATTTGTCCGTCAGTCAGATGGTGAAACAGTGTATTTCCCATCAAACTTGATTGAAAATTTATACTTGTCAAACGGGATGAGTGCAGGGAATACCTTGGCAGAAGCGCAGGTTCAATGCTTATCTGAAATCTTTGAACGCGCAGTAAAACGTGAGATTTTAGAAGGTGAATTGGCTCTACCAGATGTACCAGAAGAGGTTTTAGCCAAATATCCAAGTATTGTTGCAGGTATTCAAGGCTTAGAAGAACAAGGTTTTCCTGTATTGGTAAAAGATGCTTCACTTGGTGGTCAGTACCCAGTGATGTGCGTAACCTTAATGAACCCACGTACAGGTGGGGTTTTTGCATCTTTTGGTGCGCACCCTAAACTCGAAGTGGCTTTAGAGCGTAGCTTAACCGAGCTTCTACAAGGCCGTAGCTTTGAAGGTCTAAACGATCTACCAAAACCAACGTTTAGCTCAAATGCAGTCACTGAACCAAATAACTTTGTAGAACACTTTATTGACTCAAGTGGTTTGGTGTCTTGGAAATTCTTTAGCGCACAATCAGACTATGATTTTGTAGAGTGGGATTTCACTGCAGAAGGTGAAAATGCCAATGCGGAAGAAGCTACAGCGATGTTTGCGATTCTAGAAGACATGGGCAAAGAAGCGTATATGGCGGTCTACCAGCATCTAGGTGCTACGGCATGTCGTATTTTGGTTCCGGGTTATTCTGAAGTGTATTTGGTTGAAGACTTGGTTTGGGATAACACCAACAAAGCTTTGGACTTCCGTGAGGATATTTTAAACATTCATCGTCTAGATGAAGATGAGTTAGTGTCACTGGTTGAGCGCTTAGAAGAGCTTGAAGTGGATGACTACACGGATATTGTGACGCTCATCGGGATTGAGTTTGATGACAATACCGTATGGGGCCAATTAACGGTTCTTGAGCTCAAACTACTGATCTATATTGCCTTACAAGAATTTGAAGAAGCAAAAGAGTTGGTCGAAACCTTCCTTCAATACAACACCAATACGGTCGAACGTGGTTTGTTCTATCAATGCATGAATGTAGTTTTAGAAGTTGAATTGGACGATGACTTAGATCTCAATGACTATGAACATAATTTCCGTCGTATGTTTGGTGACGAACGTATGGATGCAGTGATTGGTTCAATGGATGGCAGTCTTCGCTTCTACGGTTTAACTGAAACCAATATGCAACTTGAAGGTTTAGATCGTCATTTACGTCTGATTGATAGCTATAAAAAATTGCATGCTGCACGTGCGAAGTTTGCCAGTCAGAACGTTTAAATCTAGGGCTTGTTAATAACGATACTCATGTGATCATCTATTTGAAAAAACTCTCCTAAGGGGGAGTTTTTTTGTGCAAAATTTGCTGAAAATTAATCTATATCTGTGATGTTGATATTAATAAAAATCCTTATAACTCAGGTGAATATAAGGAAGGCTTAAAAATAACCGATTATCCGAAATTGTGTCATTTTAAAGTAAAGATATTTGACTCATTGGAAAAATATGATAATAAATTAGCTATGGCGTGTTTAGGCATGATCATAATATTTCAGGACGAAATATTCAGAAGCACATTAATAAATAAACGGGAGTTTTAACAACATGCTTCAATTATTCAGAAAACTATTTTGCATGCATATTTACGAATACGAGCAAATGGAAGAAATCGGTTCGCACAAGGAATGTCGTAAGTGCGGTGTGACAAAGTAATGCAGAGTCTCAGCCGAAAAAAAAGTGAGCGAAAGCTCACTTTTTTAATGCCGGTCAATATTGAAATCATTAAAATAGAAATACATTCACAGTTTTCATGCAGATATGAGTAAAGATTTTCAAGCCGAGCGTTATACCGTCGATGCCAATATGGCAGATACCATTGCATGGTTATTACAACATCAAGATTGCTTTGAATCTTTTCATTATGATGCGATTCAGCAACAATTGGTGGTTCAACATGCTAATGGTCAAGACATCATTCGTGAAGGGGATTATTTAAATGCAGGGTATGGAATTTTAATAACAGCACATAACTTTGCGAAGTAATCGATATATTTTCCATACTCATGGTGATTCAACCATTCATTTATTCGCACCATCTCTTGCATTGCACATTGAAACCTACCACTGATCATTCAATAAAACTAAGCCCCGATGTTCGGGGCTTGGGTTTTAAGCCATTTGCATGGCATCAGTTGAAAGCTGTGCAGCAGTTGGTTTGGGCTGTTCCGCGATTAAACCGAGTTTGCTAAATAAAAGCTGATCTTTGCCTTCGCCTGCATTGGGTGTGGTCAGTAGTTTTTCACCGGAGAATAGTGAATTTGCACCTGCCATAAATGCCAAAGCTTGTTCTGAATCACTCAGGGATTCACGACCTGCAGAGAGACGAATATAGCTTTTTGGCATAATGATCCGTGCGACTGCAATGGTGCGAATCCATTCGATCACATCAAGTTTCTCAACATCAGCAAGTGGGGTACCTTGAATAGGTACAAGGAGATTGATCGGCACAGATTCAGGGTGAATCGGCAGCGTTGCCAACTCCATCAGGAAGGCAATACGGTCATCACGGCTTTCACCTAAGCCCACAATTCCGCCGCTACAGATTTTCATTCCAGATTGGCGGACATAATCCAGCGTCGTTAAACGGTCATCATAGCTACGCGTGCTAATAACATTGGGATAATACTCACGAGAGGTATCGAGGTTATGGTTGTAATAATCTAAGCCTGCCTCATGTAGGCGCTCTGCCTGAGATTGATTTAGCATGCCAAGGGTCATACAGGTTTCAAGTCCCAGTGCTTTGACTTCACGCACCATTTCTAGCACATAGGGCATATCCCGTTCATGTGGATTGCGCCATGCAGCGCCCATACAAAAACGTGAAGAACCTGAGGCAAGTGCAGCTTTCGCTTCATTGATGACTTTTTCCACAGCCAGACGTTTTTCAGCTTCTAATCCGGAGTCATAATGTGCAGACTGAGAGCAATATTTACAGTCTTCAGGGCACTTACCGGTTTTAATCGAAAGTAAGGTGCTGACTTGAATATGATTGGCTTGGAAATATTCACGGTGAATGGTCTGTGCTCGGAATAATAAATCCATCAATGGTTGTTGATACAACTCTTGTATTTCTGGGTGTGTCCAGTCATTTCGGTAGCTCATAAATGATCCATATTTTCTGCCTAATGCAGATCATCATACGTAAAATTTGCAGACTTCCAAGACTATTTTGTAACATTGAAAGTTGGCTAAAGTACATTGAAATGGCTTTTTTAAAGAACTTTTGATATTTGAGATACTTACAAAGTTGTGTTAAATGCCAGCACAATCGCTGCAATGTTTATTTTAAGATGAAAAATTAAGTTTCTTTGATTGCGTCACTAAATTTTAGCTTAAATGAAAACTTTGTAAGGATCTAGAAAATATAGAATCAAATCCATTAAAGCATCTTTGAGTTTTGTTCTGTAATTGCCCAATCAATATGAACTTGCACAATCGCGTCATGTTTTTCGCGAGAATTTTTTAATGATTGAACAATATTTGAACTGTATGGTGCATTGCCTAAGCCAATGGCGATATTTCGCATAAAGCTTTGATAGCCTGTTCGTCGGATAGGACTGCCTTCAGTGCAGCTTAAAAAGGTGGCTTCATCCCATTGCCAAAGATCTAATAAACTCACTTGATCGAGACCATGACGTGGATAAAAGTCCTCAATTTGAGTTTTATGCGCAAAGCTATTCCATGGACAGATAAGTTGACAGTCATCACAGCCAAACACACGGTTGCCAATGCCACGGCGTAATTCTTCAGGAATGATGCCTTTATATTCGATGGTTAAGTAGGCAATGCATTTACGTGCATCTAACATATAGGGCTCAACGATGGCCTGAGTTGGACAGATATCAATACAGGCTGTGCATGAACCACAATGTTTGGTTGCCGGAGAATCAAAAGGCAAATCGAGTGATGTAAACAGCTCACCTAATACAAAAAATGAGCCTGATTTTTTATGGATCAGTAAGGTGTGTTTGCCTGTCCAGCCCATGCCTGCATTTTCAGCTAAGGATTTTTCAAACACTGGGGCAGAGTCGGCAAAGGGTCTAGATTCAAAATCTCCGATTTTTTCACGGATAATATTCGACAAAGTTTTTAAACGCCCGCGCATGACTTTGTGGTAGTCACGACCACGCGCATAGCGTGCAATGATGGCTGCATTTGGCTCATCAGGCACATAACGTGGTTTTGGGGTTTCGACCAAATAGTCCATTCGGACACAAATGATACTGCGGGTACCGGGGACTAAAAGTGCTGGATTGGCACGTTTTTCAAGGTTTTCCTCTAGGAATTTCATATCGCCATGATAACCACGTTCTAAATATTCTTTAAAACGAGGGAGTTCCTCTTGAGCATCTGGCTTTGCGATGACACAATCAGAAAAACCTAAATTTAAGGCTTGTGCTTTAATCCATGCTTTTAGGGTTTCTGGATCATATTGATCGACAGGAATTTTTTGTGCAGGAATTGAAGCGGCCATAATCATAACAAGGAAAAACAATGCGTCTGCAAGTTTACCATAGCCCTGTTTATCTTAGCCAAAGTATTCAAGCTTGGGAGCAGCGTTGGTTTGCTCAGCACAATAGCAGTTATGGTCTGATGCAGCAGGTCGCATGGTCGATTGCTCAGCAACTCATTCCAATGTTCAAGCAGCAAAATTTAAAAAATATTGCCGTATGTTGTGGGCAGGGCAACAACGCAGGTGATGGATATCTTACAGCGCAATACCTACAGCAAGCAGGCTTTCAAGTCGATATCTATGCAGCTGAAATTGGAGCATCGAAAGATTTACATTCTGCGGTACAAGAAGCGATAGATCACAAGCTCAAGATCTATACACATTTTGATTTTCAGCGTGACTATGACGTTTATATCGACGCATTATTTGGTATAGGGCTCAATCGTGAACTTTCTAGCGAATGGCAAACCATTATTCAACGATTGAATGCATGCACGGGACTCAAAGTTGCGATTGATATTCCAAGCGGTTTACATGCCAATACAGGACAGCCTTTACCCATTGCATTTCAAGCTGATTATACCTTTACGGCATTGGGTCTAAAAGCAGGGCTATTTACAGGTCAAGCGAAGGAATATGCAGGTGAAGTTTCGGTGATGGCATGTATACCGACTGATGCAGAGCTAGAGCCACTCGCTTATTTGTCTGCGCAGAAAATAGCCTTACCTGCGCGTCAAGCTTTTGGTCATAAAGGCAGTTATGGCCATGTTTTGGTTGTTGGTGGGCATGCTGAAATGGGTGGGGCGGTGATAATGGCTGCTGAGGCTGCATTCCATGCAGGTGCAGGTAAGGTCACGGTTGTTTGTGATGCACGACATCACACCGCTATTTTGGCGCGCGCACCGAATATTATGCTACGCGATATCAATGCATTAAATGTAAAAGCGATTCGGCAACTGATCGATCAAGTCGATGCGATTAGCTTTGGCATGGGGCTTGGTCGTGACAATTGGGCACAACAGCAGTTTCAGTCATGGTTTCCATTGATTCAGCAGTCA
This sequence comes from Acinetobacter sp. YH12219, assembly GCF_013417875.1. Classification (NCBI taxonomy): domain Bacteria; kingdom Pseudomonadati; phylum Pseudomonadota; class Gammaproteobacteria; order Moraxellales; family Moraxellaceae; genus Acinetobacter; species Acinetobacter sp. YH12219. The sequence continues at coordinate 96,868 of NZ_VPDC01000003.1, forward strand.
ACCTTGGAAATTGTTTTGGATGCAGATGCCTTGTGGTTTCTAGCTGAAACACCTGAAAAATTGAATACACGCACCTATGCAACGCCACATCCGGGTGAGGCTGCAAAATTATTGGGTCTATCTACTGCAGAAGTTGAAGCGGATCGTGTACAAGCAATTCAGTATTTAAAAGAAAAATTTCAAGGTCAATGGGTGCTTAAAGGGGCAGGCAGCTTAATACTTGAAGATCAGCTTTGGATTTGCACCGCAGGTAATGCAGGAATGGGTACAGGCGGTATGGGGGATGTGCTTGCAGGGATGATTGCAAGTTTAAAAGCACAATTTCATCAGCAAATTCATCTGCATGAAATCGTAAGCCTGCATGCTTTAGCAGGTGATGTATTGGCGAAGTCGGGGATGCGTGGTTTGCAAGCACAGGATATGGCCCAAGCGGTTTATCATGTGGTCAATCATTCAGGAGTTGAAGACTAAAATGCATGCAGTTAAATTGAGAATTCAAGGTAAAGTGCAGGGTGTTGGCTACCGTCGTTGGTTTGAGCAGCAAGCGCTTGCACTCGGTTTAAATGGCTATGTGAAAAATCTAGCGACGGGCGAAGTTGAAGCGCTGATTATAGGAACTGAAGACGCCATTCATAAAATACTGAAACACAGTCTGGTGGGGCCGTTACGAGCAGACGTGACTAAAATCGATCAGCAAGAAATTCCAATGCATGAATTAGACTATAGCGGTTTTAAAATGATTCGCTAAATTTGATCACTAGATTAGGTGGGCTTTTGAAAACAGAATGAATTACTGAACTATATGATTTGACGATTATTTACCGACGTCGAGTGCTTACACGACTTCGGCCGCGAGCCATACCACCTAAGGCATTCAGTACAGCCATTTTACTCATACTACCAGACGCATGCGCATGACAAATTGCGGCAGCCAAAGCATCGGCTGCATCCTGCTGGGGTTTGATGCTTAGGTTCAGAATGCGCATAACCATCATTTGGACTTGCTCTTTATCAGCAGCCCCATAGCCGACCACAGATTGTTTGATTTGACGTGCAGTATATTCAGCGACTTGTAAATCTAAATTGGTTAAAGCGGCAATGGCAGCACCGCGTGCTTGACCTAGTTTTAGGGCTGAGTCAGGGTTTTGAGCCATAAAGACTTGTTCAACAGCAGCTTCAGTAGGCCCGTGAAACTTTACGATGCGATCAATACCAGCAAAGATACGTTTTAAGCGTTCAGGCATTTCTGTTGTTTCGGTACGAATGGTGCCAGCATCGACAAAACGTAGTTTAGAGCCATCCTTCTCGATGATGCCGTAACCAGTTAGGCGAGACCCAGGGTCAATACCGATAATTAATGACATGTTTGCCCTATTTGCCCTTTAAAAATAAAATAATGCCCATATTGTTACATAAGCGTGTCAAAAAAGCTTGATAGTGATTGAGCAGTTGAACGCAACACCTTAAATTAATTTACTGAGATTTGTTTAATTTTCATGAAATTATTTCTTCTGATTTTAGCAGGCTTGATCCTGGAAGTGTTTGTCTGGATCGGTGTGGGCGACCTCGTCGGCAGCATGTGGTATGTCTTTTTCTGGTTCGTGGCGGCCTTCTTTATAGGGATGAATATTATCCGTAAATATTCATCAGGTCTGATGCCTCAAATGCAGCAAATGCAAGCAGGTCAAATGAGTAATGATCCAGCTTTAACTGGAAATTTACCAAAAATTTTGGCTGGTTTCTTATTGCTGTTACCCGGTCTAATCTCAGATATTATGGCATTACTTATTTTGATTCCACCTGTACAAAATGCCATGAAAGCAGTCATGATGAAAACAATGATGAAGCGTCAGCAAGCCATGATGGAAAAAATGATGGGTGGCATGATGGGCGATATGGGAGGCATGGGCGGTGCTCAAGGTCAGAACCCATTTGCAGATATGATGCGTCAAATGCAAGATATGCAAAATCAGCAATCAGGTCGTGATTCATCCGTTATTGATGGTGAAGCTCGTGAAGTGACGCCAGATGCGAAACAAATTGAACTGAAAGATGTCAATAAAAAATAATTAACTCAGTATGAAAGGCCGAATGTGTATTCGGCTTTTTTTTTGCGTAAATTTTGATACGGCCTAAAAATAAACCTTGTGTTGCCAACAAAAAAATTGAACAAGAGATATAATCTTCACGTTTTAATTCAAATGAATCAGCTTGCATGTCACTGTTATTCACCATCTGTGCGCTTCATTTTGTTGCGCAGTTGAGTCCCGGTCCAGATGTATTATTAATTGCTAAAAGTGCAGCATCAACAACGCGTGCAAATACCTTAAAAATTATTGCGGGGATCTCTGTCGGGATTGTGGTGTGGGTCGTTTTAACCTTATTGGGCTTTACGGTTCTGGTTGAGCAATTTCCATGGATACAACAAGTTTTAATGGCTGTTGGTGGATTTTTCTTAGCGAAAATGGGTTGGGCAATGTTTAGTGGCGGGCTTAAAAGTTTAAATCAAACAGCCAATTTAGAAGATGGGCAGGCCTTAAGTCAGCAGAAAACTGAAAATTATTTCTTATTAGGTTTATTTACAAATTTAGCCAATCCGAAAACATTGATTTATTTTAGTAGTGTGTTCTCACTGGCGTTGAGTTCATCAGCCAGTAGTAACCTAAAAGCACAGCTTGCTGTCATCATTCCGATTCAAACCTTTATTGTGTTTAGTTTGTTTATGATGATTATGTCTTTGCCTAAAATTAAAGCACTCTACCAACGTTCGGGTAGTTATATTGATGTGGTTTCAGGGGCGTTATTTTTAATTTTTGCGATTTGGCTGTGGTTCGACGCAATTAGAATGTTCAATCTTCAATAGCTGCAAACATATTGCTGTCAGCAAAGCGAAAGCCAAGTATTAAAACTTGGCTTTTTTTATGTCCAAGTTCTATTGCTCTGGATTGGTTTGATCTTGGTCTTTAGACGGTGCTGTATTTGATGGATCTTGTGCAATATCGGTGGTTTCAGCATGATCACGATAACGGTTTGGCTTGAGGGTAGTTTCGGTATTTTCAGAGCCTTTGTATGATCGGCTACGATTGGCGCGTTCACGTAAACCGCCTTTTTTGATTAACTGCACCATCATCTAGAACCTCATTGCTATCGCCATAGTTTAAAGAATTTTCCTCGTGAAGATAAGTGAGCAGGGCGATGCTAGCGCATAAAAAAGCCTGAAATCATTCAGGCTTTCATCATTTTAACTTATCTCTTTGAATGACTTTAACGCGACCCGATAACGGTGCTTAAATTCAGCTTAGCTAAAATTTTACACATTGCCAGCCTGTTCATAGGGCTATGTTTGGCTGTTGTAAAAAAAGCTTAATTTTTACCATCCTGCTTGAGTACTTCAAAGATGTTGAGTTGGGTTGTCGCTTCAGTATCGTGCTGTTGCAAATACACTTGGACACTCTTAAATAGAATGGCAACAGCCAAACAACTGAGTATGCAAAATATCCAAAAGCCATATGGGCTACGGATATTATGCGAGCCACATTCGGAACATTCTTTATCGCTTGAAGCCAATACTTTATTGCAACAAGCACAGTGATATTGATAGTGCATTGCTTTTCTCCATTTAGTCGAATTTGACCAACATTCTTGTTGTTATTGTCAACCATCAATCCGTGATGATTGTTTTATCTTAATGTGCAAATAAGCTGCTGTACAAGTTTTAAACGGTTTGTTTTGCTCATTATTGTGTAAGTGAAAAGCGTCAGAGAGTTAAATATTTGTTTTATTAATAATTTATAAATGAAACAAGAGATGAATTTTCAGTCATAAAAAAAGCCAGTTCGAAAACTGGCTTTTGCTGTTCTGTTTAAACTGAATTATTGACCAGAACGGATGATGTAATCAAAAGCAGACAATGATGCTTTCGCGCCTTCACCTGTTGCAATGATAATTTGTTTGTACGGTACTGTTGTACAGTCACCTGCTGCAAATACACCTTTCACATTGGTTTCGTTGCGTTCGTTAATCACGATCTCACCGCGGTTTGAAAGTTCTACAGCTGTTTCTTTCAAGAAATCAGTGTTTGGTAACAAACCAATTTGTACAAAGATACCTGCCAATTCAATCGTTTTGATTTCATCTGTTGCACGGTCTTTGTAGTTTAGTGCAGTCACTTGTGAACCATCACCGACTACTTCTGTAGATAATGCATTCATGATCACAGTGGTGTTCGGTAAGCTGTTTAACTTATCTTGAAGGACTTGGTCAGCACGAAGCTTGGTATCAAATTCAACAAGTGTTACATGTTCTACAATACCAGCTAGGTCAATCGCCGCTTCGACACCTGAGTTACCACCACCGATCACCGCAACACGTTTACCTTTAAACAATGGACCGTCACAGTGTGGACAGTATGCAACACCACGAGTACGGTATTCTTGTTCACCCGGAACGTTCATTTCTCTCCAGCGTGCACCTGTTGAAAGAATCACTGTTTTAGATTCAAGTTTTGCACCATTCTCTAAAGTCACTTCAACTAAGCCATTGGCTGTTTGGTCAGCACCTTTGATGTCAGATACACGTTGCAAGTTCATAATGTCCACACCGTACTCACGTACATGTGCTTCCATTTCAGCAGCAAACTTAGGACCTTGAGTCTTTTGAATCGACGTGAAGTTTTCAATGTCCATCGTATCCATGACCTGACCGCCCATGCGTTCAGCTACGATACCGGTTTTGATACCTTTACGTGCTGCATAGATTGCAGAAGTATTACCTGCAGGGCCACCACCAATTACAAGGACATCAAAGGCATCTTTGGCATTTAACTTTTCAGCATCTTTTGCGGCAGAGTTGGTGTCTAATTTAGCAATGATTTCTTCCAAGGTCATACGACCTTGACCAATGTGCTCACCGTCTTGGAATACCATTGGTACAGCCATGATTTTGCGTTCTTCGACTTCGTCTTGGAAGAATGCACCATCAATCATGGTTGCAGTTGTACCCGGGTTGTAAATGGCGATCAAGTTAAGTGCTTGAACCACGTCGGGACAGTTATGGCAGCTTAAAGATACAAACACATCAAAGTCAGTTTTAAGACCTAGACCTTTGATAGTGTTCAGTACTTCGTCAGAAACTTTCGGTGCATAACCTGAAGTTTGTAGCAAAGCTAGAATCAAAGATGTGAATTCGTGGCCCATAGGTAGACCTGCGAAGAATACGCGTGGAGTTTCACCTGCTTTTGCAATACCAAAACTTGGCGCACGGCTGTTGTTACCGTCAAAACGTGCAGTCACTAAATCAGATAAGGCAGCAACTTCAGTTACCAATTCTTTAATTTTGTCTGATTTGTCAGTACCGTTTAAGGTCGCGACGATTTCAATCGGGCCTTCAAGGCGTTCAAGTAAGGTTTTTAATTGAGCAGAAGTATTTTGATCTAACATTGCTAACGTCTCCAGAGGAGTAAATTTATTTGATGAGAGAATGATAGAACAAACCATTAAATAGGTGAAACGGTTTGTTTTTATAAAATTAATCGGTTTTACAAATCAAATGATTAAATTTCTTTCTAAATCATAAGAATATACCGATGTGAATCCAGTCAATATTGGGCCACTATCGAGAAATACAAGTTAAATAGTGGAAAAATAAACGAATTCATCGCGCTTTGAGCGAGAGAATGTTAGAGTCAACGCTATTGTATTGAGAACTTTTTAGGGAAATGGCATGCAGGTTAAACAGGGAATTTATCAGCATTATAAAGGTCAGTTGTATCAAGTCTTTCATGTTGCAACACATAGTGAAACGCGTGAAAAAGTTGTGGTCTATCAGTGCTTGTATGACGACTATTCAATGTGGGTCAGACCCTTAGAGATGTTTATGGAAACCGTCGAAATTGATGGTAAAGTAATACCACGTTTTAAACTGATCCAAGAAACCCACTAAGCAGATATTTAGTACTTTAATCTTTAAATATGAAAGAAATAACAAAAGGATAGAATCATGAGCATGGATGCAAATTTTAAAAACTATATGCAACAACTCTATGCAGACTTTAGTGCTCACGATGCTGCGCAAAATAACCGACTTGCGCGTTACCGAAATATTGAGCCTGAGTCTGCACTGTTTTTGGCTATGCAAATTCGCTTAAAACAAGCCAAACAGATCTTGGAAATTGGAACATCTACAGGCTATTCCACGCTGTGTTTGGCAGATGCTGCCCAGTCTACACAAGGGCGAGTCGAAACCATTGAAATTGATGCAGCGCGTATCGAACAAGCTAAACAGCATGCGGAAAATTTAGCTTTATCCGAATACATTGAATTTCATCATGGCGATGCGCTGCATTTTTTACAGCAGTTAAATCAGCGTTATGAATTCATTTTATTAGATGCAGAACGTGATGCGTATGTGGCGTATTGGTCATATTTAGCTGAATTAATACAAGTTCAAAATGGCGTGTTAATCGTGGACAATGTGCTGTCACATGCCGATGAGGTCGCTGAATTTATCCAGCGTGTTGAAACGGATGATCGTTTTATCAGTACAACATTAAATGTGGGCGCAGGGCTCTTTATGGTGACTTGGCGTAACTAAAAATCAGGGCATTCAGCCCTGATTTTATCGAAAATATTTTTTAATTAATAAAAATACTGTTGCTATAGCGCTAAACTTGTAGCGGTTTAACCCTGTAAGCTTACGCGTGAAAAATGTAGATCATATTCTAGATATTTGTGGACAAATGCCGTTTTATCACTACATCGAAGTAAATTATCATAAATAAAAGGTGAAACTGGATAAAAGAGATCCCCAGAACCATTCGCATAAAATATTTTTAAGTAACGTGAAGAAGAACTGTATTTCCAAGAAGTTACCACAGTTGTTGTCATAAGCCACCCCCTTATTGCGTTGTTATAGTCATACTGCAGTTAAAGGTTTATCTCTTTTGAAATTAAGACAAATTCAAGGCGTGGAGTATTGCAGAATTGTTAAAAAATAATGTTTTATCTCACATTTTTTTCATTTCTTTATCAACTAATTTGATAAAAATAATGCCAGTTCAAATAAATGCCATAAGTGTCATTCTCCCATATTAGTGTAAGGAGAGTTAAAAACTACGGCATTGTTCTGATTTATTGCCTTTGACTTGGTTGTTACTGCCATTAATTGAAAAAGCATTTTCAAGACAAATTAAATTACCTGCGATTTCATTATTATTTAGCACAATATTGCCGTTATTTTTCTTTAATTTCAGGTCGCCTGAAATTTGGTTATTGAGGAGTTGGATGTTTTTCCCTGTCGTAAAATCGACATTGCCACTGATATTGTTATGATTGGCAATGATCTTGGTAAAATTTTTATTCGATTCAATATTGCCTTTGATGTAGTTGTCATGCAGTTCAACATTGGCACCATTTTCTAAAATCACATTGCCATGAACAATTAAACCTTCAAGCTGACAATTTTTTTTGACTTTAATATCTTCACGAATACTTTGGTTTTTAATTTCACCTTCGCAGTTCACGGCAGCAAAAGTTGTAAACGAACATAAAATTAAACTGATCGAGACGAAATATTTTTTCATGGGCTTACATCTTCCTGAAATAAGCAATTGACCTAAAATTCATGTTAAAAATACTGAAATACTGGCAAAGATGTAAGCCTAGACAATCGGGTTTGCGGCGCATTTTTATTATATTTGTGTAAGCTCTAACTTGATGAATATCTACAGACATGTGGAATGTGCTTGAGCGTTAAAGTTGTAGGAATAAAGTGTGAACTGCGTAGGGTGTATGGAGGTATATACTCGCAGATAATAGGCATAAAAAAACCACGCTAAAAGCGTGGTTTTTGAATCAGTTCAATCTAATACAGATTAGATTTTACCAACTAGGTCGATTGAAGGAGCAAGAGTTGCGTCGCCTTCTTTCCATTTAGCTGGGCAAACTTCGCCTGGGTGAGCGTGTACGTATTGAGCTGCTTTAACTTTACGAAGAAGTTCTTGAGCATCACGACCGATACCACCAGCGTTGATTTCAACGATTTGGATTTTACCTTCTGGATCGATAACGAAAGTACCACGATCAGCAAGACCGTCAGCTTCGATTAATACGTCAAAGTTTTTAGCAAGAGTCCAGTTCGCATCACCAACCATTACGTATTGGATTTTTTTGATTTCTTCTGAAGAATCGTGCCAAGCTTTGTGAGTGAAATGAGTGTCAGTAGAAACTGAGTAGATTTCAACACCTAGTTTTTGGAATTCTGCATAGTTGTCAGCAAGGTCACCAAGTTCAGTTGGGCAAACGAAAGTGAAGTCAGCTGGGTAGAAGAATACAACAGACCATTTACCTTTAAGATCAGCTTCAGTTACTTCGATGAATTGACCATTTTGGAATGCTTGTGCTTTAAACGGTTTAACTTCAGTATTAATTAAGCTCATCATTGTCTCCATGATTGAGGTTTGTTTTTGATTTCCAATAGGGTACAGAAATTTTTCTTATTGCTGAAATAGTATTTTTACATAACTAATATCGGAAAATCCGAATTAGTACACTCCAGAACTATTTCAGCAATAACGATTATTTATCATTATTTCATTCGATATAAGCCATATCAATGCCATATAAAGTTGAAAGTAAAATGACAAAATCATCTTTTCAAAGTCTGTAACCAACATGATGCTTGTGGCATAAGATTTCAAGGGTGATCTCTAAAAAAGTTATAAAAAATATTTCAAATTATAGAATTTGTTCATATAAGATGGCATGAACATAAAATGATTCCAGATTTGATCAAGTGCTTAGTCAATTTTTTCGTATCATTGCCATTCTCAGTCTTGCACTTGCATCACTATGTATTCTTAAAGTTGAAGACACAGGTACAAATTTATGTATCTATGAATACTTGCAACCTCAAAAAGCGACCTATTTTAATGAACTATTAGGAACTTCATCAGATGATCCTACGCTATTGAGTACCACGGGAATCGTTGGAATCTTCTTTTTTTTCCCACTGTTGCTATCATTTAGACGTGCTTGGTATGTGGTTATATTATGGCTATATGCGATTTTTCAATTCATCATCATTTTAATGATAGAAACTGCTTCAATTTCAAAAATTATCTATGACAGTATTGTTTATTGTCATAATGGTTGGTTGTTCGCATGGGTGATCGGGCAGAGTATATTTATTGTTTTTAGTATCATTTATATTTTCTATGGGACTGAAACCTAATGGATAAAGCATCCAAATGGATAAGCTTGAGTTGCGTATTCTAGTCAGCATGTGGCTTTATTATTCTGTACTGGATGAATCAAGAATGTGCTTTCATTTCAAGGTGCTAGCCCGAATCAAATTAATTATTATGCTGAAATGAATGGTTCTTCATCGGATGAACCTCTTTTATTTATTTTTATTGCGTTGATTTGCTTTTTATTCTCAATTCTTTTTGTGCTTAGCAAAATCTGTTCATCATTTTTTGATCATCTCTTTCATTTTATTGATGTTTTTAATTGTGCCGTTGAGTGTGTCTTATACAGTGCCATTTTATCAGCTATTACATGACAGTATAGAAGCATGTGGCAATTATTGGTTATTGGCCGTAATTTTAGTTTTTTATCATTTTATTCTGTTCGGCTTCATCTATTGGTTTCAGGCACGCAAAAAATAGATTCATCTTTCACTATTTTTACATACAGCGTAAAATATTCGGTTCTATTTTAATTATTAGGATAATGCATCTGTGCCAAGTCAGTTAAATGTCGATCAATTGGTCATGGTTCGTGATCGCCATCGCTTAAGTCGGCTGAAAAAAGGCAAAGAAGCCAATCCTGAAAAATTTCAAGATTTGTTTGAAAAGTCGAATGCGAAAGTGCGCGAACGGATTGCCCGCATCCCAAATATTAAATTAAATCAAGACTTACCTGTTACGCAGTATGCAGACAAACTGATTGACGCGATTCAAAAGCATCAAGTGATTATTGTGGCAGGTGAAACAGGTTCGGGTAAAACTACACAGTTGCCGCAAATTGCCATGCTTGCCGGTCGTGGTTTAACGGGTTTGATTGGCCATACGCAACCTCGTCGACTGGCAGCGCGTAGTGTTTCGCAACGTATTGCAGAAGAAGTGGGCGAAAAGCTGGGGGAGTCGATCTCCTTTAAAGTTCGTTTCAATGAACAAGGTTCACAAGATTCCATCGTGCGTTTGATGACTGACGGTATTTTATTGGCTGAACTGGCCAATGACCGATTCTTAAATAAATACGACACGATTATTATCGATGAAGCGCATGAACGTTCGCTAAATATCGACTTCATCATGGGCTATCTCAAACAGCTCTTGCCACGTCGTAAAGATCTCAAAGTCATTATTACTTCCGCGACATTAGACGTAAACCGCTTCTCTAATTACTTCAATGGGGCACCTATTTTTGAGGTGGAAGGTCGAAGCTTCCCTGTAGAGTTGCGTTATCGTCCGATTTCAGAGCTGAGCATTGTCGGCAGTGATGATGATGAATTTGACGATTTTGAAGAAAATTTACCCCGTGCCGTGGTTTCGGCAGTAGAAGAATGTTTTCAAGATGCGCAGGAAAAAGGTCATCCTGAACATGCCGACATTTTGATTTTTGCCAGCACTGAACAAGAAATTCGTGAGTTACAGGAAACACTGCAAAAGTTTGGGCCACGTCATACCGAAGTTTTACCTTTATATGCTCGATTGGCTTTGGCAGAACAGCAAAAGATCTTTAATCCATCGGGTGGTGGGCGACGTATTATTATTGCCACCAACGTGGCAGAAACGGCTTTAACCGTACCGAATATTCGCTACGTAATTGATAGTGGCTTTGCTCGGATATCCCGTTATAACTATCGCTCACGTGTACAGCGTCTACCGATTGAGGCTGTATCACAGGCGGCAGCAAATCAGCGTAAAGGTCGTTGTGGTCGTATCGCACCGGGTGTGTGTATTCGACTGTATTCAGAAGAAGACTTTATGAGTCGTCCTGAATTTACCGAGCCTGAGATTAAACGAACCAACTTGGCCTCGGTTATTTTGCAAATGCAAAGTTTGGGCTTTGGTGAATTAGAAGACTTTGATTTTATTGAGCCGCCAGATCATCGTTTGGTGAATGATGGTCGTAAGCTTTTGATTGAGCTTGGGGCGATGGTTGAGAAAGGGAAAGCCCCTCTTTCGCAAAGAGGGGTTGGGGGAGATTCTATTGAAAGTAATCCCCCTAAATCCCCCTTTACAAAAGGGGGACTTCCTCCGGCGAAGGGTGGTGGTTTAACCAAAATTGGTCAGCAAATGGCGAAAATGCCGATCGACCCACGTCTTGCAAGGATGATTTTGGGTGGAGCGCATTTTGGTGTATTAAATGAAGTCTTGATTATTGTCGCTGCTTTAGCGGTACAAGATCCACGTGAACGTCCTGCGGATAAACAAATGCAGGCTGATCAGAAACATGCTTTGTTCCGTGAAGCTGACTCGGATTTCTTGTTCTATATCAAATTATGGGAAGCTTTAGTCGCTAACCGTGACATGAGTGAAAATAAGCGTCGAACCTTTGCACGCAACCATTTCCTGAGTTGGTTACGCCTCCGTGAGTGGAAAAAAACCCATGAGCAATTGGTGGATTTGGCTCAAGGCTTAAAACTGTCCTTTAATGAAAAGAAAGCCAATTATGAAAATCTGCACCGTGCGCTATTAACGGGTTTACTTTCATTTATTGCCAACAAAACCGATGAACGTAATGTGTTCATGGCAGTGCGTCAGCAAAAGGCACGTATTTTCCCTGCATCAACCTTGCATAAAACCAATACACCGTGGGTCATGGCTTTTGAGATGGTTGAAACCTCTCAGGTATATCTTCGAACGTTGGCGAAAATTGAACCTGAATGGATTCTATTGGCTGCAGGCGATTTATTGAAGCATCATTATTTTGAGCCGCATTGGTCGAAAAAAGCTGGTGTGGTGAATGCTTATGATCAAATTTCTTTATTTGGTTTGATTATTGAGCCATGTCGTCAGATTAATTATGAAAAAGTGGATCATCCGGCGGCGCATGAAATTTTCCTACGCGATGCGTTGACGACGGGACATTTGGGTATTACGCCGCCGTTTTTAAAACACAATTTATTAAAACTCGAAGAAGTTGAGCGTGTTGAAGATAAACTGCGTCGTCGTGATTTGGTGGTGGATGAAGAAACCATCTACCAATTTTATGCTGCAAAAGTGCCTGAAGAGGTGGCAAGTCGTCGTAGTTTTGAAGACTGGCGTGCAACTGTAGAACCGAAAAATCCACGGCATTTATTTATCGATGATGATGCGCTTTGGATGAATGACCGTCCAACGACCCAGCAATTTCCAGACTACCTACGAAATGGTGAACTGCGTTTGGCTGCAAGTTATCGTTTTGACCCAAGTCATGATGAAGATGGTGCAACGGTCAAAATTCCAGTTCAAGCTTTACCGCAAGTGGATGAAAATATTTGGTCATGGGGTATACCTGGTTGGCGACAAGACCTGATTGAAGCCTTGCTTAAAGCACTGCCTAAGGATAAACGCCGTCACTTGGTGCCAATACCTGATACGACTCGTAAATTGATGGATCGTGTCGATGCTATGCATTTGCGCGAGCATATTTTTAGTTTCTTGGCATATCAACTGCGTGGTGAGCAAATCACAGACAAAGACTTTTCTTGGGAACGCGTTGAGCAATATCTGCTGCCTTTAATCAAAGTCATTGATGAAAAAGGCCGTGTGATTGAGCAAGGTCGTGATCTAGATGAACTCAAAGCTCGCTGTCGTACGGAAACTCATAGCCCAGTCAAACAGTTAAAAGGTGAGTTTAAAACCTTCCCTGATAATTTTGTGTTCGAAGCATCACAAAAAGTCACGGGTGTGGTGGTGAAACAATATCAAGCGCTTGTTCCAGTCAAAAGCTTTGCGGAGTTGGATGCCAAAGATGAATCGGGTGTGGTGATTCAGACTTTCAATGACCAATTTGAAGCAGTCAAACAACACCGCGAAGGGATCATTCGTTTGGTTCATATGCAGTTGGGGGATTTAGTTCGTCAGTTGAAAAAACAGATTTCTAAACCCTTGGCATTGGCTTATTCACCGCTAGGTGACAAAGCTAAACTAGAGCAAATGTTAGTTTATGCCACACTTCAGCTTGCAATAAATGAGCTACCTGTCAATGTGCAGGAGTACCAAAACCTGATTTTAAATGTAAAGAAATCTTTCTTAACCCATGGGCAACAAGCATTAGCCGTTTTAACTGAAACCTATATTCAATGGCAGGATATACGTCGGAAATTGTTGGTTTTAGATGATTCTGTGTTTGGGAAGAACATTGATGACATTGAAGATCAGCTCGATTTGATGCAACTTTCAGATTTTGTTTATGGCAAAACTTCCGATGTGTGGCTCGAATTTCCAAGATATTTGAAGGCATTAGTCTTGCGTTTAGACCGCTTGCCAAATAACCTACAAAGGGACAATTCTGCCATTGATCAAGTTGACCCATGGATGGAAAAATTATTTAAGTTTAAAAATGACACTCGCCTTAAAGAATTGTATTTCATGGTTGAGGAGTTACGCATCTCTATTTTCTCTCAACCAATGAAGACCAAGATGCCAATTTCTCCATCCCGCTTGCAAAAAGTATGGGATAAGCTCGGAATCAGTTAAGATATAGGTAATTTCTAAAAGGAGTTTTACATGGGCATCCGCATTACGGGTACAGGTCTTTATCATCCAGAAGACGTAATTACTAACGAAGAGTTAGTTGAAGCTTTAAATGCTTATGTGGAACAGTACAACAGCGACAATGCTGAAAAAATTGAAGCCGGTGAACTAGAAGCACGCCGTGGTTCAAGTGCAGAATTTATCGAAAAAGCATCTGGCGTGAAAGCACGTTATGTTGCTGAAAAAAGCGGTATTTTAGATCCAAAACGTTTACGCCCAGTGCTACATGAACGTCCAAATGATGAAATTTCGCTACAAGCGGAATGGGGTGTTGCTGCGGCTAAACAAGCGATGGAAAATGCAGGCGTGACTGCAGAAGACATCGATGTAGTGATTTTGTCATGTTCAAATATTCAACGTGCTTATCCTGCTGTAGCGATTGAGATCCAAACTGCATTGGGTATTCAGGGCTATGCCTATGACATGAACGTTGCATGTTCCGCTGCAACTTTTGGTATCAAACAAGCTTATGACGCGATCAAATCAGGCGCTCGTCGCGTGTTATTGGTGAACGTTGAGATCACATCTGGTCATACAGATTTCCGTATGCGTGACTGTCACTTCATCTTTGGTGACGTTGCAACGGCTTCGATCATTGAAGAAACTGAAACCAAGGCTGGTTTTGAAGTGTTGGATATTGACCTGTTTACACAGTTCTCAAACAACATTCGTAACAACTTCGGTTACTTAAATATGAGTGAAGTCGATGCTGACATCGACAACAACCGTTTCCGTCAAGACGGTCGTAAAGTATTTAAAGAAGTGTGTCCATTAGTGGCGAAAATGATCACCAAGCAATTGGATGACAACAAAATTGCGGCAACAGATGTAAAACGCTTCTGGTTACACCAAGCAAATGCCAGCATGAATGAATTGATTCTGAAACTGGTTGTGGGCAAAGAACATGCTCAGCCAGACCTTGTACCAATCATTCTTGATGAATTTGCCAATACTTCATCAGCAGGTGTCATTATTGCATTGCACCGTACTGCGAATGAAGTAAACCATGGCGAATACGGTGTACTTTGCTCATTTGGTGCAGGCTACTCAGTAGGTTCTGTACTTGTTCAAAAACATGATGCTGCCTAAGGTCAGCACATTTGCAGGTTGAACATGATGCAAAATGGATAAAGCGTTTAAGCGCTTTATCCCGCATGTATTTCACGCCAACGTTTTTGGGCGCTGAATATATCGATGCATCTAAACCTGCAATGTATGTAGGGAATCACACAATTTACGGTGTACTCGATTCACCGGTGATTATTGATTATCTCTACAATGAACATAAAGTGGCTGTGGTCAGTATTGCTGATCATAGCCATTTTTATTTGCCTGGTTGGCGTGGCATGGTCAAAAAGTTCGGTGCAGTCCAAGGTATTCAGGACTATGTCAGAACAGTGATGCAACAAGGTTATTCCATTTTGGTTTTTCCCGGTGGCGGTCGAGAGGTTTTGAAACGCAAAGGCGAAGCCTATCAACTGATCTGGAAGCAACGTTATGGCTTTTTAAAACTGGCGCAAGAATTTAATTATGACATCGTGCCTTTTGCTGCTTTAGGTGGGGATGAAGTCTTTGAACTGGGTTTTGATGCCAGTGTGATCGTTGAACATCGTTGGTTTAAACAACTATTAAAAATACAAAAACTCGATAAATTATTACGCCATGGTGATGTGATTCCGTCTTTACCCAAACGGATTATCCCCAAGCGCATTCCGTTCTATTTTCAATTTTTACCCCGTCAAAGTTTAAGTCATATTCAGAGTGTGGAGGATTTAAAGCGTTATCGAGAGGCTCTACAACAAGATATTTACACTGCGATAGAACAGCTCAAAAAAATCCGTGCAGAACAACATTCTACAGATCAATAATAGTGACTACTCTGAAACTTTACCCATTTTTTATCCGTCACAGCTCAAAATCATGGTGAATTTTGTCACAACAATAGCCTTTAGATTATTTTATTTAACGCCTTCGTATTGACCTTTTGTACAGCTATTTGGCCGATTAATGGCAGTAGTCGGAGCATTAAACTTTGACTATAGTGAAGGTTGCAAAATAATCAACGATCGTTAGGGCGGAAGATGGAACAGAACAGCTTGACCCCGCAGCTTGAGCATATTGCTCGGCAACTTATTCGAATATCTCCAAGTTTAAAGCAGTTGTATCAAGAGCAAATGGATCTTGCTACAGCACTCAATTCACAAAATATCTTTAAAATTGAGCAAGAGCAGCACCGCATTCAACTGTGTAATGGACTGTGGGCCTTACAACTACAAAGTCGTGAATCAATTGGTTATCAGTTTCCTAGAAGTTCGTTTAGACCTATCAAAATTGCTGAATTGCATTCGACAGTGCCTTGTATTGAGACAATAGAAGATTTCTTATTTCATGAATTATATTTTTTTACTGGAGACCTAAAGCCGCAACATTCACTTTTGCTCAGAGAAAAAGCACAGCAGTTTAGACAATTGATCTTACAGTCGATTTTTCAACATCTAAATGGGCCAGCGCGTGTTCAGCAGTTTTTAGCACAGATGACAGCAGTTGAAGCGCAAATTTTTGATCAGCTGATGCAAGAGCAGCAGATTTATCAGACACCGCTATTACAAACGTATATCGAATGCCAAATCTGTCTACCACTTTGGTTGATGCAAAAGATTGAGCAGATGTTTGCGCTTCATTCACTTACAGAAGCTGAAATATTGCCGATACAGCTCTTGATGGATAGTTTGGACGAGATTTGTTTTGCTACAGCACAATTTTTAGATCCGACCATATACCGGATCATGAGTTTGAGCTATGAAGATCGGTTCAATTTACAAGAATTAAATGAACATATAGAAGATATTATTTTGTTGCTCGACCATGCATATGAGCGTCCCAATTTGCTGGGTTTTATTCGTTTGATGCATCGGGATGTTTGGGCAGAGCAGGACATATTAAGCCATAGCAATTTTGTGCAAGCCACAGCAATTTGGCAAAAAAAATGTGGAAAACTCCCTTTACTCGACAACAACCGTGCAGTGCGATGGATGTTCAAGCAGTCAGCCGAAGTGTTGGATTGGCTGAGTCGTAATTTTCAACACAGTAATGTACGAGTGGCTGTGACGGCATTAAGTTTTGTCGATACGCAGCATATTCATCCCGCATTGATTCTTGCAACCCTACAACATTTTCAATTTGTTGCAGCGCGCTTATTTATTCAAAATTGCCATACGATTGCGCATGAACATGATTGGTTTAATCATGAAAAAAATCTACAGTTTGTTTTACAGCGAAAATATCAGCAGCATGATGACCATCGTGTAGTGATCAGCCCATCGATTTTGTATTTAGATGAGTGGTTGATCTTAATGCGACAGGTATTAGGCGCGGAGGATCAGGCCATAAAAAAAGTCTATCTACCTTTGAGCCGTATTATGCAGGCCTATCTGCAACATTTAGTACGTTGTACGCAGCATTTACCGCAGGCTTTGATGGATTATATCCGTCCAGAAACCCAAGAAAATCGCCAGTTTTTAAGTATGTTACGACAGCATAAAATTCAACTGCAGGATTTTCGAAATTTATTTTATTTAAAGCATGCTAATTTAAGAGTATCTGTATTTGATGCATATGTGCGTGACTATGTTAGTGCGACTTATTCTACAGGTCATACAGTCCCTAAAAATATTACCTGGAATGGGGTCTTTCATCAGGCGGTGCATTGGCATGCTAAGCAACAAAAGCAAGAAATGTTAACTCAATTAAAGCGTAAATTTGCGACAACAGTCTGGCAGCCATTTACAACAGAAGACAAAATATATTTTCAAGATTGGGTCTTTGAAGAATTAAAAACCATCGATCGAATTATTGATGAATCTATTCACTTTAAACATTGTTTGGCATCAAGTTATAGCGCCAGTATCATTGCAAGAGTATATGTAGCTTTTCATATGTACCATCCCATTTTGCATGTATCGATGACTTTGGGCTGTCATGTGCAAAACCACATTTTGGTTTTTGATCAACTTGAGTATTCAAATAATACCCAAGCAGAAATAGAAAAAGTAAATATCGCCAAAGAATTTTTAAATAGGTTCAATAGCTTAAAGTAAGATTGGCGAAATACGGATTTAGGAAACTGTGTTGTGCGCTTAACTTTTGAGTCAAAAATCGTTAGGCTATAGCCGTTCTTTTACGGTATAGGTCTTATGAAACAAGAAACTGCACTCAAGCTGCTCAAAGCAGGCGAAAATGTGTTTTTAACAGGTTCGGCTGGTGCAGGGAAAACTTATACTTTAAATCAGTACATCAATTATCTAAAAGCGCGCAAAGTGCCGGTGGCAATTACGGCTTCTACAGGGATTGCTGCAACCCATATGAATGGCATGACAATTCATACATGGGCAGGGATTGGGATTAAAGATGCGATTTCCGAAGATGAGTTAAAGCGCTTAAAAGAACGTAAATATTTAAAAGAGCATTTGGAAAATGCCCAAGTTTTAATCATCGATGAAATTTCGATGTTGCATGCCAAGCAATTAAACTTGGTGAATAAAGTTTTAAAATTTTTTAAAGACAGTGAAGATGCTTTTGGGGGGATTCAAGTCATTGTTGCAGGTGACTTCTTCCAGTTACCCCCTGTGGGACGCAAAGGTGAATTAAACCGTGACAAGTTTTGCTTTATGTCTGAGGCATGGGTAGAAGCGAAGTTTCGCGTGTGTTATTTGACCGAACAACATCGTCAGGGTAATGACTATCTCAATGATATTCTAAATGCGATTCGTGCTCAGCAAATTACGGGCGATCATTTGCATGCTTTAAGGCAGACAAGTTCACAAAATATAGGTGAAACCTTTACGCGCTTGTATACCCATAATATGGATGTAGATAGTATTAACTATAAACATCTAAATGAAATTGAACAGGAATCTCGCCAGTTTGATGCTCAATGCGATGGTAATGACAAACTGATTGAAACCTTAAAATCTTCAGTGCGTGCGCCGGAAACTTTGACCTTAAAGAAAAATGCTAAAGTGATGTTTGTAAAAAACAACTTTGACGTGGGCTATATCAATGGCAGCCTCGGTGAAGTGATAGGTTTTGAAGAAGATGATGAATATGGCATCTTGCCTAAAGTAAAACTTACGGACGGCACGACCTTAGTGGTCGAACCTGAAACATGGTCTGTCGATAATGATGATGGTAAAACCATTGCCAGTTTCCAACAAATTCCACTGCGTTTGGCCTGGGCGATTACCATTCATAAATCTCAAGGGATGACCCTTGCAGCGGCTGAAATTAACTTGACCCATACTTTTGAGAAAGGTCAGGGTTATGTGGCATTGTCGCGTTTAAAAACATTAGATGGTTTGCGTTTACTTGGTTTTAATGAACAAGCCTTAGAACTCGACAGTTTGGCGATTAAAGCCGATCGACGCTTTCAGGAACTCTCTGACGAAGCGGAAACCAATTTTGCAGAGGCTGATTTAACCGTACAACATAAAGCCTTTATTCGCCACTGTGGCGGAACACTGAATGAAGTGGAAATCGAGCGCAATGAAAAGAAAATTGCCAAAACTGGTGTGAAACAAAGCTTTGCCACAGCGACTTTAGATCAAACTCGTGAGTTGTTTGAGGAAGGTTATGAAATTCAAGATATTGCTGTGGAGCGTGGTTTAACACAAGCTACGATTATTAATCATTTGGCTCGTCTGCAAAAAGAGCAAGGTTTGGATATCTCGGTGGCACATCCGGGAGAAGATGTGGTTGAGCAGGTGCGTAAAATCTATAAACGTTTGGCGAAACGACAAGACCCAGCACATTATAATGATGACGGCACGGTTAAGTTGCGTCCAATTGTGGAGTTAACCAGTCCACGCATGGGATATGACCAAGTTCGTTTGGCTTTATTATTTGTGGAATAATGGATATATGGTGCATACGAAAAATACTGATGAATAAAGTGTGGTTAATATCGTTCAATAGATTTAACAGTAGACTGTCTAAAGGATTCGTATTTTTCCTAAGCGATGGTTTACACTGTAGCAAGTTAATTTGCTAACGATTTGAATTATGACTTTTAGTGCATGGTATTCACTGCGTAAATTTGTCTATAACAATTTACATAATGATGATTATGAAACTAAATTTAGTCATTTTCTCAACTATGCTTTGATATTGCTGATTTTAGGTAATGCTGCTGCGGTTTTACTCGAATCGGTCAATGATATTTATTTGTCTTATCAAGTTTACTTTGATTTTTTTGAAAATTTTTCAATCATTGTATTTAGTGTTGAATACGTATTGAGGCTTTGGTCGATTGCAGATAAAGACCCATTTTACTCCGCTTGGCGTAATCGTTTGAATTGGGTAAAAAGTGGTGGCGCAATTATTGATTTATTGGCAATTTTACCTGCATATCTAAATTTCTTTGTCCATTTTGATTTGCGTTTTTTACGTATTTTACGATTACTGCGTTTATTAAAATTAACTCGATATTTTGTGTCGTTGCAAATTTTGTTACGTGTCATTGAACGTGAAAAAGGTTCATTTCAAGCTGTTGTTTTTATTTTATTTATTATGATTATTATGGCCGCAGCTGGGGTGTATTTAGTTGAGAGTAAAGCACAGCCAGAGGTCTTTAGTTCTATTCCTGCGTCCATGTGGTGGGCTGTTGTTACTTTAACGACGGTCGGTTATGGCGATGTAACACCGATAACCCCTGTTGGGCGGATATTAGGTGCAATGATTACGATATTAGGGGTTGGCTTGGCAGCATTGCCAGCAGGTATTTTAGCCAATGGTTTGGCACATGAATTGGAGCAACGCAAACAACAATTAGAACTCAGTTTTCGTGAGTTGATTCAAAATCGTGAAATTGATTTTGTACTTGAGCCTGAAAAAATCGAAGAAATCCGAAAAACAGTGGGTTTAACCCGTGAGCAAACACAGGATATTATTTGGCAATTGTTACGTGAGCAAAAAGAGGAATCATTAAAGCAGGAGCGTGAGCAGTATGCATATTGCCCGCATTGTGGAAAAAAATTACCTGATTTGTAATGTGAAAAAAACACATTAGCTAAAGATGATTCAGTAAAACTTGATGAAGTATATTCATGTGAATAAAAAATAGTTAAATAAAATTTATGATGAATATGATTCATAAATATCATGATATGATAAATATAATTTAAAAATACTGATTTTCAGCTCATTCAGTATGTCGTTTGTGGAACTCATTATGTTGGAATTACGCCATCTCAAAACCTTATTGGCACTCAGAGAACACGGCTCTTTGGTCGCTGCATCTAATGATCTGTGTTTAACGCCTTCTGCACTTTCACACCAGTTGAAAGAGCTAGATCATTGGTATGGGGTAGAGGTGGTGAACCGACGCACACGTCCTGTTACTTTTTCGAATGTTGGGCAACGTTTACTACGCCTTGCTGATGATATTTTGCCGCAAGTTCAAATTGCGCAATCGGACATTACACGTATTGTGCATGGTCAAACCGGCCGAATTATTTTTTCTTCAGAATGTCATAGTTGCTTTGACTGGCTGATGCCGTTATTGAATGTCTACCGTCAGCAATACCCCGATGTAGATTTGGACTTTGCCTCTGGCTTTGAAGCCAATCCGCATGAACTATTACAAACAGGCGAGTTTGATCTTCTGATTACGGCAGATCCGATTAATTTAAAAGGTGTGGAATATTTCCCAATCTTTGAATATGAGTCTCGTTTGGTATTGTCCAATACACATCCATTGGTTCGTGCGACAAATGTGACTGTTCAAGAATTAGCAGAAGAAACGCTGATTACCTATCCGGTCGATAAACATCGTTTAGATATCATGGCGAAATTATTTTTACCGGCTAATATTCAGCCTAAACAGGTCCGTACCACAGATTTGACCCAGATGTTGATTCAGTTGGTTGCAAGCGGTCGTGGTATCGCGGCATTACCTGATTGGGTGGTAAATGAATATGAGCAAAAAGGTTGGGTGACCTCTCGGCGCTTAGATTGTGTTTCACCTGAAGGTTTAAGACGAACTTTGTACGCCGGCTATCGTACCGAAGAGGCTGAAAAAAGCTATTTTGAAGGCTTCCTAAAACAGTTGGCCAAATTCTCACAAAAACGCAATCAATATTATGCCAACTAAGGAGGATCTATGACTCAGAGTCTTTTTGTATACGGGACATGACGTCTAGGTCAGCCCAATGCACACGTGATGGAGCGTATTGGTGACGAGTGGAAGAAAGGTGTAGTTTGGGGTGAATTAGAACATAAAGGCTGGGGTGCGGCGATGGGCAGTCCGGGTATTCGTTTATCGAAGGCAGGTCAAGCCATTGAAGGCTATGTTTTTATCTCTGAAAATTTAGCGGCACATTGGGCGGCTTTAGATGAATTTGAAGGGGCTGAATACCAACGTGTGGCTGTAGATGTGCAATTGGAAGGCGGAGAATGGATGCAGAGTGAAATTTACGCGTTGAAATAATATCGTGAGGGAGAGTCGTAAAATACGTGGGCCATACATCATGACTTTCCCCAACCTTCGATATGTGTATCGATGATTCTGCTTGCTCTGTTGTTTCCTTGAGTGCAATTTTTTAAAGAGCCGTATCTAAAAGAGTTGTATCTAAAGTGCTTGAATGCACAGAAATCACTTTAAGATTGCTATACAAGTGGATGAATAATTTTTAGAATTGAGCTGTATCTCACATTGAACCCTGTTTGAACTCAATCATGCCCAATTCTATAGAACCATCACCAACTCAACTCATGTCTGTGATTCAAACGCAGACAGCTATTGCCAAACTGGGTTTAGATCTAAATGCAGTGATGACCGTGGTCGCAGAACAGGCGCAGCAGATTACACACGCTAAAGGTGCAGTTGTAGAGTTGGCTGAAGATGGTGATATGGTCTATCGTGCAGTGTCTGGCGGGGCGAGCCATTTACTGGGTTTAAGACTTCATATTGAAAATAGTTTATCGGGTCTATGTATAGCGCAAAAACAAACACTGTATTGCCAAGATTCGGAAACAGATGCACGGGTAGATCGCGTGGCATGTCAACGTGTCGGATTGCGTTCGATGGCTGTGGTGCCATTGATTCACTGTGATGAAGGTGTTGGTGTTTTAAAGATTTACTCTGACCAAGTCGATGCTTTTCAGGAAGCTGATTTACATATATTGAGTTTGATGTCGGAGTTGATCGCTGCGGCGATGTACCATGCGACACGTTTCGGTGCGACAGAGCTATATAAATTGGCGACTCAAGATAGCTTAACCGGCTTAGCTAATCGGGCTTTGTTTGTCGACTTTTTACGTCAAGGGATAGAAAAAGCACGTGCGCAGAAAAAAGTGTTGGGTATCTTGATGATTGATATGGATGGTCTGAAGCCGATTAATGATCAGTTTGGACATCGCATTGGGGATGCTGCACTGAAAGAAATCGCGCAGCGCATTTTGCGTGAAACGCGTCAAGATGACTTGGTTGCACGCTTGGGCGGTGATGAATTTGCTGTGATTTTAACCAATATTGCCAACTTAGAGCGTGCGCAAAAGGCGATGAATCGAATCGCAGAAAGTTGCGGACTGCCATTTGCATTCGAGCAAATGAGCTTGAAAATTGGTGCTAGTATTGGCATGGCTTTATTTCCAGAGGATGCCGAATCCATCGATCAATTGGTCGAAATGGCTGATTTAAAAATGTACGCCAATAAGCGTGAACGGAAACAAATCAATCCTGAATAACTCACTGCCTAAATATCTCACTGCTTAAATAATTCACTCATAGTTATGCAGGTAAATTCGTTCACTACCTTCATATTATCTAAAGTATCGCAAAACGTTTTGATGAAAACTTGTCCTGTCTCAAACAAATGCAGATGAAATGACTAAGTATCGTTGTTTAATTTAAATCAAAGTGCGCTTAGCATGTGACGGTGCAAGATGATTAAATAATTGAAAAATCATCTAAGGTCATTTGTTTTTTGACTCAAAATAATATTTTGAATTGTTAAGCTGTGCACTATTGCATGGCGAAAAGAGCATGACAATTCAATGAAAGGGATGTCAAAAGATTTATTCATTATTGCGGCAGGTTTTATTGCTGCAATGCATATCGGGAAACTACCGCCCGCAATACCTGTATTACAACAGCAACTCGGCATTAGCTTTATTCAGTCTGGTTTATTGCTCTCACTAGTACAGGGTGCAGGAATGTGCTTTGCATTGTTGATTGGTAGTTATATCCAAAAAATTGGATTTAAACTGTGTATCTTATTGGGCTTAAGTCTATTGACGATAGCAAGTGCATGGGGGAGCTTTGCACAAAGCTTTGATGTCTTGTTGCTACTGCGTGTCATAGAAGGATTTGGATTCTTATTGGTGACACTCACAGGGCCTGCATTTATCCGTCAGCTTGTACCGCTACAGCACATCAGCGCAAAGATGGGACTGTGGAGTGCTTATATGGGCGGAGGTATGGGGATAGCATTATTGGTTGCGCCATTTCTAATTGCTCAATATGGTTGGAGTGTGGTTTGGCTCAGTTTCGCTATGATTACTGCAGCATTACTACTCTGTATCGCCATGTTTATTCCTCAGCCTAATGTGGCGCTGAATACAACACCTATTATTGGTCTCATTAGAGATACTTTGAAACATCCTGCAGCATGGCTTTTGGCGCTCATTTTTGGGACATATGCAGGGCAGTGGTTTGCATTGGTAGGCTTCTTACCGATGATTTATGCCCAAAACCAAATTTCAGCAGAACTGGCGGGTGCTTTAACAGCCAGCGTTGCCGTTGCCAATGCGGTGGGTACATGGGGGTGTGGACTGTTATTACAGCGTGGTTTTCAAGCTAAAACTTTAGTCCAACTGGGTTTTGCCGTCTTGATCATTTGCTCCTTAGGATTTTATCTCTTTAAAGATGCGTTACCGTTTTTACTGCAATATTTAACGGTGTTCAGTTTTTCGCTATTTGGTGGCTTAGTTGCTGCGACCGTCTTTGCGCAAGCACTACATTTTGCACCTTATCCTGCGGCAATCAGTACGACGGTCGGCATGATTTTACAATGTTCTGCCATATCACAATTTGTTCTGCCACCTGTGATTGCCACCGTAGTTTCACAGACTGGAGCGTGGTTCTGGGCAGGTATCTTGATGTCAGCGTTGTCATTCGTTGGAATCATGCTTAGTCGACGTTTATTTCAAATGCAGCATGGCTCAAATTAAAATTTTGTTAAACCGCTATGTCAGCAACGGCTTTATTGTTTAATCCCAATCAGTAGCGACAAGATGCCTGCTGCAATGAGTGGGCCGACAGGTACACCGCGCAGCATCGCAACACCTGCGACTGTCCCAATTAATAGTCCGGCAACTACATCTGGCTGATTGGACATCAGTTTGACACCACGTCCGCCTAGCCATGCGACAAAGATGCCAATGGCGATTGCGACGAGGGATTTCCAACTTAAAAAGGATTTTAAAATCGAATCACCAGGAATTTTTCCGCTAGCGATCGGCGTGAGTACGCCAATGGTTAAAATAATAATGCCAATGTTTAAGCCATATTGTTGCAGATAGGGGAAAAATTCACTTAAAGGCGTGATGCGGAAAATAATCAAGACACCTGCTGCTATGGTGATCGCTGTATTGTGGCTAAAGATGCCACAAGCCAATAACACCAATAACACGATCAGATTTAAATCCAACTGAGACATAGGATATTCGTGAGAAACTTCAATAAATAATCAATAGTGTAGCGCAGAAACATTAAAAACTGGCGTTCAAGATTATTTCCGCTATTTTTCCTGCAAGTTGGCTCGTGGTTCAGTATAAAATAGCAATATATGGTGTTTATTAGGTTGTTCTATGTTTTTGGAAAAAATGCTGCAATCACAAGGTTTTGGTTCGCGTAAATATTGCCAACAGTTGATTAAAAATGGTGCGGTCGAAATACACGGTGAGATTGTAGATAATCCAAAGCAAAAGCTGGACTTGAATGATTTAACTTACAGTGTGCATGGACAGGACTATACCTATCGTGAGCATGTTTATATCGCGTTAAATAAACCTCAAGGTTATGAATGTTCGCATCAGGCAACCCATCATTTTAGTGTTTTTGAATTATTTGATGATGTGCTGTTAAATCGTGGTTTGCAATGCGTCGGTCGACTGGATCAAGACACCACTGGACTGTTGCTGCTCACGGATGATGGTCAATATCTGCAAGCGCTGACACACCCTAAAAAGCATGTTGCCAAAGTATATTCGATGCATACCGCAGATCCTGTGACACCTGAGCAAATACAACAATTAGAACAAGGCGTGGAGCTGCGAAACGAAAAAGGCATTTTCGCTGCAACCGATGTGCAGCTATTGGCTTCACAGCAATTACAAATGACTGTTCATCAAGGGGTATATCATCAAGTGAAACGGATGTTGGCGGCTGTCGGCAATAAAGTTGAAACATTAC
Source organism: Acinetobacter sp. YH12219 (assembly GCF_013417875.1). NCBI lineage: Bacteria > Pseudomonadati > Pseudomonadota > Gammaproteobacteria > Moraxellales > Moraxellaceae > Acinetobacter > Acinetobacter sp. YH12219. The sequence continues at coordinate 123,081 of NZ_VPDC01000003.1, forward strand.
ATCGTGCTCAAATAGGACAATTAAAGCTTGAAGATATTGCTGAGGGTGAATGGATCTATTTGAATGCAGAGCAAATTGAACAATCGAAATTTCGTGAAAATCTAAATTCACAGTAATAGGTACAGGGCTTTGATACGTCATCATTTGAAGGATGAATGTGCGGTATTAAAGCCCTTTAATATGTCTGCTGTCTGCTGTCTGCTGTCTGCTGTCTGCTGTCTGCTGTCTGCTGTCTGCTGATCTAAAGATGCGTTTTTCAACATGCTTTGTTGATGTATTTTAAAGCTGAGCAATGCATTAGCGAATAAAGTAATGATAGGTTTGAAATTCATCATCTTTAATGAAGCCCATCGATTCATAGAGTTGATGTGAGTGATAGTTATTTTTTTGAGTTTCGAGGCTGATTCGAAGCGCGCCTTCATGTTGAGCAAAGAGAACCGCAGTATCGATCAATTGTTTGGCTGAACCTTGACGACGATATATAGGGCTGACATAGACATCATCTAAAATATAGTAGGTTGAACAAGCCACAGATGAAAAGCCCAAATATAGTAAGATAAACCCAGTAATCACATCATCTTTTAAGCAAATAAAAATTACGCTTTCATTATTTTCAAAACGTTGTCTTAGAAATTTATATGAAATATCAAGATTAGAAGAGGTGCCATAAAATTGGCGATATTCATCAAATAAAACAGCAAGTGGATGAAGGTCTGCTTCTGTTGCGCGTCGAACGATCATTTTTTTCTATACTCCATGCTATTTTTATCAGTCTTGCATGAAGCATATCGAATTTTCGAAATTGGTTGATTTATAAATTGTTTATAAATGCGACAGTGTTAAGTTTTGTCACCTTCACCCAAAATTGCATTGAGCTCTTCAAACAAGTCGAGATGATCATCATCTAATAATGGATCATTATTTAAAATTTCTAATTCCGCAGGGCTAATTTCAGTGGTTGAAATGGCTTGAGCTTCTTGTTGTTTTAATTTACGTAACTTAATCAATTGTTCAATATTGATATTTTGGTTTTCAATAGAGAAGGGGATCGATTTGGTTAAAACAACTTGTTTAAAGAATAGACGTACAGCCTGTGCAGGTGTAATGCCTAATTGCTTAAACACGGCAAAGGCCTGTTTCTTTTCCTGTGAATCGAGGCGGATTTGGTAGACTTCAGTTTTTCTCATATTCTTAGAAAGCTTTAAAATACTTAACTTTTCGCATTTATTCTAATCAAAACTATCATAAATTCAAGAATGTTCGGCAGTATTTTATCAATTTAATGTAATGACAATCGATTTACAGTGTCAATTCATAGGCAGAACTGAATTGAAAAGCCTGCTCTGTCACAGGATCGATAAACTCAAGATGTTTCGCAAGTAGTTGTAAAGGTTGGCTGAAATCATCCTCTGCCTTATGTTGCACTACTGGATAAAAGGGGTCGTTTTGAATTGGAATGCCCAAAGCATTTAAATGCACACGGAGTTGGTGCTGCTTGCCGGTATGTGGCTTTAATTCATACTTGGCACGGTTTCCATGCTGCTGGATCAGCTGAATGAAGGTTTCACTATTAGGCTCACCATCTACTATTTGCATTGTATAAAAAGGCTGACCTTTTTCCATACGATAGCGAGTTGTGATTGGGAAATTTAATTCATCTCGATAAGCTGCAATGGCATGATAGTTTTTTTGAACGTTTCGAGTGGCAAACATTTGTTGATACAGCCCACGGCTTTCGACACATTTGGAAAACAGCACCACACCTGCAGTTTCACGGTCTAAACGATGAATCGGCGTTAGCTGTTCAAGCTGCGTTTGTTTTTTGAGTCGAACCAATAAGGTTTCTTGTACATACTGACCGGTTGGACTCATGGTGAGAAAATGTGGTTTATCGACCACAATGAAATGATCATTTTCAAACAAAATCTGATGCTCAAAAGGAACATGGATTTCATGCGCTAAGAATCGATAATAATAAACATGACGATTGGCTTCAAAAGGACTGTCTATCGTTAAAACGTCACCATTTGCGGCATAGACCAATCCATCCTTAAATCGTTGTTGCCACTCTGCTGCTTGGATATGAGGAAATTGTTCACACAAATATGCATAGACGGTAGAGGCTTGCGTGTGTTGACCGTCAAGGAAGACTTTGCTGGCACTAACACCATTGATCATTGGGGGAGTAAATTCAAAACTGTGCATGAAGAAAGATCTAAAAACTGAGCAAATAAAGCAGAGAACACATCATGAAAAATGCTCAATCTGTAGTGTGAACATATCCATTTTAGCCAGTGCGATGCTATCATATTTAATTCTTATGTACATGTTGTGAGTAATATGCAGTATTCATTCAGTCTGGAACTTAATAGTGAAGTCGATACCCAAAACTTAGCTACCGTACTGGCGACGCATTTTACGACGGGTGTAGCGTATTTAATTGGTGACTTGGGTGCAGGAAAGACCACGTTAACACGTTATTTTTTACAACACTTGGGTCATCAAGGTGCGGTAAAAAGTCCAACCTATACATTGGTTGAACCTTACAATATTCAAGGACAAGATATTTTTCATTTTGATTTATATCGTCTGAATGACCCTTATGAGCTTGAACTTATGGGTATCCGTGATTATTTAGAAACGCCGAACGCCCTATTTTTATTTGAATGGCCATCTAAAGGGGGCGACGAAATCCCTGAGGCTGATTTAATTATTAATATTGAAAAGTCTGCGGATGAAACCACCCGTACAGCGACTTTAAGCTCTTCTTCAGAAACTTTGCAAAACGCTTTGGAGCAAAAATTTAACCATGCTGAATGAAATCAGTGCCCGCCGCATTCGAACGCTTGATCCTGCCTTAGCCAACCAAATTGCCGCAGGGGAAGTGATTGAACGTCCTGCTTCTGTGGTCAAAGAATTACTGGAAAATGCCATTGATGCAGGGGCGACTGAGCTGATTGTTCGTATTGAACAAGGCGGCAGTACACTGATTGAAATAATAGACAATGGTCGGGGTATTCACCCTGAAGATCTACCTTTGGCGGTCATGCGCCATGCCACAAGTAAAATCCAAACTGCTGAAGATTTGCATGCCATTGTAAGTCTAGGTTTTCGTGGGGAAGCCTTGGCTTCGATCGCTGCGGTGTCTCGTTTGACTTTGACCAGTAGCCAAAATGATGACGGTGTAGGCTATCAGGTCGAAGTAAATGGCACTGCATTTGATTCGCAAGAAATTCAGCCTGTGGCAGCGACGCAAGGCACCACCATCCGTGTGCAAGATTTATTTTTTAATGTGCCTGCACGGCGTAAGTTCCTCAAAAAACCGGGGACTGAGTTTGGACATATCGAAGAAATTGTCCGTCGTTTGGCACTGACCCATTTTGATATACGTTTTGTCCTTGAGCATAACAATAGTATTAAGCTGAACTTGCCGATTGCAGACAGTGGCGCGCTCCGTTTTCAGCGGGTACAACAATTATTAGGCCGTCAATTTACTGAAAATGCGTACTGGATAGATGCTGATAGCGTCAATATGCGTCTCAGTGGTTGGTTAGGCCATCCTTCAGATGCACGTGCGCAGGCCGATATGCAATACGTATATGTGAATGGACGTATCGTAAAAGACAAGACCGTTTCACATGCACTTCGCATGGCTTATGACGGTATTTTGCATGGGCATCAACATGCCGCTTATTTGTTATTTATGGAAGTTGATCCTGAAAATATCGATGTGAATGTGCATCCGACCAAGCATGAAATTCGGTTTCTAAATCAACGTGAAGTACATGAGTTTGTGCGCCATTTTGCCAAATCGACTTTAGCGCAATTTCAAACCGCGACAGCCGAATTGTCATCTGCAATGAAACTCGACGGGCAGGCACACGAAAATATTATTCCGCAGCCGCGTCATCAGGAACAATTTTCATTACATCAATCTCAGCCAGTTGCAGAGCAAGGCTCAAATTTTGTCAGTCCAGAGATCTCAGGCGGACTCACTGACTTTAGTTCACCTGCAACAGTGCAATATGCTTCTAATCATGCGCCAACAGGGCAGGAAGCTTATACACAGCAATATTCAAATGCGTCGAACAATAGTGCTGGATATCAGTCAAATTTAGCGGGTTCCAGACAGCTCAATAATGCATTGCAAAGTTATTTGGCGCCTTTACGTCAAACTGAGTCGTTAAATGATCCGGATACCGCATTGGCTGAACATATTCAGCAGAAAGTCGATGAGCATCCTTTGGGGATTGCCATTGCGCAATTGCATGGTATTTATATTTTGGCCCAAAACACCGAAGGTTTAATCATTGTTGATATGCATGCTGCGCATGAGCGCATTGTTTTACAACAAATGAAAACGGCTTGGGATAAACCTGAGTTTTGGACATCACAGCAATTGCTGATTCCTAAAGTCGTCAGTATCAGTCGGATGCAAGCGATGCGCGTCGATGAGCTCAAAGAACAATTGGCACGCCTAGGTTTAGAAATAGACCAATATGGCGATGAGCAAGTCATTGTTCGTGGTGTTCCTGCCATTTTGCATAAAGCAGACTTTGATGCGCTGATTCCAGATTTATTAAATGATTTAGACCCAAGTGATCAGGTTGCAGGGTTACTACAAAAGCGTGATCAAATATTGGCAGGCATGGCTTGTCATGGCGCTGTACGCGCACACCGTATTTTAAGTCTATCTGAAATGAATGCATTACTGCGTCAGATGGAACAAACTGAATTTGCCAGCCAATGTAACCATGGACGTCCGACGTGGCGTGCGTTTCCATTGGCACAGCTAGATAAACTTTTTGCTCGGGGAGAGTAGTTTTACATGTCAAATCAATTGCCGGTCATCAACTTAATGGGACCAACTGCAAGCGGTAAAACCGCCTTGGCATGTGAGTTATACGAGCAAGGTGGATTCGAATTAATTTCAGTCGATTCTGCTTTGGTTTTTCAGGATATGGATATTGGTACGGCCAAGCCGAGTAAAGCTGAGTTGGAGAAATATCCACATCATTTGATTGATATTATCAGTCCGCTAGAAGTGTATTCGGCAGCGAACTTTGTGGAAGATGCGTGTGTGCTGATTGATGATATGCATGCCCGAGGTAAAACACCGATTTTAGTCGGTGGCACGATGTTGTATTACAAAGCTTTATTGGAAGGGTTGTCTTCAAACTTACCAAGTGCAGACTATGCTGTACGTGCTGAAATTGAAGCCAAAGCTGAGTCGCAAGGTTGGGACGCTGTATATGCAGAACTGTGCAATGTAGACCCATTGGCAGGTGAAAAATTTAAACCGAGTGATAAGCAACGAATTATCCGTGCGCTCGAAGTTTTTAAATTAACAGGTAAACCCATTACGCAGTTACAAGCTGAGCAACCTAAAAACGTACCATACCGTTACAATTTTCATAATTACGCATTATTGCCAGACCGATTAGAATTACATGAGCGTATAGCTCAACGTCTAAAAATAATGTGGGAAATTGGATTTTTAAATGAAGTGAAAGCTCTCATTGAAAAATACGATTTAGATGAAAATTTACCCTCTATGCGCTCAGTTGGATATCGTCAAGCTTTAGATTTTTTGAAAAATAGTGATCAAAGTAGCGAAAAACAGAGTGAAATGGAGGATAAGGCACTTTTTGCAACACGACAACTTGCAAAACGTCAATATACTTGGTTAAGATCTTTGCAAGAAACGCATAAATTTACTACATATTTAACTGCGCAGCAGGCTCAAGAAGACTTGCGAAAGTGCTACGGATAAAGCAAAATTTACAGACTACCTTTTTGATAATTTTTAATTGAAAAGTAAAGGTAGCTTTTGCGCTGATTTTTATTATTTTTTGGAGTTATAACATGTCTAAAGGTCAAACTTTACAAGATCCGTTCTTAAATTCTCTCCGTAAAGAACGTATTCCAGTGTCGATCTTCCTTGTAAACGGTATTAAATTGCAAGGTCATATTGAATCTTTCGACCAATACGTTGTTTTATTAAAAAATACTGTAAGCCAAATGGTTTACAAACACGCTATTTCAACTGTTGTTCCAGCACGTAACCCACGTCCTGCTGGTGCTCCTGCTGGTGCTCAAGGCGCTGCTGGCTTCGGTGGTCAACAAGGCGGCTTCGGCGGTCAACAAGGTGGCTTCGGTGGTCAAGGTGGCTTCGGTGGTCAAGGTGGCTTCGGTGGTCAAAGTGGCTTTGGTGGTCAAGGTGGCTTCGGTGGTCAAGGTGGCTTCGGTGGTCAAGGTGGCTTTGGTGGTCAAGGTGGCTTCGGTGGTCAAAGTGGTTTCGGCGGTCAAAATGCTGGTTTTGATGGCGAAACTAAATTTGAAGATGCTCAAGACGACGAAAACAACAATCGTTAATTGAATTAAAAAAAACCTCCCAAATGGGAGGTTTTTTTGCCTATAAAAGAGTAGATTGTTTTCACAAAGGGTATGTAATAATTACTAAAGTGCTGAATGATGATAAGAATCGACATAAAAAAACCAGCCGAAGCTGGTTTTTTGTTTATTCACTTATTTCTTTTTACGATCTAGAGTAGGATCTTTAATTTCAACATAGGCATTGTTGCGAATTTCACGTAACCAGCTGTCCAGTTCAGTGTCAAATTGACGCTCACCTAAAATCTGACGTGCCATACGTTCTTGTACTTCATGAGTCATATCTTGTTGACGTGTATCGGTCACTTGAAGGATGTGCCAACCAAACTGTGACTGAAAAGGCTTGCTGATTTCACCTTTCGCTGTTGATTTCATCATTGCTTCAAATTCTGGAACCATAACACCTGGGCTAACCCAACCTAAACTACCACCATTGGCAGCAGAACCAGTGTCATTCGAGAACGTTGAAGCTAAGACTGCAAAATCTTCACCCTTTTGCAGGCGATTATACAAGTTGTCGATCATTTGCTTGGCATTTTCAGGACTCACGACCTCAGATGGTTGAATCAGGATATGGCGAGTTTGGTATTGAGGAACAATGGCTTTTTGTTCGCCACTTTTACGGTCGACCAATTTTAAAACATGAACGCCATCACGTACTGAAATTAGTTCAGTGGTTTGACCAACTTGCAAAGGAGCTACACGTGCAGCAAGTTCATCTGGAATATCAGATAAGTTGCGGAAGCCCATATCGGCACCGTCAACTTTAATATCTTTGGTACTGTATTTGCTAGTAATCGCTTTTACATCGTTGCTTGCTGCAAGTTCCTTACGAATGTCTTCCGCGATTTTAACGGCATTATCACTGCTAGCTACACGTACATGTAAGACATGAACTTGATTACCTAACGCAGCTTGACCTTGTGGTGAGCTTAAGAAGTTTTTCACATCTTGATCACTGATTTGAATGCGAGAAGTGACCAACTGTTGGCGTAGGCGTTGTAACGCGATGTCTTCAGCGATACGTGCACGTAAACCTGCATAGGTATTTGGTGCAACAGCATCTAATTTTTGCTGAAACGCTTCTAAGCTTGGAGAGCCGGCATTTTTCGCAACTTTAAGTACGGCTTCATTGAGTGATTTTTCATCCGCTTTGACGTTATAGCGTTTCACTTGTTCAAGCTGTGCTTGGCGCGTAATCAGCTGTTCTAAAGCTTGTTGCTGCAAGTATTCGGTCGGTGGGATGGTTTGTTTTTTTGCTTGAAGTTGGTGAGTAATTTCGGCAATGCTTTGATCAAGATCACTACGTAGAATCACGCTATTGTCAACGACAGCTACAATTTCATCTTTAGGTTGCGCAGCAGCAAATACAGATACAGAAGTCGATAGGCAAAGTGCCAAGGCTGACGCTTTAAAAATTTGTTTTAACTGTTTTGTCTTCATTAACGTTCTGTCCAAGATTGATTAATATTGTTAAAACCCAACACTCGGTTTTCAAGCAAAGAGGTTAATTTATTGTTGAAGCCACCTAAACCTTTTAGGGTGAACTCCGCCATAATGGCACGTTTTGGTTTAACATCTGAAGATGTTACATCATCTAAATCGTTATAGTACGAACGACCATAAACTGAAACACCCCAGCAGCATGACTCGTAGTTCACACCAAGTAAATATTCACGCGCAATACTGTTGTCGAGGTCATATTGTGCATGACCGATAATACGCCAGTTATTGTGTATAGGTTGAATAAACGATGCTATTGCTTGGTCATAGCTGTCTTGGCGGTTCGGAATGTCTTTACGATGGAAATAACCGACATTGTATAAATTGCCTTTATTTCCTGTGTAATACATTTGAATATCGCGCTGAGCATTATCACCATTCGCCATCCATGCAGAATTGGCATTCACACTGATGCTGTCAGATAGCTGGCTAGAAATGCTCACGACAGGGCCGGTATGGCGTTCGGTATCAAATTTATCAGAGACGTTGTTTAGCGTGACGCGGCGGTCTTCGAAATAGAAACTTTGACCAACGCTAGCTTTTAAACGCTCAAGACCTACATCATCAAATAAACTATAGCTTAAACCTAGAGATGCGAAGTTGTTGTCTTCTAAACGGTCATTACCGTAGAAACGACGCGGGCTAAACAACTGGTCATAGTTAATTGATGCTGTGGTTGAGTCAAAGTTTGGGTTAGTGTCTTGGTTTTTGTATGGAGAATACGCGTAGAAGAAACGTGGCGTTAAAGTTTGTAGATAACGACCTTCGCGCTCCATCACAAGACCCGCATCTAAAGTAAATTGCGGTACAATGACCGATTTACTTTCACTACTAGAGTGATTGTTATTTGTATTGGCACGATCAACAGTATCTTGATCATAAATCGTGTTTACGTTACGAATAGACACTTCTGGAATTACAAAAGACCATGGGTTACGATAGTTATAACGCACACTAAAGTCGTTATAAATACGTGCACCACTTGGCTCATACATTGTCGCATCACTATTGTTTTGCGGAATATTATCGCCACGCAGATTCTTTTTAAAATATGCTGTATCGTTGTTAAATTCGTACTGTAAGCCGAGCGGATTACCAGTCTTGTAGTTCAGTAGGAATTGCGGCAAGCGCGCATACGGACGGTCTTCATCACTGACAGTTTTATCCAGTGTTTGGAAGTCTTCAACTTTAAGCTGTGCTTTTAGGCCGGGGATACCATTTTTATAATTGAGTTCCCATGCACGGCGTAAGTTCAGGTCAGTTTTTGAGTTTGGATTATTATTGAGATCTGAGAAATAGTCTTTATCAGATGCATAGTTATATTCTAAATTTGTCGTGAATTGATCGTTAATTTTCCAGTTATGGAGGAAATGTAAGTCTTTACGATCTTGATCGTCATACTTTTGGTCGGATGGTAAATAACCACCCCAAACCATCCCTGAACCAAAATTTTTAGTTAAATAACGGAATTCACCTTCCATCATTGCGCCACGATCTGCGATATAACGCGGCGTTACTGTAGCATCATAGTTTGGTGCAAGGTTCAGATAAACCGGTACTGCGAGTTCAATACCACCGTCATTGGTAAAACCAAAGCTTGGGGTCAAAATACCTGTGGTACGGCGGTCATCAATCGGGAAGTTGAAGTAGGGTACAGCCATGACCGGAACATCTTTTACATAAAGTGTTGTTCCTTTTGTTTCGCCACGACCAGTTTCTTGATTCAGCTTAATTTTGTCTGCTTGAATTTTCCACGTTGGTTTTTCATCGGGTGGACAAGTGGTATAAACCGCATTTTCTAATTCAAGTGTTTCGGTTGAAGTGCGTGAAATTTTTTCAGCACGACCATGCGCATGTTGCTGTTCAGCAATAAAGAAACTGTTATTTAAATCACCCTGTTGGGTTTTTAAATTGTAATCAATGGAATCGCTTTGAGAGATCAACCCAGACTGTGCCATTTGTACGCGGCCAGACGCATTGGCATAGGTTTGGGTTTTATCAATTTTGATTTGATCGGCACGAATTTGACGACCTTCTTGGTCAATCAGTACATTACCTTCAAGAATGGAATCGCCATTCGGGTCAAAATGACCATAGTCTGCGGTAATGGTAGAGGTTGCATCTTCAGGTGCGACTGCTTTCGTTGTTGGCGCAACAGGGGTAATCCACGTGCCTGTACAAAACGCTGAACTTAATTGATTGGTGTTGCGAATCTGTGCTTCAGGTGCAGACTTATCGACATAATATTGTTCGAAGAACTGCTGCCCCGGATAAGCTTCTGAAATGCTTTGTTTGAGTTGTTCTGTATCGTCATCCGTGGACGGGTTTGAAACAGGTGCTGCATAGCTTGGTAACGAGCTACCACATAGAAGGGTTAAGATCGCAGTCGCTAAAGGATTAAATTTAAACTGATGCTTCATTTGTCTCATTAACCAGGTATGCTTAATCGCAATTAATTATTGTCGCATCATAGAGAAAAAGTTGATAAGTAGCTACACTTAGCACTTTAAAAACTCAGCCTGTATTAGAATTTATCGCAAATGAATACACAACGTGAACAATTGATACAAACATGGATTTCATCTGTACTCGGTTCAGATCAATTTGAAATTAACTTCTTAGCAGGCGATGCAAGCTTCCGTCGTTATGCACGAATCAAATTGAATAATAAAACATTTATGCTTATGGATGCACCACCAGAAAAAGAAGATTGTGGTCCTTTTGTGTCGATTGATGAATTTTTTGATGCACATGGTGTGCGTGTACCACATATCGTGGCCAAAGACCTTGATCAAGGCTTCTTATTGTTAGAAGATTTTGGTGATGTTTTGTTGTCGACATTGTTAAATGATCAAACAGTAGACGCACATTATGCTCAAAGTTTTAAACAGTTGATTCAATTACAGTCAATTGATGGTGCTGCTCATTTTCCTGCATATGCCTATGAAAAGCTGATTTCTGAAATGGAGCTGTTAACCGATTGGTTATTGCCATCTCTACAAGTGCAGCCAACTGCAGAAGAATCGGCACTCATTAAACGTACCTTTGCTATCTTAGCCAATGCTGCATTGGCTCAGCCTCAAGTGATTGTGCATCGTGATTTTCATAGCCGTAATTTGATGGTACTTGACGGTGAGCAAGATCAGGGCGTGATTGATTTCCAAGATGCTGTGATTGGTGCAGATACTTATGATTTGATCTCAATCACACGTGATGCTTATGTGCAGTGGAATGCAGATCGCGTTTATGCATGGTTTAAAACATTCTATGATTTGCTACCTGCATCGGCAAAAGAAGGTCGTAGCTTTGAGCAATTCAAACAAGACGCAGACCTCATGGCGATTCAACGTCATATCAAAATTTTAGGTATTTTTGTGCGCTTATTTGAGCGTGATGGTAAGTCAGGTTATCTCAAAGATTTGCCGCGTGTGATGTGGTATTTACTTGAAGAAAGTAAACCGTATGCAGAATTACAACCTTTTATGCAATTTATTCAGGCTAAAGTATTGCCGAAATTTGAAGCCAAATACGGCACTTATGAGGTTGTTGCATAATGAAAGCCATGATTTTAGCGGCGGGTCTCGGAAATCGGATGCGCCCTTTAACATTGTATAAGCCAAAGCCGTTGCTTGAAGTGGGTGGAAAACCACTGATTGTTTGGCATATAGAAAAGCTAAAAAAAATTGGTGTCACTGAAATCATCATCAATTCTGCATGGCTTGCAGATATATTGATTGGTACATTGGGTGATGGTTCGCAGTTTGGTGTGGATATTCGCTGGACACGTGAAGCAGAAGGCTTGGAAACAGCCGGTGGTATTATTAATGCCTTACCTTTGCTTGGAACAGAACCGTTTATTTTAGTCAATGGTGACGTTTGGACGACCTACGATTTTTCAGCCTTGCTCAATGTTGAGCTAAAAGATGACTTGGCACACTTGGTCTATGTGACTAACCCAACGCAACATCCAAAGGGTGATTTTATCTTGGATGCAGGGCGTAGTTATACCTTTGAGCAAGAACATACAGGCGAGGCACTCACCTATAGCGGGATCGCAGTTATACATCCAAACATGTTTAATGGATTGGAAGCTGGTAAGCGTCCGCTCGCACCTTTATTGAAACAAGCTATGTTGGATGGAAAAATTTCTGCAGAGAAAATGCAAACTGCGTGGGTTGATGTTGGCACACCTGAGCGTTTAAGTGATCTAGATCTACAGATTCGCCAAGGCATGTACGATTAAGTGCATATTCGCTAAGCGTTAGCTACTGTTCCACGGCTTAGAAATCGGTATACTTCAGTTAATTTTTATTGAGATGTCTTCTTTATGCATCCTTTTTTTCAAGACTTAAAGCAAGGTAGTCAAAAGCTTGGCTTAGATTTGAGTGAAGAAGCATTAAATCTATTGCTGAAATACCAAGATGCCCTAGTGCTGTGGAACAAAGCGTATAACTTGACTGCTATTCGTGATCCTAAAGAAATGTTGGTTAAGCATTTATTGGATAGCTTAAGTATCCTAAATGATTTGCCTGCAGGTCGTTTATTGGATATCGGTACGGGTGGTGGCATGCCGGGCATGATCATTGCACTGTGTCAGCCTGAACGTGAATGTGTGCTTTTAGATGCCAACGGTAAAAAAATTCGATTCTTAAAACAATTTATTGCTGACTTAAAACTAAAAAATGTCATTGCGGTACAAACACGTGTCGAAAATGAAGACAGCATTCATGAACTGGGGCAGTTTGATGTGATCACCAGTCGTGCTTTTGCATCGTTAACGGATTTTGTGGATGCGTCTAAACCGTATATGCATGCGCAAAGTATTATCGCGTCGATGAAAGGCTTAATTCCTGAAGAAGAAGTTGAAACACTAAAAAGTGATTTCAAGATTGATATCGTTGCATTAAAAGTTCCACGACTTGATGAGCAGCGTCATTTAATTTTTCTTAAACGTATTTAAAATTTTCAAAGGACTGGGGTTACCATGGCTCAAATTATTGCGATTGCAAACCAAAAGGGTGGCGTAGGTAAAACCACAACGGCTGTGAACTTGGCTGCATCTTTAGCCATATTAAAAAAACGAGTTTTACTTGTGGACATGGATTCACAAGGCAATGCCACGATGGGTTCGGGCATTCAAAAAAATGATTTGTTGTATTCAGTCACGGATGTCTTACTTGGTGAAGTGCCGATTGAAACCGCTATTTATAAAGCGGAAGTGGGCTATAAGGTTTTAGGTGCAAACCGTGACTTAGCTGGCGTTGAGCTTGCAATTGCAGATCAAGACGGTCGTGAGTTTATTTTACGTGAAGCATTGGCAAGCGTCGAAAAAGACTTCGACTATATTATTGTCGATTGTGCACCAAGTTTAAGTTTGATCACTGTCAATGCACTTGCAGCGGTACGTGCTGTGCTGATTCCAATGCAGTGTGAATATTATGCCCTAGAAGGTTTGGCTGACCTAACCCAAACCATTGACCGTATTCAGCAAGCTTTAAACCCAGATCTAGAGATCGTGGGTGTGCTTCGTACCATGTACGATGCGCGTAATGCCTTAACACGTGATGTGTCTGCTGAGCTTGAACAATACTTCGGTCAGAAACTTTATGACACGGTCATTCCGCGTAATATTCGTTTGGCTGAAGCGCCTGCGCACGGTTTACCAGTGATTTATTTTGAAAAAAGCTCGAAGGGTGCAGTTGCTTATTTGAACTTGGCAGCTGAGATGTTAAAAAAAACCAAAGTAAAAAAAGGAACTAAAGCATGACCGTAAAAAAACGCGGACTGGCTAAAGGTCGTGGTCTGGATGCCTTACTCGGCTCAATCCAAAAAGAAAAACTACAGCTCGAAGCAAAAGCTTTAGATCATGGACAGTTAAAACAAATTGATGTGCATTTATTGAAACGTGGTGAGTATCAACCGCGTCGTTTCATTAAAGAACAAGATTTACAAGAACTTGCTGCATCGATTGAAAAGCATGGTGTCATGCAACCAATCGTCATTCGTCCTGTCGAAGATGAAAAGCATCCCTACGAAATTATTGCTGGTGAGCGTCGTTGGCGTGCAGCTCAGCTTGCAGGTTTAACTGAAGTACCTGCCATAGTTCGTGACTTGAGTGACCAAGTTGCCATTGCTTTGGCATTGATTGAAAACATTCAACGTCAAGATTTGAACCCAATCGATCAAGCCATGGCTTTGCAACGTTTCCATGATGAGTTTGGTTTAAGTCATCAAGAGATTGCCGATACGGTTGGTAAAGCACGTACCACAATTAGTAACTTACTACGCCTGTTGTCTTTAGCAGATCAAGTCAAAGACTTTATGCAGCAAGGTTTGCTCGATATGGGGCATGCACGTGCGATCTTGACGTTAAAAGCCAAAGATCAGCTTAAAGTTGCTGAAATGGTGATTGAAAAAAGTATGTCTGTACGTCAAACCGAACAATTTGTTCGTGATTTGAATGCACCAAAACAACAAAAAGCGAAACCAAGTGTTTCATCAGACATTCAGCAACTGACACAACGTCTCTCTGATCGTTTCAGTGCAGATGTGAAAATTGATCATAATAAACAAGGGAAAGGCAAGCTGGTGATTAGCTACCATACTCTTGAAGAGCTAGATGGCATTTTAAATATTTGTCTAGCTGAATAATTTTTAAATTCGATTTATTGGGGAAAATCAAATGTGGGAATTAGTCAAAGCGGGCGGGTGGTTAATGATCCCGCTCGTCATTTGTTCGATCTTTACGGTAGCCATTACCATTGAGCGCTTTATTCGTTTAAAGAAATCAATGGTGTTGCCAAAAGACTTGATGATGAATGTGAACACATCAGTGAAAGATGTGGTGCAGCAGCTAAAGCAAAGTCCAACTTTACAGCAAAGTACATTGGGTCGTGTCTTGGATGCAGGTTTTGCCAGTAAAGATCAAAACGAGCAATATGCACGTGCGCAAATGGAAGTCACAGCGTCACAAGAAATTGGTTATTTAGAAAAAAATATCAACTTTTTGGGAACGTTAAGTGCTGTTGCACCGTTACTGGGTTTATTGGGTACGGTGATCGGTATCATTGAAGCATTCTTAATGATTGATATTGGTACTAATAGTGATCCAGTGTTAATGATGCCGGGTATTTCAAAAGCCTTGATTACCACTGCTGCAGGTATGTTAATTGCTGTGCCTGCATTATTTGCGCATCGTTATTTCCAACGTTTGGTTCAGGAATATGTGGCTGAGTTAGAACAGCAGTCGACATTATTTCATGCCGCTTTGTTTTATAAAAAAACACCTGAAGTAGAAAGTCAGGACATTCAGAAAGCCAGCTGAGTGGAGACTGCGCATGAAATTTAAACGTCGTCAGGTTGAAGATATTCATATCAACCTCACACCGATGATTGACTGTTTGATGTTTATTTTGGTGTTCTTGTTGCTCTCGACTACCTTTAATCAGATGAGTCGAATGAACCTCACTTTGCCAGATGCACAAGGTGTTCCACCTAAAAACTATGATCAAAAAATTGAAGTTGTGGTGGATTCATCAGGCCATTATTCTGTCAATGGTCAGTCATTGGCCAGTAAAGAAGTTTCTGATTTGAATACTGCAATTAAACAGACAGCCAATGATCGTCGTGATTTAATGTTTGTGATTGCCGCAGATGCAAAAGCAACACATCAAGATGTGATTCGGGTGATGGATGTTGCAGGTCAACTTGGATTTGTGAATGTCAACATCAGTACTAAAGTTCCAACTCGAGGTTATTAGTGAAGCACGATTTTAAGGTCTATTTACGCCTATTAAGTTATTTAAAACCTTTTTGGGGAATCGGCCTGCTGGTTTTGCTTGGTTTCGGTATTAATGCTGCGACAGAAGTTTCTGTCGCAAAATTATTGGAACGCATTATTGAAGCCATTCAAAACAAAGATCAAAGCTTTACAACCTTATTTCCACTCTTGGTGGTTTTATTGATGTTCTTCCGTGGACTCGGTTTGTTCATGGGGGGATACTTTACCGCAGTGATTTCTCGAAACTTAATCTTTAATATTCGTCAGCAAGTGTTCGCAAAACTCATGCGTTTGCCTTCGCAATATTATTTAGATAATTCGAGCGGTCATATCACTGCAAAAATTATGTATAACGTTGAACAGTTGACGGCAGCATCATCTGAGTCACTGAAAACGATTGTACAACAGGGTCTGATTACCATCGCATTATTGGGTTATTTGCTGTATACCAACTGGCGTTTAACTCTATGTATTTTAATTTTTGGCCCAATTATTGGGCTGATCATTCGTAAAGCGTCGAAACGCATGCGTAAATTATCCATGCAAGTACAAAGTACCATGGGTGACGTTAACCATGTGGTGCAAGAGACAGTACAAGGCAACTTGGTAGTGAAGGGCTTTGCAGGGCAAGATTATGAACAAAAACGTTTTTATGAAAGCTCAATGGAGAACTTACGCCGCGGCTTAAAAATGGTTGTGGTGCAGCAACTCAATAGCCCAATTGTTCAGCTGATTATGTCGATCGCGCTCAGTATCGTGATGTATATCGCGCTACGCCCTGAGATTTTACAAGATACAACAGCGGGTGAGTTTGTAGCGTATATCACTGCCGCAGGTATGCTGAGTAAGCCAATTAAAACCTTGACGGATGTCAACGAAAAACTACAACGAGGCATGGCAGCAGCTTATTCAGTTTTTGAATTGCTTGATATGCCTGAAGAAGTAAATAACGGCACGCTGAAGCCTGCTTTAAAAGGTGATGTCGAATTTAAAAATGTCAATTTGATCTATGCCGATGGTCACCATGCGATTCATGACTTCAATTTAAAAGTTAATGCAGGGCAAACCATTGCATTAGTTGGGCGTTCAGGTGCAGGTAAAACCTCACTGGTCAATCTGTTGGTGCGTTATCAAGAGGTATCATCAGGACAATTGTTGCTTGATCAGCATGATATTCACGACATAGAACTCAATAGCTTGCGTACTCAGATTTCAATGGTCAATCAGCAAGTGGTTTTGTTTAACCGTACTGTGCGTGAAAATATCGCTTATGGTCAGCTCGAGCATGCAACTGATGAGCAAGTCATTGCTGCTGCCAAAGCTGCATTTGCACATGATTTTATTATGGATTTACCGCAAGGTTATGACACCCCATTGGGTGCCCAAGGTTTAAATCTATCAGGTGGTCAACGTCAACGGATTGCGATTGCACGTGCCATTTTGAAAAATGCACCGATCTTAATTTTAGATGAAGCGACCAGTGCGCTAGATAACGAATCTGAATTTTTTATTCAGCAAGCATTTGACGCTGCGATGCAAGATCGTACCACGATCGTGATTGCGCATCGTTTATCGACCATTGAAAATGCAGACTGTATTGTAGTGATGGATAAAGGGCGTATTATTGAACAAGGTTCTCATACGGAATTGATGGCACAACGTGGTGCATATTACCAACTTCATCAGCGTAATTTTGAGGAAAATTAAGACATGTCTTTTGCACAATTGATTCAGGATGCTTGGAATGAACAGGCAAAGTGGCTCGTTGTGTTTAGACCTTTGTCATGGCTTTATCGTGGCGGCTTTTTACTCAATAAAAAACTCTATCAATCAGGTATTAAGCAAAGTTATAAAGCGCCTATTCCAGTCATGGTCATTGGAAACATCACAGTGGGTGGAAGTGGTAAAACCCCATTGCTCATTCACTTGGTTAGTTATTTAAATAGCTTAAAGCTGCGTGTTGGTGTGATCAGTCGTGGCTATGGTGGTCAAGGACCATTTCCGGCTTATGTGGATTTAGACTCGACGGCTGAAATCGTGGGTGATGAACCGAGCTTAATTGTTCAGTCTACAGGTGTACCGATGGCAGTCGGTCCAAACCGCCAGCAAAGTATTGAGTTGCTACTATCCAAGCATGAATTGGATTTGATTATCTGCGATGATGGTTTGCAGCATTGGGCGCTTCAACGTCAGTTGGAGTGGATCGTGCTGGATAATAACCGTGGTTTAGGCAATGAAAAATTATTACCCGAAGGTTATTTGCGTGAACCGAAAAAGCGTCTTGCCAGTGGAACGGTCATTGAGCATTCAGCAGATCCAAGTTCTCCACTGAATATGCACCTAGAAGCGGCGCAGCCTTATTTGCTCAATAAAGATCTTGTGACGACATTTGATGCAAACAAAAATTTCTATGCTGTGGTGGGTATCGGATTTCCGCAACGCTTTTATAAAACCTTAGAAAATATGGGGATTCATCAATTTCAATGTCATGAATTTCCAGATCATTATGAATATGAACTGAGTGATTTGCAGTTTGAAGATGCCAATCCCATCATTACCACTGAAAAAGATGCAGTTAAAATTTTAGCGATCCTCAAAAATAATCCAGATTTTAAAAGAGAAATATGGGTTGTTCCTGTAGATGCAGTGTTATCACCTGCGTGTTATGAAACTTTGCATGCGCAGTTGAAACAACTGGGTCTGAAACTTCCCGAAGGCATTTAATTTATGAAACATATTGTTATTCCTGCACGTTTTTCAAGTTCACGTTTACCAGGTAAGCCATTGCTTGAAATTCACGGCCGTCCGATGATTTTACGTGTGGTCGATCAAGCCAAAAAAGTTGCAGGATTTGATGATCTTTGTGTCGCTACAGATGATGAGCGTATTGCAGCAGTGTGTCGTGCAGAAGGGGTTGATGTGGTACTGACCTCTGCAGAGCATCCATCAGGGACAGATCGTTTAAGTGAAGTTGCATGCATCAAAGGTTGGGCGAGTGATGACATTATTGTCAATGTGCAAGGTGATGAACCTTTGCTTCCCGCTCAATTGGTAAAACAAGTTGCACAATTACTTGTTGATCAACCGACATGTTCGATGT
Organism: Acinetobacter sp. YH12219; assembly: GCF_013417875.1. NCBI lineage: Bacteria > Pseudomonadati > Pseudomonadota > Gammaproteobacteria > Moraxellales > Moraxellaceae > Acinetobacter > Acinetobacter sp. YH12219. Next base: position 141,857 of record NZ_VPDC01000003.1, read on the forward strand.
CGACGCTCTGTGAGCCGATTCATAGTCTAGATGAGTTTCAACGTGACAGTATCGTCAAAGTGGTAATGTCAAAGCACAATCAAGCGCTGTATTTCAGCCGTGCGACTATTCCTTATGACCGTGATGGTGCAAAGCAAGCTGAACAAACCTTGCATGATCAGGCTTTTCGTCATTTAGGTCTTTATGCATACCGCGTAAAACTGCTACAAGAATATGTGACTTGGGATATGGGTGTACTAGAAAAATTAGAAAGCCTTGAACAATTACGCGTTTTGGAAAATGGTCACCGTATTGCCATTGCTGTGGCAGAAGCGAACCTACCACCGGGCGTAGATACTCAAGCTGACCTTGATCGTTTGAACCAAATGGATGTTTCAAACTTCGAATAAGGTTTAACGATTTATGCGAAATGAAATTGTGGCGCAAGTGTACCCTTGGCAGCAAAATACATGGAATACATTAACCAGCCGTTTTCCACAACTGGGACATGGCGTGCTTTTGTATGGCAAAAAAGGCTGTGGTAAAGAGGCATTTGCAAAACAATTTCTTGCATGGGTGCTGTGTCAAAAACGTGATGAGCGGACTGAGCCATGTGGTGAGTGTGGGAGTTGCCAGTGGTTAAAGTCAGATACACATCCAAATTTTGTCCACATCAGCACAGATGAAGACAATAAAAAGCAAAACGCCAAAATTAAAATCGAAAAAATTCGTGATTTATTGCCCTTTGTGCAGCAAACCGTAGACGGTTGGCGAGTTGTGTTGATTGAGCCCGCTGAAGCATTAAACATTGCATCATCAAATGCATTGCTGAAAACATTGGAAGAGCCGGGCGAGCGGATTGTGATTATGTTATTGGCAGAGCATTATTTGAAATTGCCGGCAACCATTCGCAGTCGAATGCAGCACTATGCATTGGATCGTATTGAACCGGAACAATCACAGCAATATTTACAGCAGCATTTGCCCGATAGTGGTGAAACCCAGCGCAAAGTTCTCATGAACTTAGCCAGTCAAATGCCATTACAAGCGATTTCATTGGCAAGTAGTGAATGGCTAAATATGCGCCAAGAGTTTCTACAAGATTGGCAAAAACTTGTGACACAAAAAAATATGCCGATGGCAATTGCGACCAAGTGGAATAAAGCTCTGAGTTTTAGTGATTTTAGTCAAATGTTTGAATACTTGTTGTCCGATATAATTTGTGTCAAGCTAAATCAATCCATAAAAAATATAGATTTGGATTTTGGGGTGTTGGCAGAGCAATATTCGCTCGAAACACTCTTTGGGATTTATACAGAATTACAGCAGTCTAAGCGGTTCATCGAGCAGAACGTACAGGGGAATCTGGTCGTAGATGAGCTTTGCATCAAACTGATGAATGTTTAATTAAGGGGAAACATCATGCAACCACGTATGGGCGGGATCGTTCACGCTAATATTCCAGATGTGGAAACACTTTTTGCGAGCTACATGCCTTATGTCGTTGGTGGCGGTTTATTTGTACCATCAAAGCAAGCTGTGAAAATGGGTGATGAGGTTTTCTTATTGGCGACTTTGCCTGAACAAAGTATAAAAATTCCTTTGACAGGAAAAGTCATTTGGATTTCGCAAAAGCAAAATGGCATTAAACCACAAGGCTTTGGAATTCAATTAAGCGGCGAAAAAGGCGTTTATTTCAAAACAGAAGCAGAACGTTTACTTGCAGGGCTTAAATCTGAGGGGCGTAGAAGTTACACTATGTAGTTACAACAGTGAAGACTTGTAGGTACATATTGTGTTTGTAGATACCCATTGCCATTTAACCATGCTTGACTTAAGCCCTTATGAGGGTAATTTAGATCTTGCATTGGATCAGGCTCGTCAAGCCGGGGTCTCAAAATTTATGAGTATCTCGGTTGATCTAGATGACCATATCGAACTTTCAAAAATTGCATCACGTCATGCTGATGTGGGTTATTCCGTTGGGGTTCACCCATGTGAAGATCCTGCAACGATGGCTCGGGCAACAGAAGAATATCTCATTGAATTAGCACAACCTGAAAAGGTTTGGGCGATTGGTGAAACAGGGCTGGACTATTTTCATAGTACAGACTTTATTGCAGAGCAAAAAGAATGCTTTGCCCGCCATATTCACGCATCACAAGCTGTAAAAAAACCAGTGGTTGTTCATACCCGTTCTGCAAAGCATGATACGGTGGATATTATCCGTGCAGAGAAATCCACTCACGGTATTTTGCATTGTTTTACTGAAGATTGGGAAACGGCAAAAGCTGTCTTAGATTGTGGTTATTACGTGTCATTTTCAGGCATTGTTTCTTTTAAAAATGCGCAAGATTTGCGTGATGTGGCCAAGCAAGTGCCATTGGATCGCGTGCTGATTGAAACAGATAGCCCATATCTTGCACCGATGCCTTATAGAGGAAAGTCTAATGAACCAAAATACGTTCCCTATGTAGCCAAAGCCTTAAGTGATGTATATGATAAGTCAATTGAAGAGATGGCTTTCATTACAATGCAAAACTTTGAAAATCTCCTCAATCTTAAGTAAATAATTTGAATTGATATAAGAGTAAGAGAGTATAGGGTGAAGATGGATCGTCAAGCTCAGTTTAGAGCAAGAGAAGCATTAATTTTTCAAGTGGCAGAGCAGCTGCTATTGGAAAATGGCGAAGCAGGGATGACACTAGATGCGCTAGCGGCAGAACTCGACTTGGCAAAAGGGACGTTATATAAACACTTCCAAAGTAAAGATGAACTATATATGTTACTCATTATTCGTAATGAACGCATGTTATTGGAAATGATTAAAGACACCGATAAAGCTTTTCCTGAACACCTTGCTTTCTTTATGTTGCATCATTTACATCACCCAGAACGTACAGTGTTGTTTCACCAAATTGAAGAGCGTTTATCGACAACGGGTGTGGGTATTCAGCACTTGTTTAGTGAACTATATCAAGTGCGCAAACAACGCCTACGATTGATCATTCGTATGACTGAGCGTTATTTGGAGTCGATTCAAAGTAGCATGCCAGTACGTGATTATCTTGCTTCGATTTGGTCACTTACACATGGTGCTGCAGCAATTTTGAACTCTAGTTTTTATCAGCGTTATTTGGGTTCAAGAGACACCTTGCGGGTTGCTTATATTGATCAAGCCTTGGCCTTACCAAAACAAGTGCATGCGGTTGCTCAATTCGCTTAAAGGCTGCTTATGAAAAGTGCATCACCATCATCGGTTCGTGGATTCACCCTCGTAGAATTGATGGTGGTGATTGTGATTATGGGCATTATGGCCTCATTGGTGCTTTTAAATATCGGTGGGACAGATCAACGCAAAGCCATGCAGGCACGTGAAGTGTTTGTAATGGATCTGAAACGAATTTTACGCGATGCAAATGATCAAGCATTGATATTGGCCCTACAGCAAAAAGCTGGAACGGATGTCAATACCCAAAGCTATGCGGTACAAGAATATTTACCAGAACAAAAACGTGTAGAAAATAGTATTTTAAATCAGAACAATAAATGGCAAAACTATAAAAACTTTGAAACCCGAGTATTACCTGAAAATGTCTCTTTTACGATTCAGCCTTTAGACCAGCAGTATGAAAATGCCAATAATGATGATTTGTTAAATACCAATGCACCCAAGTTGATTTGGTTAGGTAATGGTGAGGTAAAGCCTGTGCGTATACAGTTTTATTTTGAAGAACGTGCCATTGGTAATGAAATCGAAATCGATCATTTAGGGAAAGTCAATGCGGGCTAAAGGATTTACGCTACTTGAAGTCATGGTGGCATTGGCGATTTTTGCGACTGCGGCAATGGCTTTGTCTAATGTTGCGATGCAATATACACAGTCGACAGCACACGCAATTTTAAGAAATAAAGCACAATTCGTTGCGCTGAATGAAATCGCTAAGATGGAAATCAATCGTGAATGGATGACGGGTACTGCATCAAAACAAGTCACTGAACAAGGCGAACAATGGCAAATTGACAAAAAAGCCCAAGCCACCATTAGTCCAAATGTACAACGGATTGATATCCAAGTGAGTTTGATGAATGCTGAAACAGGCGATCTTGAAGCAGGGATTAGCAGTTTGGTGTTCTTTAACTATAAGGCTCCGTTGGATGAAAATAATAACTAGAAAAAATAGTACATCTCAAGATATGCCTGTGCTTGTGCAGCAAGGAATGAAGAATCAAGCAGGATTTACCTTAGTTGAGCTTTTGGTTGCGATTGCTATTTTCGCAGTGCTGTCTGCTTTGGGCTGGAAGGTTTTTGATTATGTCTCGAAAGTGAAGGAACGAAACGCAACCCATGAGGCAAGGCTGAGTCAGTTGCAAGATGCCCATCAGCAAATACTCAGAGACACGGTACAAGCTGTGCCTTTAACTGCCAATATTAATGGAGATATTCAACCAGCGTTGGTGTTGCAAAATGGCCGATTTAATTTCAGTAAGACTGGTGTCACTGATCCATTAAATCAGGGCATTGCATCTGATGAGCGAGTAGAATATCAATACAAAGCTGATGAAAAAAAATTGTATCGGCTAAAGTTTAAAAATCTAAACCAAACGGGGCATGATCAGCCAGATTCGAGTGTGTTACTAGATAATGTAGAGCAATTTAAAATCACGGTACTCAATCCAAATGAGTTAGAGAATTGGCCAGATGCTGCCGCTGATTTGAATAATGAAAAAACCATACAACTGTTACCGCGGGGTATCAGGATGCAGCTCACAGTTGATGGGACAAACTACGAATGGTTATTCAGTTTGTTAAATACTGATTTTTTATTGGATAAAAATAAGAATGGTTAACGGTCAGGTAGTAGAGGCATTTGAAGTTCGGAGTTGCTTATGAAACAGCAACGTGGCATCGCTTTGTTAACTATCCTGATGATGGTAGCTTTGGCAACCATAGTTGCAGCAGGCATCGCAAAACAACAAGCCAATACTTCTGAAAATACCGCTTATGTGATGCGCCAAAATCAATCGTTGTTATATGCGAAAAGTGCCGAAGCATTTTTTGCTGAGCTTTTGGTAAATGATGCCGAAAATGCAGGGCAGGTGGATCACCTCCAAGAAAATTGGGCTCAGCCTATGCCAGCCTTTCCAGTGGAAGGTGGAACTGTTGCAGGTGTGCTCCAAGACGAATCTGGAAAATTTAACCTTAATAGCTTGGTTTCAGAAGAGGGTGTGGTAAATGACAAAGCAAAGCTATGGTTTGAAAAAATATTGCAGCGTGTTGGTTTACCCGCAGAATTAAGTCAAGCCGTGATTGATTGGCAAGATGAAGATGATGAGACCTCTGGCCCGATGGGAGCAGAGCTGGCGTACTATCGTGGTTTAAATAATGCGGCACTACCGCCAAATGCAAAATTTCATAGTGTGGAAGAACTGAAATCAGTCCGTGGTTTTGAGGGTGCTCAATATAAATTGATTGCGCCCTATGTGAGTAGCTTGCCCTCGCATGAAACAACGGTCAACATTAATACCGCTTCTGCATTTTTGTTGGCGACCTTGGATAATCGTTTAGATGTCAATGCAGTTGAACAAGCTTTGCAACAAAAAGCAGCCAAATTTGAACATTTCGAAAATATCAATGACTTATGGGCAATGGAGCCATTTGCACAGGTGAGTACAGAAAATCGGGAAGTTTTAAATTCACAATTGGGTGTGCAGTCGAACTATTTTAAAGCGCAAATTGAAATTATTTTAAATGAAAGAAAGCGTCAATTTACCAGTGAGTTAGTGCGAAAAGATAAAGATGTATATGTAGCTTTTCGCAGTATGGCACCATTTTAGGTCTTAAATATCGCTAAATTTTCATGATGCCTTTTACCAATTGTGCTGAACAGCAAAATTAATGCCTCTTGTTAGACTTTTGCATTATAATCTCTGAGAACCCATAGATTATTTGATTGCATTACGACATATGTTAATTCGTAAGTTATTTAAGTTTGAAAACGCGCATATCGTGCGTAATTGCACGTCAGACCGTTGCAAACGTTCCATTCATGGACACAGTTATAAAGTCGAACTATTACTCAAAGCATCGAAACTTGACCATGGACAAATGGTTTACGATTTCGGTTTGCTCAAAGGGGTAATTAAAGACTTATTTGACAGTTTTGATCACGCGATTTGTTTTTGGCAACATGATGATGCCGAGTACATTCGTGCCTGCAAACAGTTTAGCGCACGTTGGGTTGAACTACCCGTATCGCCTTCAGCAGAACAGTTTTCACGAATTTTCTTTTACTTGGCACAACAAGTTCTAAAATCAACAGAAACTCAAAATGGTGAGGGTGATGTTGAAGTGTATTCTGTGATCGTACATGAGACAGACACTGGTTATGCGCAAAGCTTCTTAGAAGATATCGATAATGCACAAATGGGGCTGTTGCAGTTAGATCAAATCGTCTTCTCCGAACAGGTTCAGTCGGAATGGAACGATACCCAGATGTATGAAAAATTAAAACAGGGTCAAAAATTTTTAAACCCTGCAGTTGATTTACAAGTTAAAATTTAAGTAAATATTTGGTTTTATTAGGATTGGTTAACAGTGATGTCTTTAACAGAAGAGCAACAAGCAAAACTCGCTAAAGTGCAGCTTGATGCTAGCTGGAAATATGGCCTAAGTGAGTTTTTGCTTAGCCCCCGCATGGATGAGTTAAAAGACTTTCTGCTACAACAAATGAAACAGGATAAAGTGATTTATCCACCGAATCCGCTGATTTTTAATGCCCTAAACACGACGCCTATGGCAAATGTAAAGGTGGTGATTTTAGGTCAAGATCCGTATCATGGGCCAAATCAGGCACATGGCTTGAGTTTTTCGGTACAAAAGGGGGTTGCATTACCACCTTCTTTACGTAATATTTTCCATGAGTTAAATACCGACCTTGGGGTGCCTGTGTCAAAACATGGGGACTTAACACGCTGGGCAGAACAAGGTGTTTTGCTTTTAAATGCGGTACTGACTGTTGAGGCTGGGCAACCAACTTCACATCAAAAACGTGGCTGGGAGGATTTTACAGACCATGTGATTGATGTTTTAAATGAGCAACGTGAGCATATTGTCTTTATTTTATGGGGGGCATATGCACAGCGTAAGGGACAACGCATTGACCCAAATAAGCACTTGGTGCTAAAAGCCGCGCATCCATCTCCTTTGGCTGCAAACCGCGGTGGTTTTTTTGGTTGTAAGGTGTTCTCAAAAAGTAATAATTATCTTAAACAAAATGGCATTGAGCCAATAGACTGGCAGCTGGACGCATGACTTATTCTCCCGTTTCAAAAAATTATCACCCAGATCTGATTGTGGAAGAAGCGAAAAAGGGCTGGCGCATTGTTCGCCTGAATCGCCCAAAATCGCTTCATGCATTAGATGAATCTATCTGTACAGCATTGCTTGAAGTCTTTCAGGACTTTCAACATGATGATGCTGTTAAAGCGATTTGGTTGGATTCCACTACGCCGAAAGCATTTTGTGCAGGTGGCGATGTACGCAAATTGCGACAATTGGTGGTCAATGATGAAGTTGAAACGGCGAATAAATTCTTTGAACAAGAATATGCCCTAGATTTGCTGCTGCATAACTATGCAAAGCCGATTTTGGTTTGGGGCGAAGGTTATGTCATGGGTGGTGGTTTAGGTCTATTTATGGCCGCACCTTTCCGTTTGGTGACACCTTATTCGCGTTTAGCAATGCCTGAAATTAATATCGGTTTGTATCCAGATGTAGGTGCGACGCGTTTCCTAGCTGACCGTGGTGCTATTGGTTTGTTTACGGGATTAACAGGCTCGATTATGACCGCAGCAGGTGCTTATGGTATCGGCTGGGCAACCCACATTTGCGATGCACAGCGTGATAACGTACTTGAAACTGTCATCAATATTGATTGGGATCATTATCCAGCGGGCGATTTCCGTGCCATTGATGACACTTTAAATAGTATGCATCGTCCTGTGGGGCCGGGCCCATTACAAAATTCATTAGATGTGATTCAGAGTGTGTGCCGTGGGCACAATTTTGAACATGACTATGAATCAATTATTGGTTTAAGCGATGCACGCAGTGATTGGCTACGCCAAGCCAGTGAAAATCTGCAAAAAGGTTCACCTGCAACCGCAGCATTAACATGGTTATTGTGGCAGTGGGGGAAAAAAGTGCATTCTTGGAATGAAGTGTTTGAACTAGAAACTCAAATTTCAGAGTGGAAAATTCGTCATGCGGACTTTGTGGAAGGTGTGCGTGCACGTCTTGTTGATAAAGATCTCTCCCCAGAGTGGAAAAAAGGTACAGACCTTTCCCTTAAAGGGATTTTGGCTGACGATCCTCCTGTAACCAATATTGACAGTTGGAATGCACTGTTAAGACAGTATGGTGTAATTTAGTTAATTGATGTCTGAACAAAACCAACATAGTGATGAGCATTGGATGCAGCTTGCTTTCGAGCAAGCTGCGCAAGCTGCCGAATTGCAAGAAATTCCTGTAGGTGCAGTGATTGTGAGTCAAAATCAAGTCATAGGTGCAGGGTTTAATGCGCCTATTTCTTTGAAAGATCCCACCGCGCATGCGGAAGTACAAGCTTTGCGTCAAGCTTGTTTAAATATCGATAATTACCGTTTACCTGATGATGCAACTTTATATGTGACCTTGGAGCCTTGCACAATGTGTGTGGGTGCTTTGGTCCATTCAAGAATTAAACGCGTGGTATTTGCGACGACTGAGCCTAAAGCAGGTTCTTTAGTGAGTTCGCGTCAATTGTTAAATTCAGGCTACTATAACCATATCTTTGAGTTTGAGCATGGTTGCCTGCAAGCGCAATGCTCCCAACAATTAAGTGATTTTTTTAAAATGCGTCGTGAACAAAAACGACTGATGAAGTTACAGGAAAAAGCCACTTTGACTGAACTTCATTTAAAAAATCAAGTAAACTCTACTGACAATTAATATTGTCAAATAAAATAGGGTACGCCATGAAATCGATCCAAGTAAAAAAAGAATTTAATGCACCAGTCGAGCAGGTTTTTGACTTACTTTCAAAACATTCGACCTATAACGTGGCTTTTGCACCGATTCAAGTGGTGCGTGTCAAAGATTCAGCAGATCCTGAGCGTCCTGATGGTGTGGGTTCAGTGCGCCGAATGGGCTTTGGGCCAGTGAAGCCGTTACAAGAGCAAATTACCTTACTTGAGCCAAACCAACGCATTGAATATAAGATTATTAAAAACCCATTGGTGAAACATCATTTGGGTGTGATTCAATTCGAAGCGATCGATGCTGCGCGTACTTTAGTCACTTATACGATTGAATTACAGGCGCGTGCGCCATTCGTTAGTCAATTAATCCTTGCGCAACTGAAGTCAGCGATTAAAATTGGTTTTTCAAAACTTGCAAAAACCGTATAAACAAAAATGGAAGAGCAATGACAGTTCAAATCATTACAATTGATGGCCCAAGTGGCTCAGGTAAAGGAACATTGGCAGCAAAAATTGCGGCACATTATCAGTTCCACTTACTCGACTCAGGTGCGTTATATCGTCTGTTGGGATTGTCATTGCATAAGCAAGACTTAATTGATGCATTAGACTCAAAGCTCGATGAATGCGTAAAAATTGCAACAAATTTAGACATACAATTTGTGACAAATGAAGCAGGTGTTTCGGTGCTTTTAGATGGTGAAGATGTCTCAAAAGTTATCCGTACTGAGAGAGTCGGAGAGTTTGCCTCAAAAGTTGCTGCAATTCCTGCACTTAGAACTGCGCTTTTAGAACGTCAGCATGCCTTTGCCCAAGCACCTGGTTTGGTTGCAGATGGCCGTGACATGGCAACTACGATTTTTCCCAATGCTCAAGCCAAGATTTATTTAACGGCTTCTGCTCAGTCCCGTGCAGAGCGCCGTGTAAATCAGTTGCAGGCTATGGGCGTGGATGTTAAAATAAACGACATTTTAGCTAATATCGAAGCGCGTGATAAGCGAGATATGGAACGCACAGTCGCTCCACTCAAGCCTGCGCCAGATGCTTATTTCATTGATAGTTCAACTTTGAGTATTGATGAAGTATTCACGCTGATGACGAATTACATCGATCAGCAATTAGCAAACTAAAGAATTTTCAGCAGAAGCATAGCTTGATCAGTCTTATACGGACTATGTAGACGCTTAATTAAACCGGCCTTGTCTGATCCAAGACCGCTGACTTTACTAGGTATATCATGACCGAATCTTTTGCAGCCCTCTTTGAAGAAAGCGAATTAAACCTCAACGTTGAAAAGGGTGCTGTCATCCAAGGCGTTGTAGTAAATATCGACTCTGACTGGGTAACAGTTGACACTGGCCTTAAATCAGAAGGTATTGTTGACCGCGCTGAATTCTTAAATGAACAACGTGAACTTGAAGTTCAAGTTGGCGACACTGTTGACGTAGTTGTTGAAGCTCTTGACAACGGTATGGGTCAAACAGTTTTATCACGTGAAAAAGCTAAACGTGCTGAAACTTGGACTAAACTTGAAAAAATCTTTGAAGACGGCGAAATCGTTACTGGTGTTATCTCTGGTAAGGTTAAAGGCGGTTTCACTGTTGACATCGGTCCAGTTCGTGCGTTCCTTCCAGGTTCTTTAGTTGATACTCGTCCTATTCGTGATACTACTCACTTAGAAGGTAAAGAGTTAGAATTTAAAGTAATCAAACTTGATGCTAAACGTAACAACGTTGTTGTATCTCGTCGTGCTGTTATGGAAGCTGAATCTTCAGCTGACCGTGAAGCTCTTCTTGCTCAGCTTGAAGAAGGTCAAACAGTTACTGGTACTATTAAAAATCTTACTGACTACGGCGCGTTCGTTGACCTTGGCGGTATTGATGGTCTTCTTCACATCACTGACATGGCTTGGAAACGTATCAAGCACCCTTCAGAAGTTGTTGAAGTTGGTCAAGAAGTTACTGTTAAAGTACTTAAATTCGACCGCGAACGTAACCGCGTATCTTTAGGCCTTAAACAATTAGGCGAAGATCCATGGTTAGCGATCATGAACCGTTACCCTAAAGGTTCTATCGTTAAAGCTCGTGTAACTAACTTAACTGACTACGGTTGCTTCGCTGAAATCGCTGAAGGCGTTGAAGGCTTAGTACACGTTTCAGAAATGGACCACACTAACAAAAACATCCACCCATCTAAAGTTGTTCAGATCGGTGACGAAGTTGACGTTATGGTTCTTGAAGTTGATGAAGAGCGTCGTCGTATTTCTCTTGGTATCAAACAAACTCGTGCTAACCCATGGGAAGAGTTTGCTAAAGAACACGACAAAGGTGAAAAAGTTTCAGGTACGATCAAGTCAATCACTGACTTCGGTATCTTCATCGGTTTACCAGGCGGTATCGATGGTCTAGTTCACTTGTCTGACATTTCTTGGAACGAACAAGGCGAAGAAGCTATCCGTCGTTACAAGAAAGGTGACACAGTTGAAGCGGTTATCCTTTCAGTAGACGCTGAAGGCAACCGTATCAGCCTTGGCATCAAACAAATGAACAGCGATCCGTTCAACGATTTCTTAGCTGCTAACGAACGCGGTGCGCTTGTTAAAGGTACTGTAACTGCAGTTGACGCTAAAGGCGCTACTGTTAAGTTAGCTGACGAAGTTGAAGCGACTCTTAAAGCATCTGAAATCAACCGCGACCGCGTTGAAGATGCAACTAAGTTCCTTGAAGTTGGTCAAGAAGTTGAAGCTAAAATCATCAACGTAGACCGCAAATCACGTTCTATCAACTTGTCTATCAAAGCGAAAGACGAAGCTGAAGAAAAAGAAGCAGTAGCTAACTTGAACAAGACAGCTACAGCAACTTCAGACAATGGTCCTAAGACTATTGGTGATTTGATCAAAGCTCAAATGAACCACTAAGTAAGTGTTTGAATTGTATTGTTAATGTAAATTAATTAATATATTTTACACAATTACTGTAACGGTAGCGTAGTAAGTGATTATTACGCTACCGTTTTGTATTTAAACAGGTTATTATCAGGAAACTGATCCTAGGTAGCTTGATAATTAAAGAGGTCGCAGATGACTACTGAAGCACTTAATAAGTCTGACTTAATAGAGCGTATTTCTCTTAAAAACCCACACTTAGCTGAACCCTTAGTGGAAGAGGCCGTTAAGATAATGATCGATCAAATGATCGAAGCTTTGTCTACAGACAACCGAATAGAAATCCGTGGTTTTGGTAGTTTTGCATTACATCACCGTGAACCACGTGTGGGTCGTAACCCAAAAACAGGTAAATCAGTTGAAGTGGCAGCAAAAGCTGTACCGCACTTTAAACCTGGTAAAGCTTTACGTGATGCGGTAAACGAATCTGCAAACTAATTCAAAACATTGTTAGGGGTGTTTATGCGTTACGTATTGGTCGTAATTCTACTGGTCCTATTTGGATACTCATTGGCTTTGGTTCTACAAAACGGAACTGAACTTTCGGTCGATTTGTTGTTTACACAAGTGCCTGCAATGCGTTTAGGGCTTTTATTGCTATTAACCTTGTCATTAGGTTTGGTGTTAGGTCTTTTATTGGCAGTGCAAGTATTTCGAGTATTTCAAAATAACTGGGAAATTAAACGTCTACGTAAAGATATTGACCGCCTACGTAAAGAGCAAATTCAAACTGCTCAACTGGCTGCTGCTGAAGCGGCTGCACATACGCGTCATGAAAAGACAGTTTTAGATATTGATGCGAATGAGCGTCCTTCTAACCCGTTATAATTGGGTTTTAGAAGTAAATTAACTACTTTTATGAGTAGATTTAAATTTTATATTTAACACTCCGGTGGATCATCGGGGTGTTTTTTTATGGGCTGAAAAAATAAAACGCTTATCTCAAATAAAATAATGAGATAGCTCAATTCAAATTAATCATTTCAAATGACATGAGTTTTATGACTTTCTGATCAAGTTGAATCCATCTATAATGCACTAATTTTGTCAAAATGAAGGGTAAGTCTCTTGAGTATCATCGTTGCACTAGATGCTAAAAGCCAATATGACGCACTTACAATTGCAGAGCAGTTAGATCCTGCATTATGTCGAGTTAAGGTTGGTAAAGAGTTATTTACCCATGAGGGTCCAAGTGTCGTTAAGGCATTGCATGATAAAGGTTTTGAAGTATTTCTAGATCTAAAATTCCACGATATTCCAAACACTACAGCGCAAGCAGTTTGTGCAGCTGCGGATATGGGTGTGTGGATGGTGAATGTTCATGCTTCAGGTGGTCGTAAAATGATGGAAACCTGTGTTGAGCGTTTAAAGACGGGTAACTATAACACTCAGCTGATTGCAGTAACGGTATTAACCTCGATGGGCCGTGAAGATCTTGCGGATTTAGGTTTAGATGTTGAACCCTTTGAACATGTGAAACGTCTTGCGACTTTAACGAAAGAAAGTGGTTTAGATGGTGTAGTGTGTTCGGCACAAGAAGCAAAAATGCTGCGTGAAACTTTGGGTGCTGACTTTGCTTTAGTGACACCGGGTATCCGTCCAGCAGGTTCTGCTGCTGATGATCAAAAACGAATTGTGACACCTAAACAAGCCATGCTTGATGGTTCTACACATTTGGTGATTGGTCGTCCGATTACCAAATCGGACAATATGCGTCAGACTTTAAAAGATATTTTGGCGACTTTGTAAGAATCCCACCCGACCTCCCTTTGAAAAAGGGAGGAGAAAGTCCCTCTTTTTTAAAGAGGGATTTAGGGAGATTAAAATCGTTAAAGCACCGCCAATATACTCACCAATATAGGTGCAAGTACAGAAAGGATAAAGCCGCTGACCATGGCATGTGGAATAAAATCATTCCCACAGGCTTGTTTGACCATAGGTAGGGTGACATCCATAGCTGTTGCGCCCGCAGATGAAATTGCAGAGCGTGGGTAACGCCAGCCAATAATATACATAAACACAATCGCAAAGATTTCTCTGAATAAATCATTCATCAACGCAATACTACCTAGATGCGCATTTTTTAATTCAGTTACGACGATACCTGTCATCGAATAGAAACCATAGCCTTGTGACAGCATAATCAAATCTTTCAAGCTGATTTGTGGCAATAGATAGGCAGCAGCAAAAGCGCCCAAAAGTGAACCGACGATACAACCGAGTGGAACAAGTAGAATTTTCCAATTTAACCAAGAGCGATCGAGCGGTGAGTAGGCGAGATCAAGCCCAATCAGAAACATGAAGACTAAAAGTAGATCCCAAGTACTAATATGTGGCTGAAGACTAAAATGTGCTGCAATTTCGGCAAAAGCATAACCTAAACCTAATGCAATAAAAGCATAGCTAATATTGATGAGTGAGCTTGTCACTAACTGCATGGACACTTTGCCATGACTGGGTTTATAGCCTAAAAGCTTAAACAAAATATAGCAGCAAATAAAAGCACCCATTGAGGTCAATAGTGCAATAAGTACTGATGAAGAGAGGATTTGCAGAGGTGCTGGAATAGTGTGTAATGTTTCAGAAAATTCGATCGCAATCGCAAATAACAAAATATAAGTAAAGTACGGCAGGAGTTTAAAGGCGATTTTTTCAAGCCAAGTGGGTAGGCGACGTGCAAGAATAAAACCAAGCCCTAAACAGGTCAAGAGCTGGAAAATCAGCCAGAAAGATTGCATAAAAAATAGGCAGATAATGAATACCTGCCTATTATGACCTGTTATTGCTTAAGCTGCATGACTAGATTTTGTTTTACTTAGGAGTCGAAAATCAGCTGGATTTATTTTTCGAGTAGCGAGCCAATATTTCCATGTATAAGTTGGCCACAGTGCAAAATTTTTACCGCCATTTTGTTGATACCAGCTCACGCAGCCTGATTGCCATACCGTGCCATCAAGCATGTCTTGTACATGAGTGTTAAATTGATCTTGCACCTGATCTTTGACAGCGATGGCTTGAACATTAGATTTTGAAACCAATTGCATCATTTGTAAGATGTAATCGACTTGTGCCTCAATCATAAATACCACTGAATTATGCGCAAGTACGGTATTGGGGCCTAATAATTGGAACAGATTTGGAAAGCCTTTGGTGCAAATGCCATAAAAACTTTCTGCGCCAGCTTGCCAAACTTGTTTGAGTTCTTGAGCATTTTCACCAATACATTCAAAGGACTTGAGATAAATACGTGGGTCAGTAATAAAGCCAGTCCCATAGATTAAGCAGTCAATTTCACGGGATTTTCCATCTTTGGTAATAATGGCATTTTCAGTGATTTCTTGTATTGCATCACTGACCAATTCCACATTAGGTCTATTAAAGGTTGGAAAGTATTTATTAGAAATTAAAATGCGTTTACAACCCATGATGTAGTTTGGGGTTAGTTTCTTGGCGAGTTCAGCATCTTTGACTTGGTATTTAATATACAGTTCAGCCAGTTTTTGCGCATACTTCATGGTGGTCGGCTTAACAATTGGCACGACACGTGATTCGTTGGTCCAATACAGTCGAGCACGGTGAATTTTTCGAAACCAATCATATTTTTTAAATAATGATTTTTCTAAACCATGATAACTACGTTCATCTCGTGGAATGACCCAAGCTGCGGTACGTTGAAAAACATAAAGTTGCTGTGTTTGTGGTGCAATTTCTGGAATGTATTGGATGGCACTGCCGCCTGTACCAATCGATGCGACCTTTTTACCTGCTAATGGATATTGATGATCCCATTGCGAAGAATGGAACACTTTACCCTTAAATTTTTCAATGCCTGGAATATGTGGGATTTGTGGGACATGTAACGGGCCAGATGCAAAAATCACATATTGAGCGGTAATTTTAACGCCATCTTTGAGTTCTAAATGCCAGTCGCAGGTTGATTCATTGTAGTGGCTTGAAAGCACTTCACTGTTAAAGCGGCAGAACTGTTTTAAATTATATTCACGGGTAACGTGTTGGATATAGTCAAATATTTCCGGCGCTTCGGCGTAACGTTTTGACCAATCTTTTTTGGGTGCAAAAGAAAGCGAATACATATGTGATTGCACATCACACGCAGCGCCAGGGTAGCGGTTTTCACGCCAGGTTCCACCAAAATCATTGGCTTTTTCGAGGATCAGAAAATCTTGATTACCTTGTTGTAAAAGTCGTATCGCCATAGCAATACCACCAAAACCACCGCCAATGATGGCGATTTGTGTATGTATTTCAGAATTGGGTTTTGGGGTTTGCACTGTTTTTGTTTGCGCTTCCTGCATCATTTTTTTAATTCCAAGCGAGATTACAAACTAAGCATACTTGAGTTCATAACCAGAACAATATGATTGAGGTGACAGAAAAATTGATCGAAACGGCAATGTTCATAATTGCAAATTTGTAGTAAAAAAGAAGAAATTTAATGTCATTTTACGATTTATGAAACGATCCATTCTAAGCCTGATGTATCTTGTACAAGGAATGCGTAAAGCAGGCGTAGATGTCGATCAACGTTTGCAAACTATCGGGCTGCGTGTCGATGCACTCGATCCTACTTCGGTGATTCATCCGAGTTTGGAGTGGGATGTACTGAAAGTCATTGGTAAAGATGTAGAACCTGAGCAAGGGTTATTTATTGGTCAGCATTATACGTTGGCGGGTTATGGTCCGTTGCTGATGTTATTGGTCACCAGTGATACTTTACGCCAAGCTTTAAATCAGGGAATTCGCTTTCAACAGTTGACGCATCTAACTGGGCGTTTGAGTTTGCAAATCAGTCAGCATAAAGTGGCTTTATGCTATCAACCACAAGATGTATATGCGACACTGGGTGCATTATTGGCGCATTCAGAGATTTCAGGAACGTATAAATTCATCCGTGATCTGTACAAAATGATGGGGCTATCTACGCCACAAGTTCAAATTGATTTGCCGTTCGCTGAACCCAAAGATCCCGAAAAATTAAAAATGTTTACTGATTATTATGGCTCTCAAGTTCGATTTGGTGCGCCATTTGCGGCATTTTGGTTCGATGAAGATGTTTTAGATATTCGGATCCCTTCCGCAGATATTATTACTTTTCGATTATATGAGTCGAAATGTATTGCGGAGTTAGAACGTTTAAGCGCCGATGAAGATGCGCCATCATTGGTTCAACGTGTGCAAGATTATTTGGAATTACAAAGTGGTGCGATGCCAAGTATGGCAGCAACTGCTCAAGCGTTGAACTTGCCTGAAAGAACTTTGCGTCATCAACTGCAACAGTTAAATACCAGTTATAAGCAAATTCGTGAAGATATTATTAAAGATAAAGCACTCCGTATGATTGAATATAATGAATATTCAATTGAAATGATTGCAGAATTGCTGGGCTATTCAGAACCTGCGGCGTTTAATCATGCGTTTAAACGTTGGTTTGGGCATAGTCCGAGACAATATAATAAATAGCCAATGCGCTTTACTGCCAAAGTGTTATATCTTCGAGTTTATTCTTCGTTATAATTCATTTAGCCCAAAAAAGTATTTAATGATATGTCAGATTTTCAGTCACCACACAACACCGCATTTACTCCGATTTCACCGGCTGAGCGTTATGCTCAAGCCTTAGCATCTGGTCAGTTTTTACCAGATCAGGAACAGGCGCAAGCGGTGCATGAGTTGGATCGAGTTTGGCAAGAATTAATCCAACGTTTTAAGGCTTCTAAAAAAGCGTTTCGTCGTTTCCGTCGTCAAACTGCACCGAAAGGGGTGTATATGTGGGGCGGTGTAGGACGTGGTAAAACGTGGCTGATGGATCAGTTTTATGATTCTGTGCCATTTCGACGCAAAACTCGTATGCATTTCCATCACTTTATGCAGTACGTACACCGTGAATTAAATAAGCTTTCAGGTCAGCGTAATCCACTAGACCTTGTTGCCGACCAAATTTATAAAGAAGCAGTCGTGATCTGCTTTGATGAATTCTTTGTATCCAATGTCACGGATGCAATGATTTTGAGTGATCTATTCCAAAAATTATTTACGCGTGGGATCACCCTTGTTGCAACATCTAACATCGCACCAGATGGTTTATATAAAAACGGGATCCACCGTGACCGTTTTATCCCAACCATCGAAATGGTAAAAAAGAACTGTGTGATTTTAAATGTAGACTCAGGCGTAGACTATCGTTTACGTGTATTGAAACAAGCGCAGTTGTTTAAGTCGCCTTTAACACATGAACATAAGTTGTGGATGGCACAGCGTTTTACAGCATTAACGCAAACCCAAACGGTTTCACAAGAGCCAATTATTATTAATCAGCGTATTGTAGAAACCATTGGTCATACGGAAGATGTACTGTGGTGTGAATATTCTGAGCTTTGCCTAAAACCACGTAGTCCAGCGGACTTTATTGAAATTGCCAATATTTATAATACGGTCTTGGTAAGTAATGTGCCGCACATGACCGATTATTTGTCTGAAGGGACACGTCGTTTTATCTACTTGGTTGATGAATTTTATGACCGTGGGGTGAAGTTGTTGCTTACTTCAGAAGATACGATTATTGAATTATATCAAGGTGAAAAATTGGCATTTGAAATTGAGCGTACACGTTCGCGCTTATTGGAAATGCAATCTGATGATTATCTACATACCTCTCACCGTCAAATCAATGCACCAGAATCTACCGCAGAAAATTAAGCGTTTCTGTTGGAATGAAAAAAGAACGTCTTGATGGCGTTCTTTTTTTTTGATTTTTAGTTTTAGATAACATGTATAAATTAAGAAAAGCTGTGGAACGAACAATAGAAGTTAAAGCGAAGTCTCAAGATAAAAGCATCATTAAATAAGAAGTAGGGTTGTTTAATAATTCATCGATAAAAGCGTTAAATTTAAACTGATTGGTTGAAGTTGTAGCATCGACATTGTCAGCATTTCATGGCTTAATCGAGTGAGTTTGTTTGACGCTTGGGTCTATTTGTTCAGTTTTAGAACAAAATTCTGCACTTAAGTCTAATTTCGACATTTCAAAAACTTTATACACTGTAAAAAGGTATTCAGGCTGATGATGACGTCGTATTTCTGATCTTTATTATGTTGAATGATGAGGGTATTTCATTACATAGAAAATGATCATTATTTAGGAATGTGATAGTACTATTCAGCAAAGTATAAATGGGTATACTAGAATCTCTTGTTATAAAAAATAGCAATATCAGGAAAGACAATGACTGCACGTATTCAAAAAGGCAAGTTAGCGATTGCTAAAGAACTTTACGATTTCATCGAAAATGAAGCACTACCGGGTTCAGGTTTAGACAGTGAAACTTACTGGAAAAACTTTGAACAAGTCGTTGTCGATCTTAGCCCAAAGAACAAAGCACTATTGGCTAAGCGTGACGACATTCAAGCTAAAATTGATGAATGGCACCGCAACAACAAATTTGAACTCGAAGCTTACAAAGCTTTCCTTACTGAAATTGGCTACTTATTACCAGAAGTAGAAGATTTCCAAATCAGCACAGAAAATGTAGACGAAGAAATCGCATTATTGGCTGGTGCGCAATTGGTAGTACCTGTGCGTAATGCACGTTACTGCTTAAACGCTGCGAACGCACGTTGGGGTTCACTCTACGATGCTCTTTACGGTTTTGACGTGATCCCTGAAGAAGGCGGCGCGGAAAAAGGTAAGGGCTATAACCCAGCTCGTGGCGCAAAAGTTATCGAATTTGCTAAAAACTTCTTAAATGAAACTTTCCCGCTAGCTAATGGTTCGCATGCAGATGCAACTAAATATGCGGTAGAAGGCAAAAAGTTAGTTGTAAGCCTAAAAGACGGTTCAACTGCAACTTTAGCGAAAGAAGCTCAGTTTGTTGGTTTTAATGGTGACGAAGCTGCACCAACTGAAATCGTACTTTTAAACAATGGCTTACATGTAATCATTGAAGTTGATGCGACGAGCCCAATTGGTTCAACAGATGCTGCTGGCGTTAAAGATTTAGTACTTGAAGCTGCGGTAACGACCATTCAAGACTTGGAAGACTCAATTGCTGCAGTTGATGCTGAAGAGAAAGTTGAAGGCTACCGTAACTGGTTAGGCTTAATGAAAGGTACACTTTCTGAGTCTATCGAGAAAAATGGTAAAACTGTTACTCGTACATTAAATAAAGATCGTACGCACAAAAATTTAATCGGTGGTGAAACTACGCTTCACGGTCGTTCATTGATGTTGCTTCGTAACGTAGGTCATTTGATGACAAACCCTGCGATCCTTGTAGATGGTGCTGAAATCTACGAAGGCATCATGGATGCATTGATCACACCGTTATTGACGTTTGCAGATATTAAAGGCGAAAACGAAAACAAGAACTCTCGTAAAGGTTCTATGTATATCGTTAAGCCAAAAATGCACGGTCCAGAAGAAGTTGCATTTGCAGTTGAATTATTTGAGCGTGCTGAACAAGCGCTTGGTCTACCTGCGAAGACTTTGAAAATCGGTATCATGGACGAAGAACGTCGTACTTCTGTGAACTTGAAAAACTGTATCGCGCAAGCGAAAGATCGTACGATCTTTATTAATACAGGTTTCATGGACCGTACGGGTGATGAAATCCATACTTTCATGGAAGCAGGTCCATTCGTTCGTAAAGGCGAAGTGAAGTCTCAAATCTGGTTCCCTGCATATGAAAACCGTAACGTGATGATCGGTCTTCAAGCAGGTTTACGTGGTAAAGCGCAAATCGGTAAAGGCATGTGGCCAAAACCAGATATGTTGCTTGATATGTACAAAACTAAAATTGAGCATCCAGAAGCTGGCGCAAGCTGTGCATGGGTTCCGTCTCCATCTGGCGCTGTTATTCACGCGATCCATTACCATCAGTGCAATGTTTCTGAGCGTCAAAAAGAGTTGTTGAATACTCAACCGCTATCTTTAGATGACTTGTTAACACCGCCTTTAGCGACAGATACAAACTGGTCTGAAGAAGAGAAAACCAAAGAGCTCGAAAATAACCTTCAAGGTATCTTGGGTTATGTAGTTCGTTGGGTTGATTTGGGTGTAGGTTGTTCAAAAGTTCTAGACATCAACAACGTTGGTTTGATGGAAGACCGTGCAACTTTACGTATTTCTTCTCAACACGTTGCAAACTGGTTACGTCACGGTATCGTAACTGCTGAGCAAGTTGAAGAAGTATTTAAGCGCATGGCGAAAGTTGTGGACGAGCAAAATGCCAACGATCCACTTTACACACCAATGGCACCAAGCTTTGATGGCTATGCATACAAAGCTGCATATGACCTAGTATTCAAAGGTGGCGAGCAGCCTTCTGGTTATACAGAGCCGCTTCTTCATGCTTACCGTTTAAAATTAAAAGGTTATACAGGTGACTAATCTGTAAATCAAAAAAAGCCTCTTCGGAGGCTTTTTTTATTGCTTGAGAAAGTTAGAATGTCGACATAAAAAATGAAAAGGAAACTCCATGTATTTATGGAATGTAAATCGGTTAGTGGATGATATAAGACTGAATAAAGTCTCTGAAAGCCATTATAAAAACTATTATATTGCCAGTTCAATATTGATTTTCTTTAGCTACTTAGCACTGACCTTAACCCCAGAATCCAAACCTACAGAAGCTTGGGCTTCGTTTGTTTTACAAGTTGGTCTGCTGATTAGCTGGGTAAATGCCATATTTAAAGCCAATGGCGGCGAGCAAGGCCGAGATTTTTTAAAGCGCTTTATTGCATTGTATTTGCCCGTAACGATTCAGAGTTTAGTCCTCTTTATCTTGATCGCTGTTGTTGTCGAAGGGCTGTTACCTATGTTGACCCTAAACATGGAGGAGGCTGCACTTGAGCAACTCACCACAGTTAAAGACCTGAGTTTTGAAGTCATTATTAGCTGTTATATTTATTGGCGAATCTATAAAGCGATGCGGCAGATTCATCAGCCGGTTTAGATTAAAGGGCTGCACCCGAAATTATTTCTTAAAGTTTCATCCTGTTTTTCTCATAGCTTTTCGATGCTGAAGCCTTTACATTGGAATGAATGATAAAAATGGGATAGAAGCGATGTCAACATATACCGCATTAGATTTGCAATATATTGGTGGGCAGTGGCGGGCAGGGACGTCAACCCGCCACATCAAAAATATCAATCCTTTTAGCCAAGCAGAGATTTTTGAATTGCAGGCAGCCAGCAGTGTCGATGTAGACAGTGCTTATAGTGCGGCAGAAGCTGCCTTTAAATTAGAAATGACCAAGTCTATTAAAGTACGTCAGCAAGTTATCAACAAATTAGCTCAAACCATTCAGCAACGCAGAGAAGAAATTATTCAATGGCTGATAGATGAATCTGGGAGTACACGTTTAAAAGCCAATATTGAAGTTGATGCTGCGCTCGGCATTATCCAAGAATCGTTGTGTTTTCCTGAAAAAATGCAAACTATGAAGCTAGAGAGTAAAGACCCTAGCCGCAAGAGTTTTGTACTGCGCAAACCCTTGGGAGTCATAGCAGTGATTAGCCCTTGGAATTTTCCATTTCATTTGTCGATACGTTCTGTGGTGACTGCGATTGCTTGCGGCAATAGTGTGGTGCTGAAGCCTGCAAGTGACACGCCAGTCACAGGTGGAACGTTGCTCGGAAAGTTATTTGAAGAAGCGGGTTTACCGCATGGTGTGTTAAATGTCGTTGCAGGCAGCGGCAGTGAAATTGGCGACTATTTTGTAGAGCATCCTGTACCTAAATTGATTTCATTTACAGGTTCAACTGAAGTGGGTCAACAGGTGGGGGTGAAAGCGCTAGGAAGTTCACGGATTAAGCGTTTAGCGCTGGAACTTGGCGGCAATGCGCCTTTGGTCATTTTAGATGATGCAGATTTAAATTTAGCCGTTGAACTGACCGTGATGGGGCGTTTTTTGCATCAAGGACAAATTTGCATGAGTACCAATCGAGTGATTGTGGATGAATCCTTGCACGATGCTTATGTTGAAAAATTAATTAAACGGGTAAAAAGCATTGTGGTCGGTGATCCGAATGATGCTGAAACCCTGATAGGGCCCATTATCAATAAGTCGCAAATCGATAAATTAAAAACTATTATTCAAAATGCCATTCAGCAAGATGCAATTTTAGCCTACGCGGGGGGTATTGAAGGTCAATTGGTTGCACCGCATATTTTCACCCATGTGGATGCACACGCTGATATTGCATTGGAAGAAAACTTTGGGCCAATCTTGCCGATTTTAAAAGCGCGAGATGAAGCACATGCACTAGAATTGGCGAATTCAACCCGATTTGGTTTATCGAGTGCGGTATGTACGTCAAACTTAGCGCGCGGCGGAGAGTTTGCTGCCAAACTCGATATAGGCATGACGCATATCAATGGCATCAGTGTGGCGGATCATTCTAATGCACCCTTTGGTGGTGAACGTAATTCAGGCCTTGGCCGTTTTAATGGTGAGTGGATATTTGAGGAATTTACCCGCACCCATTGGCAGACTTTCCCCGCTTAAAATACACAAAATGAAGTCTATTTTATCTTGTGCAATAGACTTCACAACAGGTTCTGTTGCGCAGGAGCAGGACCTCTCTAGTTTATTTCCATGAAATATCAGGAAGTATATAGTCCCAAAAACGACTCCAACGTGTTTTGTAATACAGAAAAGCGCCAATATCCTGACTTGAACAATTATTCTGATAGTACATTTGCTGATTCATCAACAGCATAGGCTTACGTTGCAAGGTCGTTATATACAGCTTTACCTGCACTTTATAATTGTAGATTGAATAATTAGAAGAAATAGTCTCGGTTTTCATTTTTTGGATATTGTTAATATACACATCAAACTTCAAGCCATTTTTGTAATCCGTTGCCTCATGAATTGTTCGATCTTCGATTGGAATAACCGGATTGTTATCACTAAACGCTAAATATGCATTATGTTTTTGTTTTCCTTGTTGATAATTAAACTGAATAGCTGAATTTGCAGTGGTGAAATAGGGGAGCGCATCCAGAGGATTGATCTTAAAAGTGCCTGTACAATCTGTCCTGACACGGCCTTCATCTGCGTTCACTGTAAACCAGTCAAATTGATCTTCTAATTCTGTCGTGTGGGCTTCATCTGCGTCAGGAAGAATCACGCCAAATTGATCTCGTTGTCTTTGCTGATTTTGCATCAAGCGATAACTATTTTGAGCATGTTTTGCAAAACGGATTTCAGGAAACATTTCTGGAGATGTAATTTTAAAGTCAGAGACATTGATCATTTCACCATAGGGCAGGATGACTAATGAGAATTGCTGCTCTTGGGTGTTGGGAAGATTTTTGACCGTGACCCAATGATGTGTACTGATCATTTGCTGATTGCGAAAATGCTTATATTGAATGCGGTATTTGCCTGCAGGGATCTCGATTTCATTGATCAGGCTTTGTTTAAATGGATATTCATTGAGATAGAGCGCGTCGAGACTAAAAGGTAGAAATGAAACGGTATGTACAGAAACTTTTGCTGCTTTGCAGTTGGATATAGACTTAAACTGAGAATTAAAACGATAAAGCGACTTCGGTCTAGATTTTTCATTTATTATAAAGATTGAATTTTTGCGGATTATGGCAAATATGTGTGCCAATTTCAAACCGATTACCTTAGCGCAATTAAAGTCGCAAAACTTGCCTGAAATCAGTTTTGAATATCCTGAGGAAGTCTATCCAAATTATGATTTGCCGCTGCTCTTTAAGTCTGAGCAAGGGCTAGAGTGGCGAAAAGTGGGTTTTGGCATGGTGCCTAAATGGGCCGAAGACAAATCTATTGCACTAAAAACCTATAATGCCCGAAATGAAACTTTGTATCAAAAGCCGTCTTTTATCAATGCGATCTCAAAATGTAAGTTTGGCGTAATTCCAGTGTCTGAATTTTATGAGTCTATGTATATCGACAATAAACCGCAGCGTTGGAGTGTTAAACGCAAAGATGGAGAAGCGTTTTATATCGCTGCCTTATATGACATTTGTCGGCAAGGTGATGAGATTGTACGTTCTGCAACCATGATTACGATGGATGCTATCGATCATGAAATGATGAAACACTTTCATGAGCCAGGAAATATAAAACGCTCGGTGATTGTGATTCCGCATGCGCGATTAGAGGAATGGTTAAGCTGGAAATCACCCAATATCCAAAGTTTTGTACAGGGTTTTCCCGTTGATGAATTTGAATGCGCGCATGCACCTAAAATAAAAATCGAAAAAATCAGTCCCCAACTGAACTTTTTCGATTAATACTTCGGTGATGCAGAATGCTTAGCGCGCTAAGTTTTTGAAGATGTGCTTTAAGCTTTCCATGGTTTTTTCAATTTGTAGCGGTGTTAAGCCTTCAAAAGATTGCTCGAGAACGACATTCGTTAGATCGTTAATCTTCTGCGTCATTGCAGTGCCTTTATCGGTTAACACGACGCGGGTAATACGCGCATCATCTTCACAAGAATAGGTATCTACTAAGCCTTCATCTTTTAAGCGATAAACAATTTTGGTTGTCGTCGACATTTTAGACACGACCATTTCAGATAAATCCGAAACGCTCGCATGTGGCTTAGACTTGAGTGCGAGAAGGATACGGCGACGTGAATTATCAACACCATATTTTTTCAACGCATGGTCAACGTTTAAAACGTATTGAGCATGAACCTGAGTGACCCAGTAGAAAGGAAAATTTTCTAAGCTAAAGTCATCGGTGGATGGTAAAAATTTTGAATACTTTTTTGTCATAAAGGAGTCCCCTGAATATTTGTTTTAATTTTATTTAATGTTTTAACATTCTATTGAAAAATAGAGGGTAATAGCAAGAGTTCACAATAAAAAAATAGAAAGTAGAAGATATCTCATTTTTAGATTATCTTAATAGATTATATTGATATTCTGTCCAAGCGATTAAAAAAGAATAAAAGTAATTTTTGCTATAGAGAGATAGTGTAGTGAAAATAAATAAGTTTTTAATTCAAATTGAATATTAATATATTTTACCAAAAGGTTGAAATAAATAATTCATTAGATTTGTCATACAATCTATTACAACGTCGTTAATCACATTTAATTAAAAGTCAGGTGAATTCATACTTTTTTTAAAGTGGAAGAGGAGATCTCAAAAAGTAGGTTTTAACATCTAGATGTGTATTTTATATCGCCCATTCGATTTGTAATGCATTCAGCGTTTCTTAACATTTTGTCATATAGTTGATGAGAAAAAATATGCTTGAATACATTACAAATGCGCAAGATTGTGCATAATGGAATGGTCTCTAGTTACACAGGTTAAATTTATGGATCCGTCGCCGTGCGTTGGTCTGATTGAAGATATTCTTACAATCCAGAATGAGGAAGAGAGCTAATGGAATTTTTGTTAGATCCCGGAATCTGGGTTGGTTTACTTACATTAATTATTTTAGAAATTGTACTAGGTATTGATAACCTAGTCTTTATTGCCATTTTGGCAGAAAAACTCCCTCCAGAACAACGTGATAAAGCCCGCGTACTTGGTCTTTCACTCGCATTATTTATGCGATTAGGATTGTTATTTGCAATCTCTTGGTTGGTCACATTAACAAAGCCCCTGATTACCGTTTTTAATTGGACATTCTCTGGTCGAGATCTCATTTTATTGTTCGGTGGATTGTTCTTAGTCTATAAGGCGGTCACAGAGCTGCATGAGAAATTAGAAGGTAAACCAGAAGTTCAAGTGACAACAAAAGTGGCTTATGCGAGCTTTACGGCAGTCGTGGCGCAAATTGTTGTCTTAGATGCAGTTTTCTCTCTGGATTCTGTTATTACAGCAATCGGTATGGTCGACAACATTTTTGTCATGATGGCTGCAATGATTGTGGCAATGGCAGTGATGTTACTTGCATCTAAACCGTTAACGGCTTTTGTGAACCGACATCCGACCGTCGTGATCCTATGCTTAAGCTTCTTATTGCTTATCGGTATTAGTTTGATTGCAGAAGGTTTTGGTTTCCACATTCCGAAAGGCTATATCTACTCAGGTATTGGTGTTGCGATTATCATCGAAGCCTTTAACCAATTTAGTCAGCGTAATGCTCAAAAACACGAAGCGAAAATTCCATTACGTCATCGTACTGCGGACAGTATTTTAAAGCTGATGGGTGGACGCTTAGAAGCCGATCAAGTCGGTAATCAAGCGCAAGAAACCTTTGCAGACGAAGAGCGTTACATGATTGGTGGTGTATTGACGCTTGCAGAGCGTTCAGTTGCGTCGATCATGACTCCTCGTAATCAAATTTCTTGGGTGGATTTAAATGACACACCTGAGCAAATTCGTGAGCAAGTCCTTTCAGTACCGCACAGTTTATTCCCTGTGTGTCGTGGTAGCTTGGATAAAGTCATTAGTATTGTCCGCGCGAAAGAACTTATTGATGTTCTAGATAGCGAAGATGATCTAAAAGCATTGATTAAACGTCATCGTCCGATCTTTATTTTCCAAAAGATGAAGGTGATTGATGCGATTAATACCTTGCGGACTTCTAAAGGTTCTTTGGTACTGGTTACGGATGAATTTGGTGCGGTACAAGGTCTGATTTCACCACTCGATGTGTTTGAAGCGATTGCTGGTGAATTCCCTGATGCGGATGAACAACTTGATTTGATTAAAATCGATGATGAACATTGGAAAGCTTCAGGCATGCTCGATCTGTATCAGTTAGAACTTGAATTGGAAATGCTGGACTTGATCGAAGAAGATGATGGTTATATCAGTGTTTCAGGCCTTATTTTAGATCAGACCCACGGCAATGTAGAAGTGGGTACTGTGGTTGATTTTAAAGGCATCCAATTTAAAGTTACGGCAATGGATGAAAACCGCATTAAAACAGTTGATATCTATTACCAAGCTTAATGCTTAAATTTTAAAATAACTCAAAGACAGCTTTTCGAAGCTGTCTTTTTTGTATGACTAGAAAGTATAAGAAATCCTATCCAAGGGGGCTGTAATTCACGATGTTAAAACGTATTATATTTACATGATGTAACAGTCAAAAAACGCTGCAACTTTTGAGCTTTTAGAGGGCTAAAACGGTTCAAAAGTAAAAAATATTGATAGGGTTGGTTTTAAAAAAGCATGAGGTTAAATAGCGATTCATTTTTAACTCGGGGTTTTAATCATCATAGATGATCTATTAATAATTTTATTTCATTTTAAATATCGTTTTTGAAAACTTTATAACTAGGTACTTTGAAGAAATTCAAAGTTAATCCATTAAAAAAATGGGTGTTGGTATGGCGATCACTGAGAATATCATTGATTTTAGTAAACTCACGACTGAAGAAAAACATGAGTTGTTTCAACGGCTCTGGGAGTTTGATCAATGTATTTTCCCGACTTCGAAAATTGAGCAACTCTATCAATACATGCACGACCCCGATATTGTCGCATTACCAATTATTCAGTATTTTGAGCAAGATAAACTGATCGGGCAAAACATTGTGCGTATATTAAAAATTATGCATAACAATCGACCGATTTTTATTTTTAATTCACGGGCAGGGGTATTGGTTGATTATCGTCGAAAAAACCTGACCTTAAATTCGGCGATTAAAGTGGCGATGCAGCATCAGATTCGATTTCCAGCGATTCCGATGTGGTTTGTGGCTACATTGGCACAACCAAAGGTATATACATTATTTGCTTCGCGCTCTGTTAAGTTTTATCCAAGGCACGGTATCCCGATGCCCACTGAGTATGTGGATGTTTTAAATAGTTATAAAATCCGTCTGCATGATGTGCAGCATCGGGCTGAGGATATTTTTGTTCATCGTTGTGATTTACCGAAGGTGACGCCTGAGCAGTTGGTTCGGCTACGGAACAAATCTGATGAACATGTTCAATTTTTTATGCAGCACGTGCCAGATTATTTTGATGGCATGGGTTTAATGTGTATTTGTAAATTAAATGTTTCAACTATTTTTGAAGCAAGTATGAATCTGGCAGTTGGGCGGGCAGTTTAATGATGGACATGGATGTGTTATGCGACAAATGACGATATATCGATTATTCGGTTTCGGCGCGGCGATCTTTTTAACGGCTTGTCAGCCAGCAGAGCAAAAAGTACAGGAGCAATCGCAGAAATGTGTTGCCCCCGAAAAACTGGTCAAACAAATTTATGATCAAGAGTTGAAATTGCATGCTTTGAGTAAAGATCAACTTACTGCCTATTTTGAGCCATCGTTAGCGGAACGTATGCAAGCAGAAATTAACTGTAAGCAGTCGCAACAAGCGTGTAATGTGGATTTTGATATTTTCACGGATAGCCAAGATCCGCAGCAAGATTCGAAAAAAGGTGTTCAGCCTAAACTGAGTTTTGATGAAAATAAAAACGTCGTTCGTGCTGAGTTTAAAATTGGTGATGAAGCCAAAGTCTTAAATTATGAAATGAGTGATGGCGACTGTTCAAAAATCAAAAATATTGTTTATGCGGGGGACTATGACCTCGACATGATTTTGAGTAATCCAACAGAAACGATCGAAGATTCAGAAATGTTTGATGCCAATGCTGCAAGTGACAGTACGGCACATTAAACTTTTTGACGCGTTCTAATTATTCAAAAACAGCATGAAACCCTGAACAGCTTGAGTGCTTTACTCAAGCTGTTTTGTTTTCCTCAAGTTATCATAGCTTCATAGTGCATAAATTTGCATGTTGGCAAGTTGATTGAAATCGTCTTCATTGAGATTATAAATTTCATCTAAAAATGCAACATTAAAACTGCCGACACTTGAGCTAAGTTCATAGGCTTTTTGACCCGCAATCGCAAAGTGCAAATGCGCTGCGACTGTACCGGCAGTTAGTGTTTCACTCACGGCGCAATACGCTGCTGTTAACGCACCTAAAGCGCAGCCAGAAGCCGTTACTTTGGGTTGTAAGTAAGATCCACCATTAATTTGTATCACCGCATTCATTTCTTTCGACAAGATGAAATCTGATTCGCCTGAAATTGCCACACATTCACAGTGTTCTAATAAGGGTACGGCATTTAAATAAATCTCGGCACTATTTAGCGTGCTATCGACACCGCGTGATTCACCTTGATTCCCTGCAAGACCACTGATTTCTGATGCATTGCCACGGATTATGCTTGGCTTGTACTGGAGTAATTGATCAACCATTTCAGATCGCCACGGCAAAACGGGGCCATAACCGACAGGGTCAAGCACCCAAGGTTTATTTAAATTTTGTGCTGTTTGTGCAGCAATTTGCATGGCCTGCATTTGTTCAGACGTTGGCGTACCTAAATTGATATTCAATGCACTGGCAATAGAGGCAAAGCTTTCGGCTTCAAAGGGATTATCAATCATTGCAGGAGAAGCACCCGCAGCTAAAAGGACATTGGCGACATAATTGCTCGCAACTGCATTGGTGAGGATATGCACCAAAGGTTGTTTGGATTGAAGTTCAATCCACGCATTAATGACGCTTTGTAAAAGCGGGCTATTTAAGTCAGTTAATTCACTGTTCATGGTCGTTTCGAAATTTTCAGATTGATTCATCGTTTTCTCCCTTAGCGGGTGAAGTAATGGTCTTGATGTTTACAATTACGGCAGAACAGGGTCACATAATCTGCGGCATCATAATCGACAGAGAGCTCTTGTGAACCACAGTACATGCAGCGCTTTGTGGAATAAAAATTTAATCGAGGTTCGATTTTTTTCCAAGCATGGCGTATCGGTTGCACAAAGATACTTTCATCGAGTCCTAAAAAGTTAAAGAGCAAAATTTCACTCATTTTACTAAACGGTAATTGTGGCGGACGAGGGAGGGTAAAGGTTTCCCATTTTTCCTGTAAGCCACGTTCACGGTATTGCTGTAAGGTCTTTTTTAACAGATTAGTATTAATGAAGTTTTCATTACGTACTTGCAGAGCTTTTTGTTTGTGTAGGTATTCGAGTGCTGACTGAATCATATAGTAAATCTGCCCAACCGCTAGATGGTCGAGTAGGCGATAACAGAACACTTGAAAGCTTTTATTCCCTGCAATTTGAATACCCCATGTCTTACAGTAAAACTGCATGAATTGCACAATTTCTTGGAAAAGTAGGAGATACAAGCACTCTTTCACTTCGTCAGCACTTTTAAAAGGAAGACCCAGAGCTAAATTTTCATAAAACCAATGGCGCAGTTGCTGTGCTACGCTAAAAAGGCTGGGCTCTGAATATCCATCCAAACGGACATTGATATAATACTGTTCAGCTTGTAGTGCATCATCTTTCACAATCAAAATTTGCTCATGCACGAGATGCTTTTTGAGTGATTGTTGGAAGAGATAATTCGGGCTGATGTTGTGGTATTTAATAGCGTCCCAGTCGATAAATTCTTGATGTGCCGTATGTTCTTGGACGTGATTATCCAATAAAGCCAACAAAAAGAGTTTCTGTAAAAAACTCAGTTCACTTAATTCACGTTCAACGATATCTTTATTTTTGAGTTTACGCTGTTCTTGTAAGCGGGTTTCTTTCAGTAGTTTTTTTCGCGCGGCCTGACAGTTTTCACAATGACAGTTGTATTGCTGTTCTGGAAATATTTGATGATGACAGTGGCTACACTGGTAAAAATTAAATTCTTGCTCATCTAATTTTTCAGCATCTACCCAATACATAGATGCACGACACAATGGGCATTGCGTACTTTCATCCATTTGTTTGCGTAGAATATTGAACATGTTGCCAGCGTTTCTTGAAAGGTTAAATTGATTATACACATCTCTGTTTAAAGACGGGTTTGCAATTTCAGTTGCAGCAGCTCAGGCGAGAAGTCGACAAATAAAAAAAGCTGCATAGTGATGATGCAGCTTTTAGTTAGAATGGATTATTAATAGGCGGCTGGGCATGGGATCGATTCGTCCTCCTCTCCAACTTGTTTGGCTTGTATTAAGGCTTGCACTTTTTTAGACGCGACTTTTTTAGTGCCTAATGCACTATATGAGTTAAGTAATGAACTGACCTCAAAGGCTTTGAGTGGAATCCCTTCGCAAGTCATAAACATTGCAATTACTTGATGGTCGATATTTGCAGCATCAAGCGCTTGCAGGGTCTTCATATTTTCAATACGGATGATGTGTTCTTTAATAAACATAATGCACCTCTTTTTGTTTTAGCCTGATGATTTTGCTTTTGGCAATTAAGTAGATGCAAAACGCATGCTCAAATGTTTTGAGTAGACATTTTAAAGCAGATAAACTGTAAATTTATTTGATAAGATATTGAAAATAAAATATTAATCTAAAGGTAACAAAATAATAATGATGAATCCTTTTATCCTAGATGCATTCTCAAAATGCTTAAACTGTTGAAAAAGAAACATCTTGGTGCAAGGTTTAAACAGAAGTATGCAATCAAATCAAATTAGAAGATTGATACAATTCGAGAGCTAAGGTACTTTTGGAAGGAATCACCTAAGCGATTGGATTTGAAAAGTATATTTGTATATATTGAGCTTATAATTTTAATGATCTTAACTTGCAGGACTGAAACAAAGCGGAATCTACTGAAATTGATAGACAGTATATATCAGCTTAATTTCTTAAGGTTTTGATCTTTTTTATCCTTTCTTTGTATGGAATACACATGTCAGACGCACTTAAAAACAGCAATATCACTCGCATGCAATTATATAAGCAGCCACAGGGTACGGTTGGTGCGCTGATTATTGGGCATGATCAAACTTTAGAAAAGACGATCGAGTTACTGGGCCTGGCGCAGCAACATCAAGTATCAAAAATTTATGTGGCGGGTGCGACGGAAGAAATTCAGCAATTCCTCAGCTCAAAAGTCACGGCATTTCAATTTTACTTTGCTGCAGACTATGACAGCGCGCTCGATTTAATTTTCGAAAATCAATAATCCTCTAAGTCTTAAGCAGGAAAGTTTGAGCGCAATAATTTGAACGTACAGATGGATTAAGCACCTGTACTTTCTCTTTCTAGTATATAGGTGCTTTATTTATTTGAGGTAGATATAAAATTTGCATATTGAAGTAGCTGTGCTCAACTCAGGCATTTATTTTGCTTAAACATGGCGAAAATATGTGCCAGCCTTTAAATTATTCTATAAAGATGATTGAAAACAACATGCGCTGAGCCCATATATAAATCATTGTAAATGCGAAGACAGCTTATGCATCTTGTCGTATGATCAAGTCATTCACAATGTGTTCAAAAAGCTGATAAAGCAATAACTAAGGAATAGGACGAGATATGAACATTGCGGCAAATCCAGTGGTCGAAGCAGACCAAACTGTTTATTTAAAAGATTATCAAAAACCATCATTTGTCGTAGATAGTATCGATCTTGATATTCAAGTCTTTGATAAGCATACCAATGTAAATGCAAAATTAGTGATGCAGCGTCAAACTGCTGGGGATTTGGTGTTATTGGGTCGTGATTTGGAACTCAAGTCAATTCGCTTAAATGGTCAAGTTTTGCCAGCAGATGCCTATATTGTAGATGCAGAACAACTGGTAATTTCAAATGCACCTGACCAAGCTGTCATTGAAACCGAAGTCGTGATTCATCCTGAAAGCAATACTCAACTCGAAGGCTTGTACCAAGCGGCAGGCGATTTATTCGTTACCCAAAACGAGCCTGAAGGCTTCCGTAAAATTACCTATTATCCTGACCGTCCTGATGTGCTATCGGTATTTACCACACGTGTCGAAGCGGATAAAAAATTCCCTGTATTACTTGCCAATGGTAATTTGATTGAAGCGGGTGAAACCGGTGAAGGTCGTCATTATACCGTTTGGCAAGATCCAACCAAAAAACCATCGTATCTTTTTGCTTGTGTGATTGGTGATTTGGCGGTACTCAAAGATTCTTACGTAACGTCTGAAGGTCGTAATGTTGCTTTAGAAATCTATGCAGAAGAAAAAGACATTCCAAAATGTCATATTGCGATGGAAGCTTTAAAGCACTCGATGCGTTGGGACGAAGAGCATTATGGTCGTCCTTATGATTTAGACAATTATATGATCGTGGCAACCAGTGCATTTAACATGGGTGCAATGGAAAACAAAGGCTTGAATATTTTCAACACCTCTTGTGTGCTTGCTGATGAAGAATACACCACTGATGCAGCGATCATGCGCGTTCAATCGGTGATTGCACATGAATACTTCCATAACTGGACGGGTAACCGTATTACCTGTCGTGATTGGTTCCAACTATGCTTAAAAGAAGGTTTGACGGTATTCCGTGATCAGTCGTTCTCAGAAGATTTACAATCTGCTGCGGTACAACGAATTGATGATGTTGCTGTGTTAAAAGCACATCAGTTCCCAGAAGATTCAGGCCCGCTTTCACATCCACCGCGTCCAGATCATTTTGTTGAAATTAATAACTTTTATACCGCAACTGTGTATGAGAAAGGTGCGGAAATTAACCGCATGATGGCGACATTGCTAGGCAAAGAAAAATTCCGTGCAGGTACTGACGAATATTTCAAACGCCACGATGGTCAAGCTGTGACTGTTGAAGATTGGGTAGCAGCACTAACAGCGGGTTCAGGTGTAGATTTATCGAGTTTCTTAATTTGGTATAACCAACCCGGCACACCAAAACTTGAAGCAAAAGGTGAGTACGATGCTGCAAATCAAATCTATACTTTAAGCTTGAAACAAAGCTTAAAAGCTCATCCGAAATATCCAAATTTAAAAGCTGTGCCTATTCCTGTGGCTTTGGCATTGTTTGATGCGACGAGTGGTGAACAGTTAGTTCTCAGCTCAGATGCATTGGTTGAAAATGGCATCAAAGATGGCGTGTATTTATTTGATACCGATACTGCAATGATTACATTTAGCGGTGTAAAAACCCAGCCTGTTGTGTCTTTACTGCGTAATTTCTCTGCACCCGTTAATCTTGAATTTAACTATTCAGATAAAGAGCTTGCTTTCCTGATGCAGTACGAGCCGAATGGTTTTAACCAATGGCAAGCCAGCCAAACCTTGTTAGAACGTATTTTGTTAAATGGCCATGATGCCGACATCTATGTTCAAGCTATTCAAAATACATTACCAGCATTGGTTGAGCGTGATCCACTACTTGCTTCACGTTTATTCGATGTACCGACAGAGGGTTATTTAGGTAGCCGTATTGATGCCGACTACAGTCCTGCCCAAGTGCAAGAACAGCGTGAAGCACTTTTAAGTCGTGTGGCACGTGAGTTAGGTGCTTTCTTTAAAGAGACTTATGCAACTTTAGACCCAGATGCGCAGCAAGAATTTTCACAAGCCATGGGTGTTCGTGCATTGAAAAACATCATGTTGAGTATGATGGCACGTCAAGGCGATGCTTCTGTATTTGAATTGGCTTATGAACAATTCAGCTCAACAGGCAATATGTCTGAACGCCTTGGTGCTTTAAAAGTATTGGTTTGGAATGATGCACCACAAGCACAGCAAGCTTTAGAAACCTTCTATACACGCTTTAAAAATGAAGCTTTGTCGATGGACCAATGGTTTATGTTGCAAGCGGCTCATCCGAAAGCAACTGCGGAAACCATCAAAGCACTTACTGCTCATCCTGACTATGACTTGAAAGTACCGAACCGTATTCGTGCGGTTACAGGCGGTTTAAATAGCAATCCTGTTAATACATGGAGCTTTGGTGTGCAGCACATTGTTGAATTGGCAAAATTCCTCGATGAGAAGAATCCAATTGTCGGTTCACGGTTACTGCAAATTTTGTCCCGTTGGTACACTTTGGCAGAACCGCAGCGTAGTGAAGTCAAAGCAAAACTTGAAGCACTTAAACCTGTTGTGAAATCGAAGAATGTGTCAGAAACATTAAACAGTATGTTGAGTGTTTAATCGTTCAACCACATTGTACGATTGATTTGAGTTAAATCAGTCGTACTGAAATGAGCCTATTGCCATGGCTATGGCAGCAGGCTTTTTTATATCCAGTCTTTTTATCCAATCTTTAGCTAGGATTGAAAATCAATCATGTTTAGATGACTGGAACTGAATGATTTTCTCTAATTATTCATTTAAATTGCATAATAATTGCAATACAAATCACATAATGGCGTTACAATGATTTCGGTTTATCCTATTTATAACTGTATGCGGTAAGGCATCCAAGTTTATGAATGTTTAGATATTTTTATCTATTTCATTATGCAAGATTTTTGAGGCGAGTCATGTTAGTTAAGGTTGATGATGGTTTTTATTTAAACTCACATCATATTATTGCAATTCGGATTAATAGAGATTTGCTTGATACCTTTGTTGTTTCGGTAGAATACACACCGAACAGTGTGCAAAACACAGGTGTATTTGAAAAGAAATTCAATGCGCGCCGTGACGCAGAACAATACCTACAGACTCTGAATCAAATCATTGGTAAATCGTAAAAGCTAAAGTGCATATCGAATATTGTCTAGATTGAAAGCGATATGATATGCATTAGACTTAGATTGACGTCTAGCAAAAGGGATGAAACGCATCCCTTTTTTTGTGCTTATCTGAGCGAAACTAATGTGAAGAATTGAAAATAAATCATTCTATCGATACAACTCGATTTGCACGTCCGATATTTTCCTGACATGCTGTAGCCATCGAAAATGAGTTAAAACTATATGCGAATCAGTATTGTGGGTGCAGGTCGTGTTGCACATCATTTGCTCAAAGTACTTCATCCACAACATCACATTGTGCAAGTATATGCACGAAATCTCGAAAAGGCAGAAAAACTTGCAGCAAGTGTAGGTGCAGAAGCCATTCATACCCCAAATAAGTTGAATGCTGAGATTGATCTTTTGATCATTGCGGTGAGCGACCAGTCGATTGCAACCGTTATTCAGCAAGTTACAGCCTATCTGCCACAGGTTTTGATCGTGCATACTTCAGGTAGCACCAATATCACGGTACTGACCCAGCAACATTTGCGAGCAGGGGTGTTTTATCCTTTACAAACCTTTAGTTTAGATCGAGATGTGGACTGGACGTCTACACCGATCTTTGTAGAAGCCGCGGATTCTACAGATTTGAGGACACTAACAGATTTAGCAAACAGCATGAGTCAAAGGGTTTATCAATATGATTCGGCACAACGTTTAAGTCTGCATCTTGCTGCGGTGTTCGCATGTAATTTTAGTAATTATTGTTATGACATGGCAAAGCAGGTTGTCGATGCAAAATACGTCGATTTTAGCTTGCTTTATCCATTGATTTTAGAGACAGCGAAGAAAGCCACTCAGGCTGAACCACGGAACATGCAAACAGGCCCTGCAATGCGTGGAGATCAAAATATCATGCAGATGCATGCCAATATGCTTGAGCAAGCTGATCAAGTCGACCTGAAAGCGGTCTATGAAATGTTGAGTCAGCAGATTTTTGAACTTCATCAGAAATAAATAATCCATATAGAACAATGAATATTTATTAGCTTAGACATACATGTCAAACAGGATGTTACATGGCAAAAGATTTTAATAGTCCGCAAGTGGTCGAAAGTTATGATGCACATATACGAAAATTAATTCCCGGCTATGAACTTGTCCATCAACAGATTCAGGCGGTGTTGAATTGCCATGTCGCTGAAGATGCCCATGTACTGATCATTGGATGTGGGACGGGCTATGAATTGGGCTATCTCATGGCCTTGAATCCAACATGGTCATTTACCGTTACAGAATTGTCTGAAAATATGCTGAATCAAACACGGCAACGCGTTGAAGCCGCTGGACAGTTGCATCGCGTCAATTTTGTTTTGGGCAGTCATACTGCTTTTGAGGAAGTAAGTTGTTTTGATGCGGTGCTGAGTATCTTGGTGACGCATTTCATTGCGTTGTCAGAGAAAACGAATTTTTTAGCAAAAGCATTTGAGCTGCTTAAACCGCAGGGCATTTTTTTAAGTTTTGACTTGATGCAAACTCATTCGAATTTTGAGCAGCGTGTCCTGCCTGAATTTTGCCAAATGCAAGGTTTATCTGCTGCGCAAGCGACAAAAATGATGCAGCGTTTAGAAGATGATTTTGAACTGATTAGCCAGCAGCACTATCAAAGCTTACTGACGGAAATAGGCTTTGATCAAATTTATTGTTTCAGTCAAATCTTTAGCTATGCGGCTTACAGTGCTTTTAAAACGTCTATGGATTAAAAGAATAAAGACCAAGTTTTGAGTGTATTAAATCCATCGATCATTGAATACCAAGGCACATTTGGCGTGTCCTTACCTGGCTCAATTGATATGTTCAAGCAGTTCAGTCGCTATCGTAAGGAACGACGGGGTATGATTGCTTCAAATTTTGCAGAATGTGGTGGTTTTCTAAAGTCTTCACCCGATTTAGCCATTCCAAATTTGCAATTACACTTTGTCGTGGCGTTAGTAGATGACCATGCACGGAAATTTCATGCAAGTCATGGTTTGTCGTGTCATGTGTGTCTGCTCAATCCAAGAAGTCGCGGCACGATTAAACTAAGTGGTTCTAGTGTCAATGATCCATTATTGATTGATCCAAACTTTTTAGGGGATGAACAGGATTTAGAAGATTTGGTACAAGGCTTTAAGTTGACGCAGCAATTAATGATGTCGCCGTCTTTATCGAGTCATTATCAGCAAGATTTATTTACCTCACTGGTCAAAACAGATGATGATATACGTGCAATCTTACGTCAGCGTGTGGATACGGTTTATCACCCTGTCGGTAGTTGTAAGATGGGTGTGGATGAGATGTCTGTGGTTGACCCTGAATTGAAAGTCTACGGGATTCAAAACCTTCGTGTCGTCGATGCATCTATCATGCCTTCTGTGGTGAATGGCAATACCAATGCACCGACAGTGATGATTGCTGAAAAAGCCGTGGATATGATTCGACAAAGTCAGCTCCAAGCGCAAGTAGCTTAGTGGTTATTCATTTTATGTGATTTGATACAATACAGATAAATCTTAGATCAAAAACAGCAATAAAAAACCACCGCTAACGGTGGTTTTTTGCTTTATTCAAAAATTAATATACTTTTTTGAAGATGAAGTCATTAATTTTATGGCCTGCTTCAATTCCGCGACGTTCAAACTTAGTTTGCGGACGCCAGTCTGGACGAGGGTAGCTATTGCCTTTACCTGCAAGGTTTTCAAGACGTGGACGTTCTTCAAGTACTTCGATCATCCATTCAGCATACGGTTCCCAGTCAGTCGCTGAGTGGAATGTACCGCCGATTTCTAATTTTTCTTCAACCAATGGCATACGGTCATGAGATACAAAACGACGTTTGAAATGACGTTTTTTCTGCCATGGATCTGGGAAGTATAATTGCACAGTGTTAATACTATTATCTGGCATTTCACGTAGCACTTGGATGGCATCAGCATCTAATACTCGAAGGTTAGTTAAACCTGCAAGACCTGCTTCATACACACATTGAGCGATACCCGGAACATGTACTTCAATGCCGACAAAGTTACGTTCTGGGTTTGCTTTTGCCATCAGTACCAAAGAGCGACCCATACCAAAACCGATCTCAACAGTTAATGGACGTTCAGGGTGTTCAAAATGCTGACGCAAATCCCCAACAGGATATTCCAAAATTAGATGACCATATTGTTCCAGCGCAGTACGTTGCGAAGTATTAAGTGGCGCAGAGCGGCGCATAAACGTCACGATTTCACGGTGTTCGTTTAGGTTATCCAGATCTACAGCGTGCTGGTCTAATTGATCGTTCGACATAACTTTGGCAAATGTAAAAAATTCGAATGCGGTATTTTAAGTCCTGAGTTGCACAAGTCAAATTTTTTACCGTGAATATATCCGCTTTTTGCTCAATCTCACCGACGGAAGCCGTGCTGAGCATTTGCCATGTACAGTGAATTACTTAGCTCAAAAGTCATGAATTAACATTAATCTAGGCTGTTTTTTCATCAAGATCTTCACTGTCAGCACCATCAGGTTTAAATGGCAAAATGGCCTCAATAACGGTACAACCCGGCTGTGACTGTATTTTAAATTCACCACCGATACGATGGATTCGTGTTTGCATACTATGTAGGCCGACATGTAGGCCTTGCTCAACTTCGTCAGGGTTGAAGCCGATACCGTTATCTTCAATACGTAATATCAGTTGAGTCTCTGTTTCGCACAAACTGACCTGAACTTTGCTTGCCTGACTATGCTTTAGAATATTGGTCAGGGTTTCTTCTGCGACACGAGTCAAATTGAGACATTGGGTCGCAGAGGGTGAGTGAATCCATTCGGTAGCAAATTTCCAGCTTGAGCTCATGTCTAATTCTTCAAAGAGCTGTACAAAGCGATGGCGAATCGGCGCCGCCCATTCGATCGGGGTGTCTGGAACTTTCGTCCCTATACTTGAACCCGAATCGATGACTTGTCTTAAATCATTACGGAACAGTTTAAGCATCGACATGATTTGTGGTTTTTCAATTTTGTCATTTTGTTCTAACAGTAAAATTGAACGGACAATTGATCCGCCTAAACCATCATGTAAGTCATGAGATAAATGAATTCGTTCTTGAAGTCGTGCATTTTCAAGCGCGAGTTGATGTTGTTGACCAAGTGAGGTAGCGAGTTTCAGTTCAGCTCGTTGTACATTTTCAGTTAAGGTCTTATTAAAACGCTCAATTTGACGGGTGTGTCGAGCTAAACGCAAAGCCAGTACGCCGCCCAAAACGAGGGTGGTTAGTGGGCCAGTATATGGTGAGAGCGCATGGCCTTCCATGGTCATCATAAAGTGCGCATCATGTACCGCAATCGGCAAATAAATCAGATACAGCGTTGCAAGCAAATAGGTTTCAGCCATTTTGGCTTTATACGCCAAGTAGGGGTAGCTAATACATTTGGCCACAAAGACCAAAACAAAGAAGCTAAAACAAATTTGGATGACGGTCTTTAAATAAGCCTCTGGTGCAAAACCGATACAGAGTGCTGCGATAGTGGCAAGGCTTAATAACAGCTTTTGAATTTTCGGGAAAGGATGGTTTGCAAAATACCACGCACCAATACAGCCAAAAACCGTATAAAAACAGAAAATGATATTTTGTAGGCGGTCGACCTGTACGGTGGTTAGAAATGAAATTGGTCCATTAAAAATAATACACAGGCTATAAAATACCCAAGCCATGCCTGTGATGGTTAACCATAAGTAAGCTCTTTCATTACGATTGGCGAGCCATGCTAAAAAAAAGAACACAGCCACGACGAAATTAATCATCGTATTGAGTTCGACTAATTGTCGTTGTTCGAGTAACCAAATTTTAAAGGTGTCATAGACTTGCTGGTATTCCCCAATTCGAACTGAACTGAGTCCTGATTTTTGGGTCACTGAACCATACACTTGCACCCAAATGGTATTAACACCTTGCTTTAAACTCGAGCTAGGCAAGTTCAAAATTCTTGGTTGATGTTGGCTTCGTGAAAAATGTTCTGCTGAAATGTAATCTTGCCAAAGTAGGGCATCGTTGATATAAACCCGACCACTTTGGGTGATGCCTTGTATAGCGATAGCAATGGGTTGATTTAACTGATGGAGGTCACAGTTCAACTTAAATTGGATTTTGTACCAAGCGATACCATGATAATCCGGCCAACGTTTATTCCAAGTGTCTGGAAGCTTTTGCAGATTTTGCCAACCTGTACGTGGGCGCTCTTGCTCGACAGCGCTTTTAGCTGTGGCAATATGGGTAATTTCAACAGGACAATGACTGCTTGAGATCTGTGGGGTGGCATTGGCAAAACTG
This sequence comes from Acinetobacter sp. YH12219, assembly GCF_013417875.1. Taxonomy (NCBI): domain Bacteria; kingdom Pseudomonadati; phylum Pseudomonadota; class Gammaproteobacteria; order Moraxellales; family Moraxellaceae; genus Acinetobacter; species Acinetobacter sp. YH12219. The sequence goes on from NZ_VPDC01000003.1 coordinate 183,564, forward strand.
GGTATAGCGATACAACATAGCAGGCAAAATAGACTCGCTAAGACCAGCAGCCGATTTGCTTGAATGCAGTGTTGTGACCAAAACCATACCATCAAAATTCCCCCAATTTTGTGTATCCACAATTTAAAAAAATAAATAGAAAGTCACATCAAATCTTTGTTTTATTATTGATAGTTATAATTTTATGAGATGAATTATACAGTTAAATCGAATGAATGGTGAATTTTTCTCTTTTTTATAGGCTTGGTATTTGATGTAATGTCATTACAAATGAGACTTTGATTATTGAAACCCTTTGCTATATACATCCTGCATAGGGTTTCAATAGGTCACACTTTATTGAAAATTGATTTGATTCAAAGTGAATATTTCAAAAACCCATTAGTCACTGACACGGTCAAGTAAAGTGCTACTTGCTTCATTTAAGCCAAAAACCTCTACTTGAATCTGTTTTGACTCAAATTTTTGTACGACATTCTTCAAAATATTAACGGAAGTAATATCCCAAATATGGGCATGGCTCAGATCAATTCGCACTTGACTAACCGTCTCCTGAAAATCAAAAAATTGATAAAAACTCTCAGAGCTACTAAAGAAAATTTGCCCATAGACCGTGTAACTACGGATGTTGTTTTTAAGTTCTGATGTAACTTTTACCGAGCTTTCCAGTTGATTAATAATAAACAACGCAGAGAGGAGCACACCAACCAATACGCCAAGCGCCAAATTATGTGTTGCAAGCACCACGATCACCACAGTAATCATCACGACATTAAAAGACATTGGATGCTTTGAAAATTGCTTGACTGAATTCCATTGGAACGTAGTGAATGACACCATGACCATAATTGCGACTAAGGCAGCCATTGGGACATAGGCCAACCAGTCTTTTAAGAACACCACCAAACACAACAAAAATATACCTGCAACCAAAGTGGAAAGGCGAGTTCGCGCGCCAGAATTAACATTAATAATCGACTGCCCAATCATGGCACATCCAGCCATGCCGCCCATAAAGCCACTGACAATATTGGCAATCCCTTGACCACGACATTCCTGATGACGATCTCCTTCAGTTCCAGTGACTTCATTGATCACTGTCGTGGTCATCATGGTTTCTAATAGGCCAACTGTTGCAAGGGTGATGGAATAGGGGAAAATAATCGTGAGGGTTTCAAGATTAAAAGGAATGTCAGGAATCAAGAAAATAGGTAAAGTCTCTGGGAACTTACCCAAATCACTCACAGTACGCAGGTCTGCACCTAAAAATAATGCCAAACCACTGAGGACAATAATGCAAATCAGTGGTGATGGAATGGCCTTGCCAATTTCCGGTAGGTGAGGAAACAGATAAATAATCGCAAGCCCTAAAAGCATAAAGATATAGCCCAAACTATCCATCTTTGACATTTCAGGTAGCTGTGCGACAAAAATCAAAATCGCGAGTGCATTTAAAAAACCATACACTACTGACTGCGAGACGAAGCGCATAAGTTTTGCCACTTTAAAATAACCAGCAATGATTTGTATGACACCAGTTAAAACCGTGGCAGCCAAAAGGTATTGCAAACCATGATCTTTGACCAATGTGATCATAAGTAAGGCCATCGCACCCGTAGCAGCTGAAATCATTGCTGTACGACCACCAAATAAGGCAATGGTCACGGCGATACAAAACGAAGCGTACAAACCAACCTGAGGGTCAACCCCAGCAATAGCTGAAAAGGCGATCGATTCTGGAATTAGCGCCAGTCCAACTACTAAGCCAGCGAGCACATCGGTACGAATATTGGAAAACCATTGTTCTTTTTTAAGTTGTAACACGGTAACTTTTCATCAAATCTTAAACGCGGCTATGTTAAAACAACTGAGTATAAAAATGCATAACAGATTGACTTGAAATCTTCTTGATTATGGACAATAGTCAATGAGTATATGTGTTTCAGCATTTACGCTTTTTTGCAATTTACAGGTTTGATCACTTGAAAGTTTGACAGAAGAGATTTAAAACATTGAATAGTACATAACAAGGATCAGATATGAAGCTTTATTATTCTCCAGGTGCATGTTCATTAGCATCACATATAATTTTAAATGAAATTAATGTCGATTTTGATTTGGTCCGTGTTGACCTAAAAAACCATAAAACAGAAAAAGGGGTGGATTATTACGAGATCAACCCAAAAGGTTATGTACCTGCATTAGAAATTAACCCAGGTTTGATCCTGACCGAGAACGTGGCCATTTTACCGTTTCTTGCACAGCATGATCCAAAACAAGATTTAATTCCGCCATCAGGTTTAGGTCGTGCCAAAGTTTTAGAATGGCTTGGCTATTTGAACTCAGAATTACATGATGCTTATGCCGTATTCTTTGGTGCTCCACTAGATGCAGACGCTAAAGAAAAAGCTTATGCAGAAATTGATCGTTTATTGACATACATCGATAAAGCGATTGGTGAATCGGATAACGACTATTTAGTTGATGATAACTTTGGCCCTGCAGATGCCTATCTCTTTGTACTGACAAATTGGTCAAATGGCATCGGACATGATTTAACGCCATATAAAAATATCATTGCATTGCGTAACAAAGTTGCAGAGCGTCAATCAGTTCAAATTGCGATGCGTGATGAAGGATTAATTCCTTAAGTTGTGTATTCAAATTGAATTAAAAAAAACCGCCGAAATTGGCGGTTTTTTATTGCTCGGGTTCAACTTAGTACTCGAACTGTGTATAGAAATCATCAAAGTTAATATTTTTAAGCGTCAGTTGCTGTGGTGTTTTGAAGGTTGACCATTTGATTTGAGTTTTGGCATCTTCAAACATATTGCCGCCTACAATTTCTTTACGTTTTAAGGTCGAAAAATTATAGCTTTTCGATGTTTCTTCACCAGAAGCGCGGTGAAAGCTATTGTAATCAAAACCAATCAGATCAAAGCGTTGATTTTGCCAACGGAAGGTATAACTATGTCGGGGCCATTCCCAGCCACCACAAGCCATAAAATAACTAAAATGAACGAGTAAATTGCCTTTACTGATTTGGATGTCTTCTGCTTCAGCAAGTGGGTCAAGTAAGCATGAATTGGGCTGCTGAGCGACAGGGATGCTGTTGTTTTCAACGATACGTTGATATCCCTTTGCGGTTTTAAAAAACACGATGAGTTTTCGTGGATGGTTGTGAACGACTTTGCCATCGTCATCATAGGTCGCCACATCGACTTTTTGTTTTTCCACGATCATCGCAATATCTGGCTTTTGATCTTTGTTTAGGTCGCCAGTCGTAGCCATCAAAATGTTCCAACCTTGCGGTGCAAGTGATTTGGTTGTGCAGGGCACTTGGGCTGACAGCCAACTAGATGCGGCACAAAGACTCAAAGTACAAAATATATGGGATATTTTCATTATTATCAGGTTTGCAAAATCAAAAAAAGGACTCAATAGAGTCCTCTTTTATACCGTGAATGAGTTCTTATTTAAAGAAGTATCCAGTTTCAGGTGAACTGGCATTTGCCATGCGTTTACGAGGCATACGTCCTGCTAGGAAAGCTTCACGACCTGCTTCAACTGCTTTTTTCATCGCTGAAGCCATCAGAACAGGGTTTTGTGCAGCTGCAATTGCTGTATTCATTAATACGCCATCACAGCCCAATTCCATCGCTATCGCTGCATCACTTGCAGTACCCACACCAGCATCGACCAAAACAGGTACTTTGGCATTGTCTTTAATGATCGAAATGGTGTGTGGGTTGAGAATACCTAAACCTGAGCCAATAAGGCTACCTAAAGGCATAATCGCTACACAGCCCATGCTTTCGAGTTCTTGTGCCACAATTGGGTCGTCTGAGGTATAAACCATGATTTCAAAGCCATCGTCAATCAACGTGCGTGCAGCTTTTAAAGTCTCAGTAATATTTGGATATAGGGTTTTCTCATCCCCTAAAACCTCAAGTTTAACCAGATTGTGACCATCTAATAGTTCACGCGCCAACATGCAAGTACGGACCGCACTGTTCGCATCGAAACAACCTGCTGTATTTGGCAAAATCGTATATTTCTCAGGTGGAACCACTGAAAGCAAGTTCGGCTGGTCTGGATGCTGACCAATATTCACACGGCGAATGGCAACGGTCACAATTTCAGCACCACTGGCTTGAATGGCCTGGTCAGTTTCCGTTAAGTCCTTGTACTTACCTGTACCAACTAAAAGTCGTGAATTAAATGTACGTGAACCAATGATTAGGGGTGTATCTTCCATGGGAGCTCCATTTTAGCCGCCACCTACGGCATGAATAATTTCAATATGATCTTGCTCTGCAATTGGGGTTTGTTCCAATTTACTTTTCGAGATGATCATTTCATTTTTTTCAACAGCGAAGCGTTTGCCTTCCAGTTGTAATTGTTGAACCAATTGCAAGAGGTTGACACATTCGGTTTGTGTAGCTTCGCCGTTTAAATAGATTTGCATTTGTGGATTCCGTTCTTGCTGCCTTACCTATTGAGTAAGGCCAATATCTGTTGTTAATTATTTTGCGTATTTAAATGCATTCCAGGCCAATATAAGCCATCCAGCAATCATTAACGCTCCACCAATTGGAGTAATGGCACCGAGACTGCGTGGTAAACCTAGAGCCATCACATATAAAGAACCACAGAAGAAGAAAATACCAATTTGTATAAGTAGGAAACTGGCTTTTATTGGAAGTTGGGGAATGACTTTGGATAAGATCGCGAGGGCAAGTAAGCCCAGTGCATGATAAAAGAAATAGTCCGTTGCAGTTTGCCACCAAGCCAATTGGGCTTCAGTCGCGCGAGCTTTTAATCCGTGTGCACCAAAGGCACCAAGCATTACAGCAAAAGCTAAGTTAAGTGCGGAAATAGCAATCCACATGTGCATTCACCTTAACAAAATTTGCGCATAACCATAGCATATTTAGCACGCAGGGTTAAAGCAAAAATGCCCAAAGTTTTTGTGTTGTAGCTTGTCATTCAATACTATTTAGACATAAAAAAAAGAGCATCGAAATGCTCTTTTTAAGAATGACTGGAAAAGCCTTCAACTTAGTTTGAGGACATTGCGACTTTAATTTTTTCCATCGCATTTTTTTCCAACTGACGAATACGTTCAGCAGATACATTATATTCCGCCGCCAATTCATGCAGCGTCGACTTTTCGTCATCTAACCAGCGACGTTGTAAGATGTTACGTGAACGGTCATCCAACTGATCCATGGCTTCATGTAAAGCTGAAGTGCTTTGTTCTTCGTAATCTTCATCTTCCGCTAAACGCGCAGGGTCGTAACGGTTATCTTCGAGATAAAGGGCAGGAGCGACATGGGTCGAACCTTCATCGTCGTCATCACCTTGAGCTTCAAAGGCAGCATCATAAGCGGTTAAACGGCCTTCCATTTCCAAGACTTGTTCAGGTGTTACATTTAAGTCATTGGCAATCGACTGTGCTTCAGCCAAAGTTAATTTTTTAGATGACTTTTTTAAGCTACGTAGATTAAAGAATAATTTACGCTGCGCTTTAGTGGTCGCAATTTTGACAATACGCCAGTTACGAATCACATATTCATGAATTTCTGCTTTAATCCAATGCACAGCAAAAGATACGAGACGTACGCCCATGTTTGGGTCAAAACGTTTTACCGCTTTCATTAAGCCCAAGTTACCTTCTTGAATCAGGTCACCTTGTGGCAAGCCGTAGCCTGCATAGCTACGTGCGATATGCACAACAAAACGAAGATGCGACATTACTAGCATTTTAGCTGCGTCTAAATCTTGGTCATAATAATAACGCTCGGCCAGCTCTTTTTCTTGTTCGGCCGATAAAATTGGAATCTGATTAACAGTACTAATATAAGCACCAAGATTCACCCCAGGTGCCGATAATGACAGGGGCATCAATTGATTGCTGCTGTCACTCATGTTTTCTCCTTGAGAACTAAAAATGGGTAAGCCCAATAACTAAGATTCATCTTAATCCAATATTTCCGTAAATTATGGAAAATTGGGTATAGAAATGTAAACTTTTATTCAATTATGAAGCAATTTAGTTTAACTGAATCTTTTTAAGATTCAATTAAGTAATGAAACTCAGAATCTGAAATTTTGCGCATTTCACAGTTTAACTGATGTATTTGACAGTATCGTGATACATCTTGTTGGCTGTGCGGATCGGATGACTTTAACAATAAAGATTGGTCTGGACTTTTCTTTAAAGCTTTTTTGAGCATCAATAGTGGCATCGGGCAGGGTTTACCCATTGCATCTACAGTTAAAAGCGAATTTTGGCTGTCACTCACGAAGCAGATCCAACATGTTTACATTTCAATGGAAATATTAGCAAATACAGTGCCAAATCCCAACCTAAAATAGGTAAAAATCCTTTGTGATTTATAACTCAAACGATGTGAAAAAATAAGAATATTCAAAAGGAAAATAGATCAAAAAAATCTATTAATTGCGGTAAACCCGTGTTAAGCTCGTTGCGTTGTTAAGATTTTTGTTGGCTGTGAAGCCTCTTAACTCTTGATATATTTGGATGTAACCGGGATTTTGTTGATAGTTTTACAGAATGATTACAAGCTTAGAAATAAAAATATTTTTTTTAACCTTGTTTGGTCTGCTGTTTGCAACACCGGGTGGTCCTTCTTTTTTAAATACGATAAGGATTAACTTATGACAGCTCGTGAACAAGGCGTTGTTAAATGGTTCAACGACACTAAAGGCTTTGGCTTTATTCAACGTAACGGCGGCGACGACGTATTCGTTCATTTCCGCGCAATTATGGGCGAAGGCCACCGTTCACTTCGTGACGGCCAACGCGTAGAATTCAGCGTTGTTAAAGGTCAAAAAGGCTTCCAAGCTGAAGAAGTACAACCTTTAGACTAATCGTCTGAATGTACTCAAAAACGCTCCAATGTAAATTGGGGCGTTTTTTGTTTATAATGCTTCAGCAATTTTGTGATTATTCAATTAGGGCACATCTATATGTCATCAGGTTTTGAAACCTTAAATTTACATCCGAACCTTAAAAAAGCCATTGATGCTTTGGGTTTTAAGGATATGACGCCTATTCAGCAAAAGGTTTTAAAATTTACATTGGCTGGACATGACGCTATTGGTCGTGCTCAAACTGGTACTGGGAAGACTGCGGCTTTCTTGGTCAGTGTGATCAATGACTTGTTGAATAATCCAATTAAGGAACAGCGTTATCGTGGTGAACCGCGTGCATTGATTCTTGCACCAACCCGTGAGCTTGCATTGCAAATTGAAAGTGATGCTAAAGAATTAGTGAAATACACTGATCTCAATGTCATGACTTTGCTCGGTGGGGTAGATTTTGATAAGCAAAAAAATCTATTAAATCGTAATTTTGTCGACATTATGGTTGCAACCCCAGGTCGCTTAATTGACTTTGTGGAACAAAAAGAAGTTTGGCTCGATCAAATTGAATTTTTAGTGATTGATGAAGCTGACCGTTTATTAGATATGGGCTTTATCCCATCTGTAAAACGTATCGTGCGCTTTTCACCACGTAAAGAACAACGACAAACTTTGATGTTCTCTGCAACATTTAGTTATGATGTTTTAAATTTGGCACAGCAATGGTTGTTTGAACCAGTAACTGTTGAAATTGAACCTGAGAAAAAAACCAATGCAGATGTAGAGCAACGTGTCTACATGGTGGCGAAGTCTGATAAATATAAATTATTGGAAGACATCTTACGTGATGAACCAATTGAAAAGGTCATGATCTTTGCCAACCGTCGTGATCAAGTGCGTAAACTTTATGATCATCTCAAAAAAGACGGTTATAAAGTGGTGATGTTGTCAGGTGAAATCGCTCAAGATAAGCGTTTGAAAATGCTTGATCAGTTCAAAAATGGTCAACATAACATCATGATTGCAACAGACGTTGCGGGTCGTGGTATCCATGTCGATGGTGTTTCTCATGTCGTGAACTTCACACTTCCTGAACAGTCTGATGATTATGTACACCGTATCGGTCGTACAGGTCGTGCAGGTACTCGTGGTGTGAGTATTAGTTTCTTGTCTGAAGATGATGCTTTTTCACTGCCTGAAATTGAAAAAGCCATTGGTCAAAAATTACCTTTAACCCGTTTAGACGGTTATTGCTAATTTTGCTTCTAAAAAGCCTGCAGATTTGCAGGCTTTTTTATTTCATGTCGACTATTTCATTTTGAGTTAATGACAAAACAAAATCACAGACTAGCGTTTTAGTTTGCACGGCAACTAAAGGTTAGTACGGTTTGGTAATCATCATCTTTGCTGATGCTACCGCTATTTCCAGTAATGGTGCCAAGTACGCCAGCCGCCGCCTGAATCATTTGACCTGTCTTTTCATCGACCACGCCTTTTAAAACTCCGTTGTATTCTTGCTTTTCATCCACCACGACAGGGGTCGCATTTTTACCACAGGTACTATTTGCAGCTGCAATTGCATTATTTTTTGCCGCTAAACTGGTTTTACCTACGGCAGTCACTTCATATTGATTATTTGGTTTTTGAATCGCTAAAGATTTTGTTGGCGTAGATGTACATGCAGCTAAAAGCACAGTTGCGCTTAGCGTGCTAACAATGGCAACAGTTTTATTGAATTTTTTCATACGGTGCCCCGAGTTAGAAACAATTTGATTTATTTGAACATAAAATTTCTTATAGAACAGGGAACTGCTGTACAAGTTATGCGGTTTTTTTATAGTAAATCTGTGAATAAAGCTGACTTAACAAATAAGCACCGAGTCTGATGTAAACATTCTAGAGTAAGTTATTGAGAATATGCTAATCTTGAGCAAACGTTTTAAAGTACAGTGTATAGATGTCAATTCTAAAATCAGCAGTTGATACAGTTCATCAAAATATTCATCAGCGTCAGTCGATTGGTCATTTAATTGAACCTGCGCCGAATGCTGAGCAATTGGAAAATGCGTTTCAAGCCGCTTTAACGGCGCCAGATCATCATCGTCTTAAGCCTACGCGTTTCGTGATTATTCCTGAAACTGAACGTGAAGCATTTGGTGAGTTGCTTTCACATGCTTTAGCCGATACTGGACAAACAGAAGAAGCGCAGTTGGAACGTGTGAAACACCATCCATTTCGTGCGCCACTATTGGTTTTGGCTTTAACTCAATTACAAGATCATCCCAAAGTTCCGCATTTCGAACAAATTTTAAGTTCAGGCGCAGCAGTACAAAACTTTTTGCTCTCTTTACAAGCACAGGGCTTTTCAACCATGTGGCGTAGTGGGGCGGTGGTTGAATCTAAATTGTTTAAACAAGCCTTAGGCTTAACGGAAAACGATTTGATTTCAGGCATTATTTATATCGGTACAGCTGTGAAAGCAATTCCACCTCGTGCTGAAATACAGTCTGCTGACTTTGTAAGCCATTGGCATAAAGCAAACCAATAAAAGTGAAAAATAGATCGATTAATGAAGTTCGATCAGTAAAGAAATTAGGATAAAAGAACAATGTCAGAACTTGATTTTGCAAGTCTTGTTAGCCCTGTGTCAGTCGATCAAAAAACTGCACTACGTGTTACGGTGTTGGGTGGTGGGAGTTTTGGTACTGCGATGGCCAATACCGCAGTACGTAATGGCTGTGACACCATGATATGGATTCGTGATGAGGCGGTGGCTGCGGATATCAATGCAACACATATCAATAAACGTTACTTGCCAGATTTTCAATTAGAAGCTGGTTTGCTTGCTGTTTCAGATTTAGAAAAAGCAGTATGTAATCGTGACATTATTTTAGTGGCTATTCCGAGCCATTCTTTCCGTAGTGTTTTAAAGCAGATCAAACCTTTTATCACGTCACAAGCAGTGGTGTCTTTAACCAAAGGTATTGAAGCCAATACCTTTAGCTTTATGAGCGATATTATTCGTGAAGAACTTCCTGAAGTCCCTTATGGTGTGCTTTCAGGGCCAAACTTGGCGAAGGAAATTGTTGCGGGGCAACCTGCGGGGACTGTGATTGCAAGCCAATCTGAACTGGTTCGTTATGCAGTTCAACAAGCGCTGCACAGTGCATTATTCCGTGTATTTGCAAGTGATGATGTGCATGGCGTGGAATTGGGCGGTGCTCTGAAAAATATCTATGCAGTCGCGATGGGTCTGGCTGCGGCTTATGGTGTCGGTGAAAATACCAAGAGTATGATTTTGACACGTGCTTTGGCAGAAATGAGCCGCTTTGCAGTGAAATTAGGCGCAAACCCATTAACATTCCTAGGTTTATCTGGTGTCGGTGACTTATTTGCAACTTGTAGTAGTCCACTCAGCCGCAATTACCAAGTCGGCTTTGCACTCGGTAGTGGTAAAAGCTTAGAACAAGCCACCAAAGAACTGGGACAAACTGCGGAAGGGATTAATACCATTGTGCAAGTACGCGCACGCTCTGAGGAGTTGGGTGTATATATGCCAATTACCAGTGCATTGTATGAAGTGATTTTTGAAGGTGCGCCGGCCCTGAACATTGCTTTGTCATTGATGAAAAATGGACATCGCAGTGACGTTGAATTTGTCTTGCCACATCAGCAAGTTTAAGTTTGCTGATTAATATGCAATACACATAGCTTTGTCATACTGGCTGTATATAATGTGCGGAATAGAATAAGGAAATTTTATGCAACTGACATTGGTTAGGCATGGCGAAGCTGCTCCACCTGTAATGGGGAATGATGAAAAGCGTCCTTTAACAGCGCGTGGACAAACTCAAGCGGAAGAAACTGCAGCATATTTGAAAGATTTAATTCAACCAGACGTTTTTGTGGTGAGTCCGTTACTGCGTGCGCAGCAAACACTTTCATTTTTGCAAAAACATTTTCCACATGTACCTGTGGTTATTTGTAATGCCATCAAACCGGAAGATGATGCCAAAGTTGCAGTGGAATGGTTGTCACATTTACCGTATGAGTCTATTGTGGTGGTGTGCCATATGAACGTTGTGGCACATATGGCCAGTGTTTTGGTCTCAGAATATTTTAATCCCTATGCTTTGGCAGAAGCGCGCATTTATGAACAAGCGGTCATTGCTCCAGGGTTATCAACTCAAATTAAAACGTTTATACCATCAACATAAAAACCAATTAAAACGGCAGAAAAATTAATGTTGTATTTATGGATGCCCGAAGCCAATGGGGTTTGGCAATGGTCAGAAGGGGATTTCTGGAAGCAGTCATCGACACTTGAACAGTTGATTCAGGAAATTCAGCCACATGCGGGAAAGGAAGCGGTTGTTTTCTTTCCGAGTCGTGATGTACAAATCATTCAGCAAAATTTTCCAAAAAACCAATATAAAAAACTTGGCCCAGACGGCGTAAAATATTTACTTGAGGAATATGTCATTTTGCCTTTAGATGCAATGAAAGTATTGCATCATTTTCAAAGTCCGGATGAATTAACGGTCATGGGGATTGCGCATAGTACAGTTGAAACGATGCAGCATGCTTTGACGCTAATTCCTGTAAAAGTCATTTCGTTATTACCTGACTTTTTGGTCTTGCCAAGCCCAGAAGCTGGGCAACATGTTTTGGCAAATGTCAGCGGTCATTTATTGGTCCGAAATAGTGAATTTGTCGGTCAGTCTGTTGATGATTTGGCATTGTATTTAGATTATCAAATTGGTCAGCCGAACTATAAGATTTCAAATCTAAGTTCAGATCAGACGCATAGTCTTGAAGCCGCTGTAACGCATGATCACATTGAATCTTTTCATTATGAATTACCCAATATAAAAAAACCGAAACAACATCCACTCAATGTTTTGCCGAAAGCCAAAGCCAATACGGGTGTGAGTGGCTATTGGAAAGCATGTGCAGCTGTTTTGGTTGCGGCTCTAATTACTCAGTTTAGTTATGATGCAGTTCGCTGGTATCAATACAAAAAAGTGGCCAATATCACTGCGGCACAAGCGATTGATCAGTTTAAATATTGGTTTGGCCAAAGCTATCCTGTCACTGAACAAACGCTGAAAAGCCAGTTCGAATCACAATTGCGTCAGAGTCAAACGGGCAATGCACAGGCTTTGTCTTTACTGAGCCGTGTTGGTCCTGTTCTAATGCAAAACCAAATTTCTGCAAATCGTGTGAGTTATGAAGCCTCGATGTTAAATATGGAGCTAAAAGCCAATTCGGCAGAAGTACTACAAACCCTAACCAATCAATTAAAACAACAAGGTTTTAAAGTTGAATTAGGGAATATTCAACCAGGTGCCAACGGCGCGATTGGATTGGTGAAAATACAATAATGACAAAAATGGAAAACCTACAGCAACGTATAGATGGGCAAATTGAGCGCATCACTGATTATTTAGACCAACTGTCAACACGTGAACGAGTCATGGTGATCTTTACCACGATTTTTGTTGTAGTGGCAGCGATTGGTTCGGCACTGTTTTATATGAACAAAGCTGCAAATTTTCAACAAAAGCGCGTGAATGAACTCAAAGATACTGTTGTTTGGATGCAAAGTAATGCCGTCACGATGAAACCAGCAGGTGATACACAACTGAGCGCGTTGGAAAAAGTTCAGCGTGTATCGCAACAACAGGGTTTATCCGTGGCATCTCAACAAGTCGGTGAGCAAATACAGATTGCAGTGATGCATGAAAATTATGCAATTCTGGCCAATTTTTTGACTCAATTGGTTCAAATGGGCTTAAGTATTGAAAAGATGGAATTAAGTTCTGAAGCGGGACAGGTCAAATTAACAGCGAGTGTACAATAATCGGTAAAAATAAAGATCTGCTAAGCATGGTGTTTTATTTGTGCTGTGCCTATAATATGCCGACTTAAAAAGCAGTAGACTTTTATAGATATGTTGTATTCTCTAGCCCGCCCTTTGTTGTTTACTTTAGCACCAGAGCGTGCACATGAGCTGACATTATCGCTGTTGAAATCTTCTCACAAGATGGGAATGATGCGTCAAAACGTGGCGTCTAAACCAGTGACATGTATGGGAATCGAATTTCCGAATCCAGTTGGTTTAGCAGCCGGTCTTGATAAAAACGGTGCTTATATCGATGCGCTGGCGAGCCAGGGCTTCGGCTTTATTGAAATTGGTACAATTACACCACTTCCACAATCAGGTAACCCTGAACCGCGTTTATTTCGTTTACCGAAAGCAAAAGCCATTATTAACCGTATGGGCTTTAATAATGATGGCGTGGATCAGCTGATCGAAAATGTCAAAGCTGCAAAATTTAAGGGTGTACTTGGGATCAATATCGGTAAAAATGCAGTCACACCTGTTGAAAAAGCAGTTGACGATTATCTGATTTGTCTAGAAAAAGTTTATAACTACGCTTCTTATATTACGGTTAATATTTCATCTCCTAACACAAAAAATCTTCGCAGCTTACAAAGCGGTGATGCTTTGACTGAACTGTTAGAGACACTCAAGAAACGTCAACTCGAGTTGGCGGATGAAAATCAACATTATGTACCCTTAGTACTTAAAGTTGCACCAGATCTAGAACCAGAAGACATTAATTTTATTGCCCAACAATTGTTAAAATTTAAAATTGATGGTCTGATTGTTACCAATACGACTTTGTCACGTGAAGGTGTTGAAGGCCTTCCATTTGGTGATGAAGCTGGTGGTCTATCCGGTGCGCCAGTCTTTGAAAAAAGTACGGCATGTTTGGCGGCTTTTGCTAAAGTATTAAACGGTCAAATTCCATTGATCGGTGTAGGTGGTATTTTGTCGGGCGCGGATGCTGTTGCGAAACAAAAAGCAGGAGCTAGCCTTGTACAAGTGTATAGTGGCCTCATATATACAGGTCCGACACTTGTAAAAGACTGCGTAGACGCATTGTAAATATCATGAATACCATTGATATCTTTATACTGATTATTTTGCTCATTGGAGGGCTTAACGGTTTGCGTCAAGGATTTGTAAAAGCCTTTGCGAACTTCATTGGATGGATTCTTGCACTTGTCATTGCGGCAAAGTATGCAACCGTCCTTGCACCTTCGATGACATCTTTAAGTACAGATCCAGTGGTACAGAAGATTGCCGCGTTCGCATTTATTGTATTGTTGATTGTAGTCATGACTTGGGTCGCGACATGGTTATTGAACAGTATTTTGAAAACATTAAAGCTCGGTCCGTTAAATCGACTAGCAGGTGGTGTTTTTGGAAGCTTAAAAGGATTGTTGGTGGTGCTGATCACTATGCAGGGGCTAGGTCCTTGGGTAGAAAGTTCACCACATTGGAAACAATCTAAAATGGTTCAGTCATTATTGCCATATGCGCCTTGGGCAACCGAATTGTCCAAAGATGCTGCAAATCAAGCACTTCATCATATTCAGTCTGAAGATGCTCAGAAATCTTCAGACCTACCATCTGAGTCGCAGAACAAGCACGGACGTTCTGGATCGGGTGAGTCAACAAATAATCCTTTTTATTAACCCTAGCTTGTCTGCGAGGTTGCTATGTGTGGAGTAGTTGGTATAGCTGGTAAATCACCTGTTAACCAAATGTTGTTTGATGCGTTAACGATGTTACAACATCGTGGACAGGATGCAGCCGGGATCGTAACTTGTCAGGATGGTCGTTTATTCCTGCGTAAAGATACGGGTATGGTACGTGATGTGTTCCACACACGTCATATGCGTGCATTACAGGGTAATTATGGTATTGGCCATGTTCGTTACCCAACTGCGGGTTCTTCTAGCAGTGCTGAAGCTCAGCCATTCTATGTAAACTCACCTTATGGCATTACGCTTGCACATAACGGTAACTTAACCAATGCTGCTGAAATTCATGATGACTTGTTCAAGACTGACTTACGTCATATGAACACCGATTCAGACTCAGAAGTATTATTAAACGTATTTGCTCACGAATTGCAAAAACGCGCAAAACTTACACCAAGCGCTGAAGATGTATTCCACGTGGTTTCACGTGTGCATGAACGTTGCAAAGGTGGTTATGCGGTTGTTGCTATGATCACCGGTCAGGGCCTTGTTGGTTTCCGTGATCCAAATGGTATTCGCCCATTGATCTACGGTTCGCGTGAGACTGAAAATGGTATGGAATATATCATTGCGTCTGAATCTGTCGCAATTACAGCGCTCGGCTTTAAGGTTGAGCGTGATATTGCACCGGGTGAAGCAATTTATATTACTGCTGATGGCGTGATGTCGACCAAGCAGTGTGCAGTAGCCCCTGAATATCGTCCTTGTATCTTTGAATACGTATATTTTGCGCGTCCAGATGCAACCATTGACGGTATTTCAGTTTACAAAGCACGTTTGAAAATGGGCGAAAAACTTGCTCAGAAAATTCTACGTGAATGGGGTGATGAGCACGATATCGATGTCGTGATCCCAATTCCTGATACTTCACGTACTTCTGCGCTCGAGCTTGCAAATACCTTAGGTGTGAAATTCCGTGAAGGCTTCATGAAGAACCGTTATATCGGTCGTACCTTCATTATGCCGGGTCAGCAACTTCGTAAGAAATCTGTGCGTCAAAAGCTCAACCCTGTAGAGCTAGAGTTCCAAGGCAAAAACGTACTCTTGGTCGATGACTCGATTGTACGTGGTACGACTTGTAACGAAATCATTCAAATGGCGCGTGATGCGGGTGCGAAAAAAGTCTTCTTTGCGTCTGCAGCACCGATGGTGAAATATCCAAACGTGTACGGGATTGATATGCCAGCCAAATCTGAACTGATTGCGTCAGAACGTAGCGTTGAAGAAATCCGTGAAATTATTGGTGCTGATCGCTTGATTTTCCAAGACTTGGTAGATCTGAAATCTGCAGTACGCACCAAGAAAGTCCCTGAGTTGCAAGACTTTGATTGCTCGGTATTTGATGGTAAATATGTGGCAGGCGGTATTGATGCTGAATATTTGGCAGCATTAGAGCGTAAGCGTAATGACTCAGCAAAAAATGAAAAGCCAGCTTATATCGATGTTAACATTGATGCAGCTTCTGTGGATTTAACAGGTGTTCGCGAAGAATAATCTGCTGAAAACACACTGAAAAAGCGGGAATTTCCCGCTTTTTTCATTTATGATGAGCAAACAAAAGACAATGTAGCTTAAGGGTATTACATTGAGACGTGTGGGTTATGATTTTATAAAAAACAAAAATATGTTTTGGCCTGTCACCATGTGTATGGCGGCAGTGTTTTTGACCGTCGCAATTATTAATGTAATTGTCGGTTTAATTGTGGGTTATTATGATTCCACTCAGTCTATCTATTGGCATGTGCTTAGCCCATTTTTAGTGGCGGCTGTGCTGCTGATTATGTTGGTTTCAGTTCTCTATGATTTTTACACCTTTCGTTTAGGTGGTTATTCTCTTGCCAAACAGTTAGGCGCGCGACGTCTCAGTCTCATTGAAAGTATTCCTGAAGAAAGTGTTGCACTGCGTATGACTGAGCAGCTGGCTGATACCTTTTTAATCGATACTCCCGCACTTTATGTCCTACCTGATGAAGTGGGTGTAAATGCGCTCACCGCAGGATTTAGCCCTCGAGATACATCGATCATTTTAACTTGGGGTGCCTTACAAACCCTAGATGAGATGGAAATGTATGGTTTGCTGAGCCATGAGTTTAACAAGATCTTGTCAGGGGAGGCTGCGGAAAATACCCGTTTGAAAATCTTATATAGTGGGTTGACGACCTTTAGCCAGTGGGGTAGTAAAATTGCAAAACGTGGCTTCTATAAAAATGGTCAAGCACGGGACAATAAGTTTGAAACCCTCTTTGTTGCGATTGGCGCGGTCATTTGGTTGATCGGCAGTTTAGGTGTGTTGATTTCACGCTTTATTAAATATATCTCTTTGGGTTCTCGAACCTATCGTAATGACCAGAAAACCAAACGTCTGATTCAAAATGATGCCAATATTCAAACCTTATTAAGGATTTATGTGCATCATTCAGGTTCGCAGATTCATAGTGAATATGCGGAATCGATTTCTCATATGTGTTTTGCAAACTCACTCAGTCCGCAAAACTGGATGAACATTCATCCGAGTATTGAGCAGCGTATTTTTGAATTAAATCCGGCGCTTATTCATGATCTGCAACTTGAAAATTTAAAAAAACTGCGAAACCAACCGCTATTTTATTTATTCCGTTCGTTGGAAGAAGCCAATCCAGATGTTGTGACACCATGGAACTCGCCGCAACCATTGCCTTTACTGCGCTTATCACCGATTAGTTTTGCGATACGAGATGCGATTAAACCGTTAAACCCGGAGATTCGTGAAAATTGGCAGCGACCTGAATTAATCCAACGTGCCTTACAAACAGCAACCGGTTCGCGTGAAGTGATGGTGGCGATTTTAATGATTCGTCAGTATCGAGAGTTTATTCCGACTGAAGCTGAGGTGAGTCGTGCGATTGTAGATGCCTTATTGAATCTTGATGGTCGTGTACATATCTCAATTTTTCATGAAGCATGTAAAAATATTGGTGCCATGCCTGCGACAATTTCACGGCAGTTCTTAACCAAGCTGGCCAAGATTATTCAAGAAGATGGTGAAATTGGTCTACTCGATGCCTTGCTACTTGAAACAGTGAAATATGAGTTAAATCTTTTGCCTGCACATACACCTACATCATTAGAAGATGTAAAACCGAGTATTGTGCGTTTGATTGATGCCTTGTTGCATGTGCAACAAATTAACAGTGATAACCAGCTCGAAGTACGTGAAAAAATCCTCAATCGAATCTTAACGAAAGAAGAACTAGAGTTTTATCGTGATATTTCTGATGAGCCAATTGATTTGGCTGAAATCCTGAATGATATTTCAGGATTGTTGCTGCGTGAGCGTTTAAGCATCCTTGGGGTTGCAGAAGTATGTCTATGGAATGATCGAATTATCACGCAAGATGAGTTGGATGTTTTGCAACTATTATATTGGCGTATTGGATTTGAATCAGCTGAGATAGTTGAACTAATGCAAAAGAAAAATAGTTTGATGATCGTATAATTATTTATAGCGGCTTGATTTATGAATAATTTGTTTAATTTTAAGTCAAAATTAGTCTGAGCAAGTCTACAGAATCTTTAAAGAAATATTATGATCTAATTGATTTATAAAAGTTCAGCAAAACAGAGTGAATCCCGTTAGAATATCAAGCCTTGAATAGGTGAAAATGAAAGCATGATTGGGCATCAGCGAAGCATAATGGCGGCAATGGGAATTGATATATGGATTCCTCAGGTAGCACCGTGTCAGCAATTTAGCTCAAATATTTGGCGAGATCAGGCGGCTCCTGAAATAGTCTCTGAAATCCTACTCAAAAATGCGCCTCAGCCAACGCCTGTTCCATCACAGACTGAGCTTAAAAAAAACGTTGATGTTGTTGTAAATCAACCTGTAGAAGCACCAAAAGATGAACCAAAGGTTGTTGAACCTGTTGAAGTTCGTCCAATTGTTCAAATCCCTTCGTTTAACTTAGAAGCCATCTGTTTAATGCACTGTGTCATTGTTATTGATGCCACAGAATTAACGGCAGAGCAGCAAGTTTTGTGGAGCAATATTCAGCGCGCAGTCAGTGCCGATTTCTTTGCTTTACAGTGGCCTTTTGGCTGGGTGAATTTGCAAGATGGTCGTGGTGCAGCATCTTATGTACAGGGCTTTATCGATGCGATGAGCTTGGATAAAAATGTCATTTGTCTAGGCGACATTCCGCATTTAGAGCATGCGAAGGTGTATCCATTGGCATCTTTACAGCAGATGATTGAACAGCCTTTATTAAAAAAACGCCTATGGCAATTTATGCAAAATAAGGCAGGACAAAATACTTAAATTACGTAAATGGAAAATTTATGCAAAAAAAAGTAGTGGTTTTTAGTCAAATAGATCAAGAAATAATCCAACGTTTAGAACAGCAATTTAAAGTTTTCCAAATTAGTCCTAAATTGGGCGATGTGAATCAGCAAATTCTTGAGCATTCAAAAGATGCTGACGCCATGATTGGTGCAGGACGTTTGTTGAATGCCTCAAATTTAGCCCATGCATCACAATTAAAAGTCATCTCAAGTGTAAGTGTCGGTTATGACAACTATGATTTAGCATTTTTAAATCAAAAAAATATTTGGTTGAGCCATACTCCGCATGTATTGACGGAAACTACAGCAGATTTAGCATTTACTTTGTTGATGAGTGCAGCACGTAAAGTGCCTGTATTGGATCAATGGACCAAACAAGGGCAGTGGAAGCGTACAGTGGGTCCTGAGCAATTTGGTATGGATGTCTTTGCTAAAACTATTGGTATTATTGGCTTAGGACATATTGGCGCAGCGATTGGGCGTCGTGCTCGCTACGGCTTTAATATGAATGTATTCTATCATAATCGCCGAGAAAAAATTGAATTGGCTGAATCGTTATCAGCGCAATATTGTGATTTGGATGATTTGTTGCAACGTGCTGACTTTGTGGTCGTTGCAGTGGATTTAAATGCAGAATCGAAAGCTTTAATTGGTGAACGTGAGTTGGCCTTGATGCAATCGCATGCGGTATTGGTCAATATTTCACGCGGTTCAGTGATTGATGAAGCCGCTTTAATCGATGCATTAAGTCGTGGTCAAATTTTTGCAGCAGGCTTAGATGTTTATGAGCAAGAGCCACTTCAAGAATCGCCATTATTTACATTAGCCAATGTCGTGACATTACCCCATGTGGGTTCAGCAACAGCGGCAACTCGTAAACGTATGGCGGAATTGGCTTATCAAAATCTAGTGGATGTTTTGGTACATGAGCGCGCGCCACGCTATGTGGTCAATCCAAAATTTGAATAAACAATCACAACAGTTTTCTCCATAATTCACCAAAATTCAATGCTATATTCGATGAAGTACGAATATGAAATTTAGAGAATAGACTTTGAAAAAGATTTTACTGGCATGTGGTCTCGGGCTTTGTTCGACATTGGCGCAGACGCAGTCCGTAGATTTTAGTTCATCCCCACAATTTTCTGTGCCTGAAATAGGTAGTGGCGTCGGCTTGTTGGATCAACAAAAAGAGCGTGCCATTGGCGAGAAGGTGTATCGTGAGGTGCATCGTCAACTTCCTGTGACTGAAAATCCGTGGATGGAAGATCGTCTTTTATCTGTCTTTACGCATATTTTGAGCCAAACCCAACTCAACCAACCGGTCGGTTTGTTATTAATTAATGATCCACAAATTAACGCTTTTGCTGTGCCGGGAGGTTTATTTGCATTAAATGCTGGATTAATTAATTCAGCTCGCAACATGGATGAAGTGGCAGGGGTGATGGCGCATGAAATTGCACATGTCTCACAACGTCATTACAGTCGTTCACAAGAAGCTTTTAAAGGGCAAGGTTTATTGTCACTAGCCGGTATTTTGGTCGGAGCCTTGGTGGCCTCACAGGCAGATGGTGATGTCGGTGCGGCTGTAATGATGGGTTCACAAGCCGCTTTGATGGATAAACAGCTAACCTATAGCCGCAATCAAGAACGTGAAGCAGACCGCATCGGGATGCAGTATATGTACCGTGCAGGATACAATCCGCAAAGCATGGCTGACTTTTTTGAAGTGATGCATCGCTCTACGAGTCGAGTGAGCTTTCTGCCTGATTTTTGGTTGACACATCCTTTAACCACGGAACGTATGAGCGAGGCGCGCTTACGTGCCAATCAGTTGCCTCAAGTTAAAACTAGTTTGGTTGATCAAGATTTTGAAATTCTGCGCTGGTATAGTCGAGTACTCTCAGGTCAGGCAACTGAATTGCAATTAAATACAATGGTGGCACAAAAGAATTATGCAGCTGAGTTGGCTTTGGTGAGCTTGCATATTAAACAAGGTGACTTTAGTGCTGCTCAAAAGTTATTAAATGAAGCAGCAAAACAAAATGCATCGCATGCACTTTTTACTATTTTGCAGACCGATGTGCTGTTGGGCCAAAATAAAGCAGCCGATGCCGTGAACGCTGTGAAAAGTTCGGCAATCATCATGCCTGAAAATCGTGCATTAAATTATAAATATGCAGAGGCTTTGATTCGAAACAAAAAATATGCGCAAGCACAACTGATTCTACAGCGATTTTTACAAGCGAACCCACGTGACTTGAGTGGTTGGCGACTGATGTTGCAAATGGCTGATGCAGACAAAGACGCAAGCTTCCGTTCTATTAATGTGCTGCGCTATCGAGCTGAAGTAGAGTATTGGGGCGGGGATGAAGAACGTGCGATTAAATCTTTGCTACAGGCGCAGCGCATCACCAAAGACTCGAAAAGTCTTTCTGCAAAAATCAAGCAGCGTGTAGACGAAATGCAAAATGAACGGAAATTAAAAATATAAAGATTTCAACTGTGATGCACTTATCTATGTCGATTATAAAGTGCAAATTGTAGTTTTAGTGGCTTAGATTAATCAGTGTAAACTAGCTGGATGTAAAATGTTTATGATTAAGAACTTACAAATGAAAAATATGATTTTGGCGGCCTGTCTGTTGGGCTTAGCAACGAATATTGCAGCAGCTAGCGCAGAACAATATGTGATTGCTGTGAATGATATTAACGAAAAATATAAAACTGATGTACGCCAATTTTTTAGTCAGTTAGACCCGCAGCAACAGGGATTTAAAGCAGACCAGCAAGTGAAATACTGCGGTATTGTTCAGACTTATGTGAATGATCTTTATCGTGCTGCAGACGAAAATCGTGCATTTTTAGATCGTGAGTACCGTAATATGAATAAGCAGGATGTGATTCAGCAGGTGATCGCATCAAAAGAGATGCAATTATTAAAAAAATATAATGTGCAGTGTGCCCTAAATTAAAATTGGTTTTACAAACATTTTAAATCATTGCGAGAAACTGAAAAAAATGAAACTCGATGATTTTGATATAAGTCATGGCAGAATCACGCTTCAGTTGATTCAGCGTCACGATGCAAAAGCACTTTATGAAGCGATCTGTCAAAGTATAGAGACCTTACGAATGTTTCCTGCAAGTTTGGCTTGGTCCTTACAAGAACCTAATTTAGATGCTTCATTGGCATTTTGTGATTCGAGAGTGTTGGCTGCGTTAAATCAGGAAAATTTTGTTTATGTGATTCGTGAGCAACAGTCGCATAACTTTCTAGGTGTCATGGATATTCATCAAATCAATTGGATGGAAAACCAAGCTAACGTTGGGTTTTGGGGAAATGTTGAATTTAAAGGGCAGGGTTTGATGACAGAAGCTTTGCAGTTATTTGTGGATCAATTATTGAATGATCTAGGATTTCAGCAATTAAACGCTTTTGTAGATGTAGAAAACAAGCAAGCACGACGTCTATGTGAACGAGCAAATTTTAAATTGATTGAAATCGAACAAGCTGCAATTCAAAATCCAGTAGATGGAAGTTGGCGAGATATTTGTAAGTATGAAATCGTTAGATAAGAAAGAAAATTATAAATGATGAATAAATTTGAATTTGGATAATTTGGCTATTTAAGTCATCAGCGTACTTAAATAGACCAAATCAAACAATATAGATGAAAGATTAAGAGAGTTTCGCTTTAATTTTAGCTGAAACTTGTGCAGGATCGGCACGTCCGGCTATGAGCGGACGTAGAGAGTTCATCACCTTACCCATATCTTTCATGCTAGTAGCTTCTTGCGCAGTAATTGTTTGCGCAATGATGGAATCAAGTTCTTCCTCAGTCATAGCTTCTGGTAGAAATTGAGATAACACCTCAATCTCGGCTTGTTCCTTACTAGCTAAATCATCTCGATTTGCACCTAAAAAGGCTTTAACCGATTCTTTGCGTTGTTTGATTTGCTTTTCAATGACCGCAAGAACTTGCTTATCGTCAAGCTCTATGCGCTCATCGACTTCGATTTGCTTGATTGCTGCCTGTAGACTACGTATTACCGTTAACTTGTCCATTTCTTTAGCACGCATAGCGGCTTTTAAAACTTCAGTTATTTGGTTTTTTAAAGTAGTCATTTATCTTGTCCAGGTTAGTCAATCAATCACAAATTAATCTTAGTAAAGGCGAGTAGTACGTACTGATTCGCGAG
The DNA here is from genome assembly GCF_013417875.1 of Acinetobacter sp. YH12219. Lineage (NCBI taxonomy): Bacteria > Pseudomonadati > Pseudomonadota > Gammaproteobacteria > Moraxellales > Moraxellaceae > Acinetobacter > Acinetobacter sp. YH12219. The sequence continues at coordinate 206,595 of NZ_VPDC01000003.1, forward strand.
CCAATTTCTTTTGGTAGCGTTTAACAGCAGCAGCTTTTTTACGTTTACGTTCTTGAGTTGGTTTTTCGTAGAATTCACGTTTACGAACGTCAGCAAGAACACCCGCTTTTTCGCATGAACGTTTGAAACGACGGATAGCTACGTCTACTGGTTCGCCTTCTTTCAATTTAACTTGTGGCATGAAGAATCCTCATTAAGTTATGGATAAGATCTCGGGTCGAATTACCCTTGATCACAAGTGAAGGTCAGTATTTTACTCATTTACATCTCATATCACAAGTCTATAATAGGTTTCGCAATATTTTGAAATGGGCAAAAGGCAGTTTAATGATCGTTTTAGGCTTGGAAACTTCGTGTGATGAAACAGGACTCGCACTCTACGATAGTGAGCAAGGATTACGCGGACAAGTATTGTATAGCCAAATCAAACTGCATGCAGAATATGGTGGTGTGGTACCTGAATTAGCTTCACGTGACCATGTGCGTAAGTTAATTCCGTTATTAAAACAACTGCTTGAAGAAAGTAAAGTTGATAAATCAGAAATTGATGCCATTGCATATACTCGCGGGCCGGGCTTGATGGGTGCATTAATGACAGGCGCATTGTTTGGTCGTACGTTGGCATTTGCACTGAATAAACCTGCAATTGGTGTACATCATATGGAAGGTCATATGTTGGCGCCGCTGTTGTCTAAAACTCCACCAGAATTTCCATTTGTGGCACTTTTAGTCTCTGGCGGACATACTCAATTGATGGCTGCTTATGGAATTGGTCAATATGAATTATTGGGTGAGTCGATTGATGATGCAGCAGGTGAGGCATTCGATAAAGTCGCTAAAATGATGGGTCTACCATACCCAGGTGGTCCAAATATTTCGAAATTGGCGATCAATGGCGACATCAATGCCTTTGAATTTCCACGTCCAATGCTACACCAAGGTTTAGATTTTTCATTTAGTGGTTTAAAAACTGCCGTTTCAGTTCAATTGAAAAAAGTTGAAGGCGAAGGTCGTGAGGCGGATATCGCTGCATCTTTCCAAGAAGCGTTAGTTGATACTTTGGTGAAAAAATCAGTGAAGGCCTTAAAACAAACTGGTTTAAAACGTTTAGTCATTGCTGGTGGTGTAAGTGCGAACAAACGTTTACGTGAGCGCTTAGAAACTGACTTGGCAAAAATCCGTGCAAATGTGTTTTATGCAGAACCTGCGCTTTGTACAGATAATGGTGCAATGATTGCGTTTGCTGGTTATCAGCGTTTAAAAGCAGGGCAACATGATGGTTTGTCTGTTACGACGACACCGCGTTGGCCGATGACGGAATTAAGTAATCCAAACGAAGCGTGAAAATCGTGTTCAGCTGAACTATTAAAAAATCCCGGCTTTAGGCCGGATTTTTTTTATCTGATCCTGCAAAGCTTATTTTAAATACGTTTTTTATATGCGTAGCCTAATGCGGCAATCAGCCGGATTAAGACTCTTCCGGCTTAAAGCTTTTTTCTCTGAATTGACTAGGTGACATATTGGCCCAGCGATTGAAAGCGCGGCTGAAATTTGAGGGGTTGGTATAGCCTAGCTGTTCTGCAATCTGCTCAATAGATATCTCAGGATTATTCAGCAGATTTAATGCAGCCGCATATTTCTTACGCTGTTTTAATTGCTGAAAATTTTGCCCTTTCTGCTGCATCCGGCGGTAAATGGTTTTAGTTGAGACCATCTGCTGTGAAGCAAGAGTGCTCAGTGTTTCATGCAGTGAATAATGCAGATCAGCGGCTTGAGAAAGCTTTAAACTGGATTCGCATTCCGCAATCGCTTGATCAAAGCGCAGCGCATTGGCGCAGAAATTCACTTCATGCATTAGGTCTTTCGGAAATGAAATTTGCCATCGCTCAGCATTCATCTGAATTTGGATTCTGCGGTTTAAAAAATCCGCGGTTTGCAGGGAATCTTTAAAAGACAATATAAAATCTGCCTGATGATACGGCAGCAATTGAACCAGTATTTTATATAGGCAAATGACAGCGGATTTTAAAATGATGCGCTGCAAAGCTTGGTCAATGCAAAAAACCGACTGAATTTCTAGTTCAATATTATCTGAATGTTCATGCACGCTGAGCGCTAGGCCCAAGCCAAACAGATCCCAAAACCTGTGGGCTGTATCTAAAGCGCTCTGTACATTTGGCGCTGAAACAATGGCTGTGCCCAAGGGGTCAAATAATTGCGGGCTGAAGCGCCAGCCAATATCCGCACCAATATCATGCTCAGGCAATTGTGTCCGAATGGTGTCGATTAACTTGAGATACTGAATTAAATCGATCCGGCTGACATTCTCAAAAGGGTGAAAGCCAATGCTTGAATCATCAAGATGCACGCCATGTTGCTGCGCATAATCTAAGTAAGTTTCAACCAATACAGATGGTAAAAACATACACTGTCCTTTTTATTTTTATGTCCGAAAATGACAGATGATCTGTCTATTGCTGATCTTCACTATGGCATTGACTTCGCACAAAATCAACACAGCCCATTCAAGGAGAACATCATGCAGAATAAATGGATTTATCAAGATGCAACGGCATTGGTTCAGGCGATAGCGCAAGGAGAGTGCAGCAGCCGTGATTTGCTGGAGGCGCAAATTCAGCGTATTGAGCAATATAACCCTAATATCAACAGCTGCGTGGCATTTGATTTTGAGCAGGCGAGAAAATCTGCAGATCAGGCGGATTTGGCAGTCAGAGAACAGCATTCCTTAGGTGCGCTGCATGGGCTGCCAATGACCATTAAGGATGCATTTAAGGTCCGGGGTATGCCATGTACAGACGGCAATCCGCTATTTCGAGACTATATGCCTTCAGAGCATGCTGCGGCGGTGCAAAAATTATTAAATGCCGGCGCGATCGCATTTGCAAAAACCAATGTGCCCTTGAAGTGCGCAGATATTCAAACCTATAACCAGATTTATGGGACGTGCAATAATCCCTGGAATGTCAGTTTAACTGCCGGCGGTTCATCGGGAGGAGCGGCGGCTTCACTGGCTATGGGCTTTAGCGCATTGGAGTTGGGCAGTGATATAGGTGGATCGATTCGAACCCCTGCGCATTTTTGCGGTGTATATGGACATAAAACCACATACGGCTTGGTCAGTTTTAATGGGCATATTCTCAATACAACAGATGAGCTGAGTGAACCGGATTTGGCTGTGATCGGGCCGATGGCGCGTTCAGCGCGGGATTTAAAATTAATGCTGGATATTTTGGTTCAGCCGGATGCTCAAGAGTTTCGGGATTTTCAGTTAAAAGAGTGCGAGAAACAAAGCCTTGAGGAATTTAAAGTTCTGTTTTGGCTAGACGATGACGCCTGTCCAATTGACTCAAGGATGAAGAAAAAGTATGAAGAACTGCTGTTAAAGTTAAAACAAGCCAATATTCAGGTCGATACAGGCCGTCCTCAGGGCTGGGATTTTGATGAGATATATGCAAGTTACAGCTCTAAGCTGGTCAGTCAGATGATGATCGCTGATTCAAAATTGCAGAAAATGTCTTTGTCATGGCTGTCGCCTTGGACCAAATTGCTGCAAGGGAAAGTAAAAATGCCTGCGCAATTATATGCATATGCCCGCGGCGCCAATTTATCGCATGCCGAATGGGCTGCGGAACATGAACGGGCGCTGCATCTCAAACAGGAATGTTTAAAAATCTTTGCGGATTATGATTTGATTCTGTGCCCGCCGATTTTTACTTTAGCCTTTGAACACAATCATCAGGAACCGATGGTGATGCGCAGCTTGAATGTGGATGGGCAAAAACGGTTTTATTTGGATTTATTTAAATGGATCGCGCCTGCGACGGTTTTGGGATTACCAACAACTTGTGCCCCAATTGGCCTATCTGAAGATAATCTTCCTGTAAATATTCAGATTATTTCTAAGCCGTATGCAGATAAAGTCACTATTCAATTCGCATCATTGCTGGCAGAACTGTCAGGGGGATTTCAGCCTCCTGAAGTTTAAGCGTAAAAGTAAAGCCCTGAAATGATGTCAGGGCTTTACAGATAAAAATATTGATTTTTTAAACGCAGATTGATTCTTGTGCCGCATCTTGCGCGTCATATAAGTGTCAAAAGCGTACCCTTATAGGTGCTGCAGCCGCTGCGAGCCAATCCAATGCTTTGAAAACTGATAAGCAGCACGCCCTGAACGTTGCCCACGACCTTGACACCAACGCAGTGCTTCAGCACGCGCTTCATCTGTCCAAGGCATTGCAGCTTTTGCCAAATAGTGTTCAACGATTTCTAAATATAAATTTTGATCCATTGGGTAAAACGACAGCCACATCCCAAAGCGGTCAGAAAGAGATATTTTTTCTTCAATCGCTTCCTGTGGGTGGAGCTCGGTATATTGAGGAACATCTACCTTAGTTACAGGTGTATTTTCATGCATGAATTCAGGCAATAAATGACGACGGTTACTGGTAGCATAAATAATAAAATTACTTGAACCTGATTGTAATGAACCGTCCAAAACACTTTTTAAACTGCGATAGTTTTCATCTTCAGCATTGAATGCCAAATCATCACAATACACGATAAATTTTTCAGGGCGCTTTTCAATTAACTTTTGGATTTCTGGCAAATCAGATAAATCATCACGCTCAATTTCAATTAAACGTAAACCTTGATCTGCATAATGGGTCAGTAGGGCACGGACGATGGATGATTTACCTGTACCACGAGAGCCAGTGAGTAAAACATCATTGGCAGGTAAGCCTTTTATAAACTGTAAAGTGTTTTGAATCACTTTTTCTTTTTGACGCTCAATTCCTTTTAAATCTTCTAAATACATGACTTTGGGCTGTTGAATAGCTTTAAGCTGTTTATCTTGCCATTTAAACGCGATACTCGAAAAATCGGGTGCTTGTTTAAGCTCAGGCAAACTGTGCTGTAGTTTTAAGAGTACAGTAGATAGCGATTGAAGGATATTGTCAGGTAAATCAATTGTAGCCATGATAAGTCAGCGTGTCGTGTCTTGTTGTTGGTTGGTATATGACAGCAGTGTACATCAATAATGCAGTTATAATCGCCTAAATATGTCAAAGTTTAATGATTGTTCTGGCAGATCTACGCTATTCGAACAACCAAAAAGTTGTTATAAATCTAGCTGAGTGAACAGTTTAAAGTGTGCTGAGGGATAGTCATGTTGTTTACAGGGTTTTCAAAAAGTATTAATCCACATCAGGCATATCGGATAAAAAAATTAAAGCGTCAGCTCGACCGTGCTGAATGTTATGAAGAATGGAAAGATATCGCACTTAAAATAGATGAAGAATCGGGTGCGCAAGAATGGAAATTCGATAATAGTTCACCGTATTTTGATGCAGAAATCATCACACATCGTTTAGGGTTACTGAGACGATATCGTGCTCAGAAACGTACTCGAGATTTGATGTACATTTTAAGTGAAGGTTTAACTTATGATGTTGGCAATATTGCTCATCCTTTACTGTTTACAGAAGCCTACGTCGGCACCAAAAAAATTATTGAAGACTATGTTGATGAGGTGAGTAAAAGTTTGGCATTTATCGCATCTGAAGAATGCGTTTGTCTTGATGCTGCACAAAAAATTGAATTCTTTGAACAAAGCCAAAAAGCCTATGGTCAACCTGTTTTGATGTTTTCAGGCGGTTCAACTTTAGGTTTGTTTCATACCGGTGTGTGTAAAGCACTGATGGAACAAGATTTAATGCCAAAAGTTCTGTCTGGTTCCAGTGCTGGCGCAATTATGACCGGGATGTTGGGTGTCTCTAAACCGTCAGAGTTTACCAATTTATTAAACGGACAAAATTTCTTTAGTGAGGCATTTCATTTTCGTAAATTGACTGAGTTAGTGCAGGGTAATGGCGGTTTGGCAGATGTAAAATATCTGAAAAAGTTTTTGGTTGAAAACTTAGGTGACTTAACTTTTGCCGAAGCTTATAAGCAATCTGGTCTGCATATCAATGTGGCAGTTGCGCCTTATGATGCATCCCAAGATGCACGAATTATGAATGCGTATACATCACCCGATTTGTTGGTTTGGAGTGCAGTGTTGGCATCTTGTGCAGTGCCCATTCTATTTCCACCGGTACGACTGACCAGTAAGCGTTATGACGGGCAATTTACGCCATATATGTCGGCAACGCGTTGGGTGGATGGCAGTGTGCGCAGTGATTTCCCACAGGAGAAAATGGCGCGTTTGTATAATATTAATTACAGTATCGCTAGTCAGGTCAATCCGCATATTGTGCCGTTTATGCAGGATGATGCTTCACGCTTTCGTAAAAGCATGTTGAGTTGGCCTGAGCGGATCGTTCGTCGTCAAGGTAAGGTGATTAGTAAAGGGGTGATGGATTTTGCCCGTGAGCGTGCAGGAAGTATCCCACCTGTAAGACGTTTGCTTGATCATGGTTATGGCGTGGTGGATCAGCGTTACTATGGTGATGTCAATATTGTGGGGAAATATGGCTTAAGACACTATAGTTATATGTTGCAAAATCCTCGACCTTATCTGTTTAAAGTATTGCAACGTGAAGGTGAAAGAGCCACTTGGCCGAAGATTTCATTAATCGAAACGCAAGCCCGCATTGGTAAGACCATTCAGCATTGTTTGGAATTATTAAATTATCAAAATGAACCCAGTCAACGACATGCAGAATTTATTGCGGTTTAAATCCACAGATTTAGCGCAAACCATTTGCGAGCCAAAAACCAAAACCAAAAGTTTGGTTTTTGGCCGTCGTCTATATCAATTTCAATTCAACCAACAACGTCATTGGCTCAAGGCGCAAGTCAGTGACAGCAGCCCTGAACATGTAGCTAGTTTTGGTCGAGAAATTGAGCTGTACCAGCTATTCAATCAAGCGTCTACACAAAACAGTATCACGCTACCTTTTCAAGTGATAAAACAGTCGCATCTCAGTATTCAGCAAGAGCTTATTGATCGCCTATTAATACTGCCCAATGCTGAGCCTTGGTTCTTACAGCCTGCATCGAGTTTGAGCATCGAACAGGTGAGGCAGGTGCTATGGCAAGCTCTCGATGTGGTTGAACGATTAAGCTTGCACGGTTGGATACATGCAGATTTAAAACAAGAGCATTTTGTGGATTGGCAAGGGCAGTGCAGACTCATCGATTTTGAGCAAGCGCTACCTTTAGAATTTGATCAGTTAGATGCCTTAACTGCGACACCACGTTATATGGCTCCCGAACTTTTCCATGGACAAGCGAAATCTTTGCACAGTGATATCTATGCTTTGGGGATTATTTTCTTGGAATGGCTGACATCACAGCGTTTAGAGGCGAAAAACTATGAAGATTGGGCCTATTTACATTGCCAACGCTTAAAGCTTGATCTGCCAATGCAATATCAAGGGTTTACTCAGCTATTGCAACACATGTTGATGAAGCAAAAAAATGACAGATTGGTGGATTTTTATCGCTTAAAAAGCGACTTAGTTGCTGAATTTGCTTAAGAAAAATACAAAAAAAGCACTATTGTTTTTTATTTAAACAAACAAGATGCTTTTTTATAAAAAAGGCTTGTCATGTAGGGGTGATCTCTATAATATACACAGCCATCGGGGACGTGGCGAAATTGGTAGACGCACTGGATTTAGGTTCCAGCGCCGCGAGGTGTGAGAGTTCGAGTCTCTCCGTCCCCACCACTGAATTACTAAACATGAGTTTAGTAGTGAAGGTCACAGAGGATTGGTGTAATGGTAGCATGACGGTCTCCAAAACCGTTCGTCAAGGTTCGAATCCTTGATCCTCTGCCAAGTTTTAAAAAGTCTGACATTGTCAGCAACCCTGTTGGGGACGTGGCGAAATTGGTAGACGCACTGGATTTAGGTTCCAGCGCCGCAAGGTGTGAGAGTTCGAGTCTCTCCGTCCCCACCACTTAATTTATTAAGTTGCCAAATAAACAGGTTTTTAAAACAAATTAAAGTCTGACATTGTCAGCACCCGAGTTGGGGACGTGGCGAAATTGGTAGACGCACTGGATTTAGGTTCCAGCGCCGCGAGGTGTGAGAGTTCGAGTCTCTCCGTCCCCACCATTAGATTAAGCAAGGTTTTATACCTTGCTTTTTTGTTTTTGAAATTCGAAAAAATCAGTGTCTTAAACATGGTCTTTTTTGAAGACTAATTCTAATAAAAAAATCTAATGAAAGAATGATGAACCAGAGATACAGCAAGATGTCTTATCTTGCTTTTTTATTGTCTGAAATTTATCTCGTTAAAAATGAATCGGTAAAACAAAGGTTAAAAAAAGCCCGAATAAACGGGCAAATTTTGAAATGCGGATTCGAATCAATCGAATTAAATCATTTATTTCAAATCGTTCGAATAAATTATAGAGCAGATTATGCCTTTAAATGATCTTCAAACTCTTCACCGAGCTGCATGGCCAAAGCATTACCAGACAAATCTACAGTCACTAGACCATATTCTTTTTTAAAACTGAATGTAAATCCACGATTATCTGCCAGTGTGCGAACAGAATATCCTAACTTTTCTAACCAAAGACGGAAGGCAACTAAATTTTTTGCTTTAACCACTTTTTTCACGAGCGAACTCCTTATCAATCATTAAAATATTAAATAGGGGTGTCAAAATATTTTTTAAAGGGGAAATGGAAAACTTTTATTTAAAATATGAAATTTTGATGGATAAATAAACAGATTATCGGCTTGTAAACTGTACAAATTCATTTAACTCGCTGTTTTATAACAAGCTAAACTTAATGTAAGTAAATATAACGTATTTTAGAAATTTGGGTTTTAACTGCTGGCTTAAAATCTATCCTATGCCTATAGAGAAGCTGTGTGCAAAATAAGCGATGACTTAACTTAGAAAGTATAGTGGATAAGGTGTGCGCTATTGATTGCAAATAAAGACTTGTTCACAGCCAAATTAACTCGATAGGTGAGCATGCAAAGCTATTTCTCATCAAGATTTGTCGAAATGCTTTTATACTATGCCCCATCGGTATATATAGATTGAATGCATGCAAAACATTGAGCACGCTGTCAAAGCAAAAATTGAACAGATGCAACAAGCAGGGCAGACGCCTGTTGCGGTGATGCTTGGACATGAAGATTGGTTGGTCTTTTCGGAGCAATCCAAAGTGGCATATACACCATTTGGTAGTGCACGACGTTATCAGCCGGCATTAGGTGGTTTATTGATGGTACGTATCGATGAAATGCAAGCCGTTCGAGTTGTAACACAAGCTGAATTGGATGAGTTTGCTGCCACCAATCAAATTTTATAAATAAAATGATGAATCGGCCCGAAATATTCATCACAAATAAAACAGTTTATTTGTGATGAAATCTTAAATGCTTATAACTCGCAATCCAATTAAAAATTGTCTTTGAGTTCTCTTAAGCGCTGAAACGCTTCAACACTTTCTGCACGTAAAAATGGATTGGTTTCTAGTTCTAATTCAATGCTGCTTGGCAAAGTACATTTCCCGAGCATGCGTAGGGATTCAACCTCATCAAACCGCTGTTGTATGGCAAGGTTGTCAGGTTCAACATGCCGCGCAAACTGCGCATTCGATAGGGTGTATTCGTGAGTACAATACACTTGAGTTTCAGCAGGGAATGCGGCTATACGGTTCAAGGAATCGTACATTTGTTGAAAGGTGCCTTCAAATACACGTCCACAGCCCATAGCAAATAATACATCGCCACAGAAAAGTGTATGAATGTCATCGATAAAATATACGATATGACCGAGGGTGTGGCCGGGCGTTGCTGTTATTTCAACTTCAAGACCATGAAATTCAAAACGGTCATTATGATCGAGAGGAAAATTCACCCATGGAATACGGCTTAATTCTGCACGGGGGCCGTAAACGGCAATGTTTTTATTTTGAATAAGTTCAGGTACACCACCGACGTGATCTTTATGCCAATGCGTTAGCCAAATTTGCGTAAGATTGAGCTGATATACCTGACAATAGCGCTCGACCAAAGCGGCTTCAGTAGGATCTACTGCAATGACATCATGGCTTTCGGTGTGCTCAAGCAGCCAAATATAATTTTGCAGTGAATTTTTGACATCCAATGTATGTATTTTAAACGTCATATCCATTCATTCAATATTTTAAATTAAGTTAAAGTTAGCATGAAAATGCTCAAAAGGTATGATTATCGATTTTCAACCCTAAATAAACGACAGAGTTCATAGCACTATTTTAGTCTGGTGTCTCGTCTACAGATACAGGATTACCAATGGTATAAAAGTGCCCGCCAGCAACATGGTGTAGGCTTTTCCATTCATCTGCTACTTCATGATAATACCAATGTCCGTTACGGAAGACGCGGTCGTCTGCATAGGCAGCAATGACTTCGCCAATAAACAGATCGTGCGCTTGTTGATTGTGCGGCTCAGGAATAAGTTTGCACAGTAGCCAAGCAGCACAACCTTCAACTACAGGAATATCTGAGTGATTAAATTGAAATAATTCTACGCCACATTGGCGCAATTTTTCTGGCGCATCACGTTGGCTCATCATGCCAAGTGCATAGACCAGTTTGAGTTGTTTCAGTGTTGGTACTTGTAAGGCGAAATAACCTGAATTTTCAATAATCTCACGTGTTTTAGTTGATTTATCCAGTACTACCGTCACTTTTGCAGGGTTGAACTCTAAGGCGCATGCCCATGCAGCAGTCATCACACCAGTATGGGTTTGATCCTGAGCAGAGACGAGCACAGTCGGCCCATGATTTAAAAGTCGGTATGATTTTTCTAAAGGAACAGGGTGAATATGCGTTTTCAAAATTGTACCTATATTTAAGTTCATCTAAAACTTAGATGTTTTATTAAAAAGTGTTGCTACATAGCATATAACGCATGAAATATTTTCAAAAGCCTTTAATATAAATCACTAAATCAGGAGTTCTATCAATGAAAATGTATCAAGTGGACGCATTTACCCAAGTGTTATTTAAAGGCAACCCAGCGGCGGTTTTGGTGTTGGATGAATGGTTAGATGAACACTTGATGCAACAGATTGCTTTGGAAAATAATCTGTCTGAAACTGCATTTGTGAAAAAAATTGACAGCAGTAATTATGAAATTCGTTGGTTTACGCCGACCACTGAAGTGGATTTTTGTGGACATGCGACATTGGCCAGCAGTTATGTGCTTTTTGAGTTTTATACTGTAGAAAAAAACATCCAATTTCATGTCAAAAATCTCGGTATTTTTAGTGTAAATAAAGCTGAAGATGGAAAAATTCTGATGAATTTCCCTGTGCGTCGGGCACAGGTCGTGAGCGAATATCCTGAAGAGCTACGTCTAGGGTTGAGTCAACCTTTTAAGCAGGTTTATCTGAATGCGCAGGCGTATATCGTGGAATACGAAACGGCTCAACAGGTTTTGGATGAACAACCGAATTTTGAAATTTTAAAACGACTCGGCAAAATCCGCACTGCAATTACAGCGCCGGGTACGATTACTGATGTTGCAATCACTGCGGCAGCCCAGCAATATGACTGCATTTCACGCTATTTTGCACCGGGTAATGGCATCAATGAAGATCCTGTTACGGGTTCTATTCATACCGGAATCGTGCCTATTTGGGCAAAACTTCTACACAAGCGTCAGATCTTGGCATATCAAGCATCAAGTCGTGGTGGTGAACTACACTGTCAAATGCTTGAAAATGACCGTATAGAAATCTCAGGCTATGCGTGTTTGTATATGCAGTCGGACATTTATATCTGAACATAAATCAAATACATGCTGTCGAAATCTGCGGCATGTATTTAATAAAAAGTAACTATTAATCCTGAAAAGCTCAGCATAAAATCAAAACCAATCTGATCGACAGCACTGCGCTGATCGATACTAAATATAAAGGACACTTGAATTACATGCGTATTAAACATTTAACGCTTTCACTTTTTTTTGCAGGTTTAAGTACAAGCCTCTTTGCTCAACCTGTATTGGTTAAAACTGAACAAGCCATTGAAGAATATAAATTAGATAACGGTTTTCGTGTGGTTTTGGCGCAAAACGATAAAGAAAGCAAAGTGTTTATGAATACGGTGTATTTCACGGGTTCTTTAAATGACCCTGCGGACAAAGGTGGTTTGGCACATTTGCTCGAACATTTGGCCTTTAAAGGCACTGAAAATGTCAAAGGTGATGAATTTCAGCGTCGCTTAGACCAATTCACGCTGATGACCAATGCCAGTACGGATTATTATTCAACGAAATACACCAATGTGATTCGTCCTGAACAAAGTTCAATCGATCAAGTTTTGCATTTAGAAGCAGAACGGATGGACAAATTGGTACTTCAGGAAAAATTTGTACCGACAGAAATTGATATCGTTAAGCGTGAACGTGAAATTCGTTTAGATCAGCCATTTTCAGTGTTAATCGACCAAGTTTTAAAAGAAGCCTATGGCAATCAATCTTTAGGCCGCTTACCGATAGGTGATTTGAAAGAACTTCAATCCATCAATATGAACGAATTAAACCAGTTCTATCGCCGTTGGTATGCGCCAAATAATGCAGTGATGGTGATTTCTGGTAAGTTTGATAAAGCTGCTGTATTAAAACAAATTGATCAACAATTTAGCCCAATTGCCGCACGCCAAATTCCTGAACAGGCCAAAGTCCCTAAATTAGATGGAACGAAATTAAAGCAACGCGAATTTACCGTTCATAAGGGCAGTGACTTTGGTAAATTTAATATTTATTTAAATGGTGCAGTCGAACCGATTAAAACCGCTTTGGCGGTATCTCCAACTTTGTATACCTTACAGCCAAGTGGGCATTTGTATCAAAGCATGGTGGAAACAGGGACAGCAACCGCAGTTCAATCCACCACATGGTTAGATAAAGATTTTAATTTGGTGTTTATGGGGGCGATATATGGCCCAAGTCATGATGCTAACAAAGTGGCAACCAGTCTGGCACAAGGTGTAGAGCAGAATAAAGCCTTTAATGACCTCGAGCTAAACCGTGTTAAAAGCCTGACTCGAAATATGGCTGACAATGTTAAGAATAGCGCTACGGCACTTGGCGAACGTCTCAGTTCTTATACTGTGGCTTATAACGGAGACTGGACTCAATATTTCCGAGACTTAGATAAAGTACAAAAGCTGAATGTAAGCGACGTGAATCAGGTGTATAAGGATTTTCTAAAGCCTGAATACCGTGTCACAGGAAATATTCTGCCTACACCTGAAGATCAAAAGAAAGCACAGCAACAAGCAGCGTCGAAACCTGCTGAAACTTTAGATCAGCAAGCGCCTGCAGAAGAGCCATTGAAAGATGCGAGTGTTTATCGAGCTGAAGTGAAGCAATATGTAGCTGAGTCTAAGCAATATCTAAATCAGAAAGAAAAACAGATTCAGCGAGCTAAATTTAAAAACGGCATTCAGTATGCATTGTTTCCAACCAAAACTCGTGATGACAAGACTTATGCAACAATTGCATTGGATTTTGGTACAGCACAAAGCTTAATGAATAAAGGGGAGTTGCTAGATTTAACAGCTTATCTCATGTTCCGTGCATCTAAAGATCAAAGCTTACAGCAAATTGCCGATAAAATTATTGATGTCGGTGGCGGTGCAACGGTTAGTGCAAATGATAATGGCCTCATGATTCAAGTGGTTGCTCGTAAAGAAAAATTTGCAGAATTTTTGCAATATGTCATTGATGTTATTAAAGCACCAGCATTTGAACAGTCACAATTTGATTTAATCAAAGCGCAAAGTTTGTCGAGTTTGGATCGACCTTATACAGAGCCTGATACCGTTGCAGCAATGACGCTGTCGCGTATTGTTGAGATCTATCAGCCGGGGGATATTCGTTATCACTTCGAACCTGAACTTGCGAAAAAACAAATTGAGTCAGCTACACGTGATCAAGTGCAGCAGTTACATCAAAAATTCTTTAAAACACAGCATGCACAAATTGCGGTAACAGGTGATTTTGATACCAAGCAAATAGAAAAAATTCTGAAAAAAGAATTTGCAGATTGGAAAACCAGCGAGCCATATCAACGCTTAGAGTCTACATTTACAGCGTATCCTGCACAGAAAGTGCATGCATTGTCTGAACAGCGTGAGTTTGGTAGTTACCAAGCCATTATGACTCTACCTGTAGGTGTAGAGCATACCGATTCTCCTGCGTTACAAGTATTACGCCACATACTTGGTGATTCACAGTTGTCTTCACGTCTAGCCCAAGAGTTACGTGAAAAGAATGCACTGGTTTATGGTTTTAGTGCAGACATTAATTTTGATGAATGGGTGAATTCAGGTGTACTGAGTATTGATGCAAACTACACTGCGGGTAAATCAGCACAAGTTTCTCAGTCTGTTCATAAAGTGTTGCAAAACTTATTGAAAAATGGCGTGACGGAACAGGAAGTAGAAGCGGCCAAAGCCAGTATTTTGAAAAAGCGTTTAACTGCACTTGAAGATGACCGTCGCATTCATAGTATGTTGATTCCACAGTTAGAAAAAGGTCGTGATTTAAACTATCGTGAAAAGCGTGATCAACGCATTGCTAGTTTGACCAAAGCGGATGTTGATGCTGTCATCACAAAATATATTCAACCTGAACATTTGGTTGAGGTGATGTCTGACCAATATGGTCAAGCCGTAAAATCTACTCAAAAATAAACCGAATAAAAAAATCCTCCAGATGGAGGATTTTTTTTGAGCCGCAATGGATAGCTTGATAGCAAAATAGCTTAATGAACTTATAGGCGGTAGAACTGACGCGCATTTTGTTGGAAGACTAAAGTCAGCGCATCAGGATCATAACTCGCGACCGCATCTGAAAAGGCGTCAATAATATTCACCAAGGATGCACTCACACTATCCATCGGGAAGTTAGAGCCAAACATCACACGGTATTTCCCAAAGCATTGTAGAGCATGCGAAATAAGCGGGAAGGCACAATCGAAAATCTCTTGTTTGGAAGCCAGGCGTTGTTCTTTATGAAACTGATGACCCAGCACCGGCATGAATAAACCAGACATTTTGGTATAAACATTTGGGCAACTTGCCAGTTCAGCTAAATCATCTTTCCAACGAAACAAGATATTGTCACGTGAAGTTTGGGTTAAGCCTGTATGTGAACCCACAGGTCCAAAGGCACCCACAGGTGTCCCAAAATGATCCAGCACGATAGATGTTTCAGGGAAAGCACGTGCTAAAGCGGTTAAATCACGAATTTGGTCTGAATAAACCCATGCATCAAAACTTAAGTTCATTTGAGCGAGGGCTTCAAAACCTTTCATAAATTTTTTATTGGTATAGAGATGCGGTTCATTGGTCCATGCATGAACTTTCGGGTCTTCATGTACAGCTGCCATTTTTCGTATGCCACGAAAATGTGGGGAAGCTTGTTTATGCATTTTAAGAATTTTCTTAAAACTACTGTCACATGGGTCTGCAGTGCCGACTATGGCGCCAAGTTTAATCTTTTGAGCATTAAAGTCTAAAGATTCAATAAACTTTGTTTCACCAACCACCCCTTTGCCTTTATGGTCATGCCAGCTCGCTTCTACATGTACGATTTGATCGACCAGATAATGTCCTGCATCTTGCTTATAATTTTCAGGCAAATACGGTGTCGTCACATGTTTGGTTAAACCAACTGTGTCAATTAACTCTTGCGGCTTAACTAAGCGCATCATTTTGTCGAGCAAGTAGGGATGTTTACCCAATAATTTCACGGCAAGTGAAGCGGCATGTGGGGTATTGTATGGATCCCATTGATGTATATGTGAATCCACGATGGCAAAATCGAGCGTCTGCATTGCTATCCTTGTCCTTAAAACCATGTCCATTTCTTGCGTATTTCATTGTATTTCCGAATACGCAAGGTACTGAAAATAGTTTGAATGATGAAAATACAACGTTATGACTGAATATTAAATCAAAGCTTTGTGAAAGAGAAGTTGTATAAAAAAAGCCCCGAAGGGCTTTTGATTAATGCTGATGATCGTTGTCGTGATCATGCTTATTTGCATGGAATTCTTCGTTATGACGGAAGCGAAGATAGTTTTCAAACTGTTCGCAATATTCATCATAATTATCTTCAAGCATCATTTGAAATTGTTGAAGAATATAAGACATCACTTGATCTTTGGCATCACGCATTTCTTTGCCATCTTTGAAGCCATTTGCAGCAACCCAAGTATTAAAGCGAGCAGTACCAAATAACATGGCAGCACTCACTTGGCCGCGCATTTCTGCAGGTTTAACTTGAGAACCTTTTTCAACACGACAAAATTCATTGGCTTGTTTAATAAATTCATCCGCACGTTCAAAGAAAGCTGCATTCAACGCTTCTTCTTCGGTTACATCAGTAGCTTCAATCTTTTGAACCATGAATGTGTCCTAGCATAAAAATCTAATGCAGTATTATAGGCAAAGCCTTGCAGAAACTAAACCTTTGACTTAATCTAAAAAATAGCCTAAGTAAAATGGAATGCTTCATGCAAGACGCAATCGCAGTGCAAAGTCTGAAAAGTGATATTGCATTACTTCGACAAAATATTTGGCCGCCCTCAACCTTAGCCAATGTAGAAGGGCTGCCCATTTATTATGGTACACAGTCTGAAGTAGCCGAATATTATGCACAGTGGACAGGCTTAATTGAACGTGCTCAAGACTTATTTCAACCCTTTGTGGAAGATGAAGTCCTTGATGCAATCCATTTGCCGAGTCATTTGAATCTGCCGCTTTTTTATTTTCATGTGGATCGTATTCGAATCAACAAAACACGTGCGAAAGAATCTAAAACCTTTCGTGGTATTGCAAGTTTGGTTGAAAAATGTGGGCAGTTTGAAGCAGATCAAATTCAAGCGATGCGGCTATGGCTAGACAGCGATGATACGGCTGCTTTGGTCGCACACCGTGAATTTATTGACCTCAGAACCTATGTATTTCAACATGGACAAAGTGATTATACCCGTACTCGTTTTTATGTGAATGGCATTGTACTTAGTGTCGAAAACGAGTTTAAATTGGTGGATGCCCGTGACAAACCACGTAAAGCCCGTAGCGATAGCTATAGTGACCCTTTAGCAGATAACAATACGTGGAAAATCTTTGGGAAATATCGTTAATTAATAAATATCGTTAATTACTGATGTTACGCAGTAACATCAGAAGCGCCATTTGATTCAAATAAAAGAGCGATACGCGGCAACGTCATCCGCAAGTGTTTGAGACAGAACTACATCTATTTAAAGATGTTTTTGCGATACTTTGAATAAGTAGACGCTAGTGAACGAGTTTTGCGGTGAGGAGCATTGCTCCGCAAGATGGTTTCCTTGCGAAGCTTCGCTTCTCATTTTGCCGAAACAAAAGTACTTCCAGCCGAAGGCTAATCCCTTTATTTAAACCCTAGATGTAAGACTCCGTCGAATAGACTTAAAAATCATTTTAAAAATGCGTAATTACTTTTACGTGCGTAACATCAGTTAATTAAATATGTTGACGATATTACTTAGAACGTGAATTTAGTTCGCTGCACAAGGATGCTTTGGATTATGTAATCCACGCCCTAATGTGAAAATAGCCACTATGGCAAATGCCGAAATTGAAAGTTTGGCCCATGCAGAGCAATTGACTGATTTTTATATGCCATTATTACAAGGGATGACCATGCAAGCACGTGATGGTATGGCCTTGACACAATTACAACGCATGGTGAGTAATGCTATGAAATCATGGGGGTTATTAGCACAAGGTTAAATCAGTATGGATTATGAATTAAACCCCCAATAGCAGTGTAGCCTTAAGGCAATTTTCTTAGTTTTTTTGAATGACTGATATGCAAATACTATATTGAAGTTTATTTGCAGGGATGAATTTTAATGTCGCCCAATTCCATCACACTGATATAACCGTCAACCGCAATTAAATTGTCGCTTTGACTCGATAGGGTGAGACATTCTCCAGACTTGACGCTAGATAGTAGCTGACCTTGTTGCGGATTCAAGTTCATGCTGTAAATACTCAGTGTGCCAGCATCGGTTTTGATTTGGTAAGACTCATCACCATAGTCCTCATTATTATTGCGCAGGACTTTAAAGGTTCTTCGTGTCTGATCAAAGTTTTGAGTTGGAGAAAGCGGCTTTTCGACTTGTAAGGATGCCGTGCGCCTTAATTCGGTGCTTTGCACAGGCTTATGTTGTTCACTACAAGCACTTAGTAATGGGAAAAAGATAAAAATAAGTGAAAATGAAAATAGGGGATAAATTACAGGTATGTGACTTTTCAACATAAAACCACCCTGAATCTAAGTTTTCAGATAGCTTATTTTAAAAGTTTTTATCCAGAAAACAAAAATAATAGGTTCTCAAAATATTTCAATGTAACTGAGTCAAACTAAGGAAATGATGAATTGAAAATAGCCGACTATGAACCTGAATGTTCAACAAATGAATATCTATATGACA
The DNA here is from genome assembly GCF_013417875.1 of Acinetobacter sp. YH12219. NCBI lineage: Bacteria > Pseudomonadati > Pseudomonadota > Gammaproteobacteria > Moraxellales > Moraxellaceae > Acinetobacter > Acinetobacter sp. YH12219. Next base: position 225,076 of record NZ_VPDC01000003.1, read on the forward strand.
ATGTAGGATACAAATAAAAAAGGGAGACTCATTGAATCTCCCTTAGGTTTTATTTAATGAGTTTTCGACTGACAAGGAATTGCTCGGTCGCTTCTAATAGCTTATCTGCATAAACCTCTTGTTTTGCAGTCAACCAGCCGAGAACAAACCAATCACTAGCTTCCAGCTCTGTTTGCTGAATATATTGTGCAGAAGAGGAAAGGACTTGATATTCCTGAGCCGCGACTTGTGCATCATTGAGCGCTTTACTATATTTCTGCAAGTTTTTTACATCATAAATAGACGTCAAAATTGGGAAGCTAAATTTAAGCTCTTGTATGCGCTGAGAAAGCACATCTAAGCTTTCAAAATTGTTAATGTCGGCATCATTTAAAGCCTCTTGCAGGGCTTTATATTGGTTTTGAAGGGTAGTTTGAGCATACCATTTAAAATCATGTTGTTGCGGTGCTTCATCGACTTTCAAACTAAACATTAAAAGCTCAAGATAATGATGCACATTTTGAGTCGATTTAACCAAATTGCCTAACTTCTCTTTGGCATACAAAATATCTTTGGTTAAATTTTCTGAGGTCGTTGGGTTTTGTAAAAGGCCACCCAAGGTATTTTGCATGTGCTCAAAATGGTGTAATTGTTCAAACTGCTGTTTAAATGCGCCCAATTGCACAGCCCATTTTTCAACGATATCGCTGTTCCAATCTTTAAACAGCGAAATGGTTAATTGTAAATGATGGAGTGCTTTTTGAGCTTGTGTAATGTGCTCGGCCTGAGCAACACCTGCAGAAATTGCGGCAATATTAGGCAGAAGGTGCTGCATGTCCTGTGCAATTAAAAGTCGTAAGTTTTTTGCGGCAGTGTCTTTTTTACTGAGTTGAAATTCTTTAGCCTCAACTGCTGGACTCACAGTTTGATTAAACGCCAGCAAATTCCCGATTTCCGCTTTACTGCGAACGTCTAACCACAAATGGTACTTTTTAACCCATTCAAAACTAAAGGCAAGGAGTGATTGAATAGAGCCACTTTTAAGCTCAAATTCGACTTCGTGAACCTCTGTTTCTGTATTGTTGCTACGGATACAGCCGATATCTAAGCTAACTTCGATCTTGGCATCTTCAAACTCTATGACACGATAAGTTCTCAGAATGTCAGTTTCAAACTGAAGTTGTAGAGAATTTTGCTGATCGCCTAAAGTGGTTTTTAAAACCGATTGAACTTCAGCTTCATTGGCATAGACCGATAAATCTAAAGCAGGAGCTTGTTCAACTTCACCCAAATCTAAGTTATGTTCAAAGCGTTCAATGTGACTTTTACCTGCAGCTTTCAGGGTTTGAATCCAGCGCGTTCCTTCTAAACGTTGACGCAAGGCTGCATGCTGCTGTGCCATTTTTCGATCTGGGGTATCAAAATATTTAGCTTTAAGTTGAATTTGTTCCGATTTTTTTGGATCGAGTGCTTTTAATAATGCAGTTCGACGTGCTTCTGGAATCTGGAACTTTAATTCAACTTCAACCATGGTTTTCTGTCCTGATGTCACAACTTCATGATCTGGCATGAAGCGATCTTTAAATTTTTATAAAAATGAAAAACTAAAATGTGCGTAAATTTTCTATGAGTTAAACGCGTATCGATTGTAGCGAAAAACAGTTGAGAAGTAAGACTTGACGGATTTGAAAACTCTGCTTTTGGACTAAGAAAAGTTTTAAAAGATGGATATTCCATCAATTGTATAATTCACAATGGTTCGACTTTCATGGGATCAAAATAAAATTTTACGCCTTTAACGCGGACGAATTTTAAGCTATGTTGATTAAAATAAGTTCAGGATGAGCACAACATGAATTCACAAGTACAACCCGAGTTTAATCGAGATTTAAAGCCCGAATTTCAGTTGCCTATTCGTGACTACTCGCAATTTTATCGATTTTATTTGACTGAACATCGAAATATCATGAGCCGACGTTTACATGCCACAGGCAGCAGTATAGGACTCTATTTCTTCATGAAAGCAATTTTAAAAAAACAACCAAAGTATTTTGCTTATGGTCTGGTTTCAGGCTATGCCTGTGCATGGGTCGGACATTTTTTCTTTGAAAAAAATAAGCCGGCAAGTTTCAAGCAGCCTTTATACAGCTTTATTTCCGATTGGCGCATGCTGTCTGATATTGTGAAGGGGAACTTAAGCTTAAAAGACCGTAATTTAGATAAGATTGATAGTTAACTATTTATTAGGGTCTGTTGACATTTGTTGATTAAAAAAATAGCGAGATAGTAAAATTAAATCGCCAAACCCAATTTTACACTCGCTATGCCTCGAACAATGCTAAATGATCAACACTGGTCCAAGTTACTTGCTATTTTCCGTCACTTTAATATTTATC
>NZ_VPDC01000041.1:0-8912 GCF_013417875.1 Acinetobacter sp. YH12219
CAAGTAACTTGGACCAGTGTTGATCATTTAGCATTGTTCGAGGCATAGCGAGTGTAAAATTGGGTTTGGCGATTTAATTTTACTATCTCGCTATTTTTTTAATCAACAAATGTCAACAGACCCTATTACTTTTTAAAATAAGCACTAGAAAACCCGACGATCGTATTCAATTGCTTCCAAATCATATACTTGGTAAACGCAGTCAAATAAAGGACGCGCCAACTCCCCTTCATCATCATTCCGCACGATCAAGTAAATTTGGCTAATGGCCGCACTATCCGACAATTTCACATAATTCACATGCCTAAACTGCATAATTTGTACAGATTCAGGAACAATACAAATGCCTTCGCCTGCGGCAACCATGCCTAGTGATTGCTGCAAATCTGCTTGAGTGTTAAAGCGTTTCGGCTCCATACCATATTCTAAAAACAACGACTTGATCAGCGTTGCATAACTTTGACCATCCGTTGCAGGATAGATAAAAATCTGCTCATCTTTGAGATTATTTAATGCAATCTGCTGCTGTAAAGATAAAGGATGGCTTGAATGCACCGCAACAATTAGCGGCTCTTCTCGCAATAGCACACGTTTAACCGCCTGATCCGACACACGAACTCGGCTAAAACATGCATCAACCCGACCTTCTTTTAAAGCCTGAATTTGATCGACTGCACTCAGTTCAATTAAATTTACATTTAAGTGTGGATATTGCTGACGGAACAAATAAACAATTCGAGGTAATAAACCACAGAGTAACGAACCGCCATACCCAATATTAATAGTACGTTCAGTGGCACTGGCCCGCTGCGTAATGAGCTTAATTTCTTCTGCATTGGAAAGTAATTTCACAGCTTGCTGATAAAAAAAACGGCCAATGGTGGTGGTTCTTAAAGGACGGCTGCCACGCTCAAAAAGCTGTGCCCCCAACTCTTCTTCTAAATTTTGAATTTGACGACTTAGAGGAGGTTGAGCAATAAATAGCTTTTCAGCAGCCTTCGTAAAACTCTGTTCTTCTACAACGGCGACAAAGTAACGTAAATGTCTTAATTCCATGACATTGTCCTTTAATGTCGAATTTCTTTCATAATGGTCTTTTATTTGAATATATCAGGACGACACTCAAATCACATCCTTCAAATTCGGTTATTTAAAAGATGTATACACCACATTTATTGTTTGGTCATGCTAATGTGAAACGATTACAAGGTTAACCCGACTTTAGTCTTGGCAATTTTGCTCAATCTTCTCACATGAAAAACTACAAAACGTGATTGACTTCATGAAACAATTCAAGTTAATTAGCAAAATCGTTGCAAATATGGAATAAGAACAGTGCTGAGTGATCTAGATGATTTTTATTGTTTTGCCCAAGTGGTCGAACATGGTGGTTTTAGTGCAGCCGAACGTGCAACAGATATTCCAAAATCAAAACTGAGTCGTCGGGTCTATAACTTAGAAGAACGTTTAGGTGTCCGACTAATTCAGCGTAGCTCACGGCATTTTGCTGTTACAGATATTGGTATGAACATCTATCGTCATGCACAAGTCATGATGAATGCCGCTCAAGCCGCACACGATTTGGTTGATCATCTAAGTACACAGCCGCGCGGCTTAATTAAAGTCAGCTTACCTGTTTCCATCGCGCAAAATGAAATGACCAAAATATTGCCTGAATTTTTAAAGCAATATCCAGAAATTAAAGTGCAAATGATGGTTACCAATCGCCGCGTAGATATCATAAATGAAGGCTTCGATCTCGCGCTACGTGTCCGTTCAAATCTAGACGATGACCCGAACTTAGTTATTCGTAAATTTGAAACGATTGAGCAGCACTTATTTGCCAGTCAGGCCTATCTAAATAAATTTGGTGAACTCAAACAGCCCGAAGATTTATCACAGCATCAAATTTTAAGTATGGCGGATGAGCATCTCGATCAACATATTATTGTGACCGATGCACAGCATCATCAGAAAAAAATTAAAGTCAACCCAACGGTAATGGGCTCTGACCTGTCTATGTTAGCTGCGCTAGCCTGCCAAGATTGTGGCGTGGTGTTATTGCCCGACAGTATTGTGTCCGACCATGTGAAATCAGGTGCTTTGGTTCGTGTGTTACCTGAATGGAAAGCTGCACATGGTATATTCCATGCTGTTTATCCATCTCGTCGTGGCTTATTACCTGCTGTACGAGTATTCATTGATTACTTAGTTGAAAAACTCAGCCAACATGAACACGCTAAATTTTAGGCAAAAAAAAGCGTACCCATGTGATGGGTAAGCGAAAACTTAAAAACTAAGAAAATCAGAAACTACAGCAGAATCTGTAATCATATTATATAAATAAAATACATCTTTATTAAATCGTTAATAGCTCTAACTGATTTTCAGAGTTATAAGCAAAGCCTTATAAATTAAGCTATAGACAAAACCTCTTAGTCTTAAAACCTATAACGTTCATACACACTACAAATTATTAGACTAAAGTCAAAAATTATACACATGTATAATTTAATTTAACTTCAATCATTTAGATACAGCAGATTCAGGATTAAATTCGCGATTTAGCTTAGATTGCAGGATATGTACCTGTACCTTCTGGCCATGGAGATAGCAACTCAAAACCACTATCGGTTACAACCACCATATGTTCCCACTGTGCAGATAAAGAGCGGTCTGCAGTAATCACTGTCCAGCCATCTTTTAACTCTTTAGTTCGCGCTTTACCGCTGTTAATCATCGGTTCAATGGTAAAGACCATGCCTTTTTTCAGAATCACACCTTGACCCGGTTGACCATAGTGTAAAACGCTCGGTTGCTCATGATAAACCTTACCAATTCCGTGACCACAGTATTCACGTACTATGCTGTAGCCTTCACGATGAGCAACTTGTTGAATGGCATAGCCTACATCCCCCAAAGTTGCTCCCGGTTTAACTGCATGAATCCCTGCAACCATGGCTTCGTAGGTAGTTTCCACTAACTTTTTAGCCGCAGGCGAAACCTCACCCACATAGTACATACGACTGGTATCACCAAAATAACCATCTTTAATGATGGCAACATCAATATTGATAATGTCACCATCTTTCAATACAGTTTCTTTCGAAGGAATACCATGACAAACCACTTCATTCGGTGAAATACAGGTGGTTTTGGTATAGCCATAGTAGCCAACGTTGGCAGGAATCACTTTAAGTGTGTTGACGATAAAATCATTACAGATATCGTCTAGATATTCAGTGGTCACGCCCGGCTTGACATACTCCCCGATCATCTCTAAAACCTGAGCAGCTAAACGACCTGAAATGCGTAATTTTTCAATATCTTGCTCGGTTTTAATCGTGATTTTGGAAGCTTTCATCTGAATATCCTCAAATTTGAATACACCGAATTATAGACCTTTTAGATTTTTTTTGTTTTATTCAGCCAATATTTCTGCATTTATTCGGCTTATAGCATCCTATTTAGTGCTGAAAATTAGAACAATTGATTTATATCTGATAAATCTTAATCGCTAAACATATTTCTATAAAAAATTTATATACAATAAATTTCTTTTATTTATCATAAATATAAATAAAACATTATTTTATCTGTCAATATATTCATGATTCGTATTATAAAAACTATCTATACGATTTATAAATTTTGCTCCAAAAACGAGCTTAATTGCACTAAAATTGCCTTTTTTCACAGTTCATCTCCCCTTTATGACAAGTCTTCGTACACGGGATATTGTTGCCTTAGGTTTTATGACCTTTGCACTGTTTATTGGTGCAGGTAACATTATTTTCCCACCAATTGTCGCACAGCAAGCGGGTGAACATGTTTGGTTAGCTGCATTTGGTTTCTTAATCACCGCAGTTGGTCTACCTGTCATCACGATTATTGCTTTGTCGCGTGTTGAGGGTTCTATTCAAGTTTTAAGTTCACCTTTGGGTAAAGCAGCCAGCATTATCCTTACTGTCGCGTGTTACTTAGCTGTTGGACCTTTATTTGCAACACCTCGTACAGCTACCGTTTCATATGAAATTGGTTTCTCTTCTTATTTTGGTAACGGCGCAAACAGTCTGCTAATTTATAGCGTGATTTATTTTGCATTAGTGACCATTGTTTCACTTTATCCAAACAAAATTTTGGATACTGTGGGTTATTTCCTTTCACCGCTCAAGATCTTAGGTCTCATTGTACTGGGTATCTCTGCGTTCTTTATCCCTGCTGGTGTAATTCCGCCTGCAATTGGTAACTACGTGGCTGCACCAGTTTCTGAAGGTGTGGTCAATGGTTATTTAACCATGGATACTTTAGGTGCTTTAGTTTTTGGTATCGTGATCGTAAAAGCCATTACTTCACGTGGTGTAACGGATAGTAAGCTCGTCACCAAGTATGCTGTCATTGCCAGTATTATTTCAGGTATTGGACTTACACTGGTTTATATCAGCTTGTTCAAACTCGGTATGGGCAGCCATGATATTGCTCCAAATGCAACAAATGGTGCAGTGATCCTGCATGCATATGTACAACATGCATTTGGTGATATGGGCGCTTATTTCCTATCTGCAATGATCTTTGTTGCATGTATGGTTACCGCGATTGGCTTGACCTGCGCATGTGCTGAATATTTCTCAGAATTGACTAAAATTCCATACAAAGTTTTTGTGTTCATTTTAGTTGGTTTCTCACTGCTGATTTCAAACTTAGGTTTAACCAAACTCATTGCAGTTTCAGTGCCTGTTTTAAGTGCAATTTATCCACCTGCGATTGCAGTTATCCTACTTAGCTTCTGCTCTAAATGGTTTATTTCACCATCACGAGTTATTGCTCCTGTTACCGCTTGTGCGTTTATTTTCGGTATTTTTGATGGTTTAAAAGTAGCTGGTTTCGAAGATGCGCTTCCAAGCTTTATTGCCAATCTACCGCTTGCTCAACAAAATTTAGCATGGCTGATCCCTTCTGTGATTGTGCTGATTATTGCTGCTGTAATTGACAAAGTTAAAAAGTAACCTTTTTTGACCTGTCTAAAATCGGAGTTTTACCCGAATGACGATTTTACCTGTGACCAATAATTGTCGAGTTTTACCCAAACTGACTTTTATTTGTCCTACTACAGCGCAAAAATCCTAAGTCATTGAACTTTTTTTAATAAAGTTTTATTTTCATGATGAGAAAAAAATCCAGCCCTTTGGCTACAAAATATAATAATAGTTAAAATACAACTACTTTCTGCAAAATACACCGTACACAAACTCCATGATTAAGCCCGATTCAGACTGTAAGCTAGGCGGTTTCGTGTCATAAAGCCGATATACCCGTGTTGGTATATATATTGCTTATTCATACATAGATATTATGCATCGACCATTTTACTCACCAGTCAACACCTTTAGATTCATAATATTTAGTATATGAATAAAATGATTATTCTTATACGATGATCTAACATAGTTTTATGACAAAATAATGACATTTGCTATTGAAATACTTCTAGTTTCGAAGTACAACAGTAGTTCAAACCATGACCAAAATCATGGGTTTTGGCTAAACAACAACAAGGAGGGGTGGAGATGTTATCAGTACATTTCAAAAAGCAATTCTTCATTAACGCTCTGAAGGCAAATAAGAACATGGTGACCTATATAAGCACCACTATTGCTCTCATGCTGACACTACTTATTCAAGGCTTAATACAAGGAAATTTAAGACCTGAATATTTTGCTTATGCGCTTATTGTCTCTGTAGCCTTTTATTTATGGGCAGTCATTGACCACAAATATCGAAAGCAAAAATCAACAGAATTTTAAGTTAGAAGATGGATGAGGCATCATCCATCTTGAAAAAAGAAAGATGCCACCCCCACCTTCTCGATCATTCAATCCATTTTAAAAAACAATACAAATAATCCCTAAAATAACCAGAAAATCATCAGCCTTTTCTCATGAATTTTCGATTCTATTTAACTTCAAATTTTGTTTTATAAATTCTTCTACATAGCCATCGTCTGCACTTTAAAAGCTTTTAGTTCTTGATTAGCTTCCAATCTCATGCAAACCATTTCTAATTGATATTGCTTTGTTTAAAACCAAAATTTAACGATGACTCCGAAGAGCAATCCGAGTGTTGCAATTAACTCGCCTATCACCAATCCAAGCATTGCCATACTCATCATCCATTTAGGTAAATGCCATTTGCCTAAGACGTGCGGTACTTTAAATTGATTGGTGGTATCAGCTAAAAAGCCATGCAGCACATAGCTTAAAATCGAAAAGCTAAAAAAGAACAAATTGATGATTACAAAGAGTAAATTGAGTGTATGTGGAAGTGCTGAAAAATAGGCCAATACCGCTAAAATAAGCGTCGCTGGGGCGTATAACAAACTGCTCCGATGTGCGATATCTACATAATAATGCGCACGTGCCAGTTCAGACTGCCTTATTTGTGCATATTTCCACACACCTGTGAGCATACCTACCCATAAATAAATCCCACTAAAAACTATCGCAATTTTTACTGCACTCGAAAGTTGAAGCATGTCCATTTTAATTTACATCCATTGTTCAATTATACGCATTATTTTTATCTGTATTTCTTCTGCAATAGTACTTGCTTCAAACCTGTTATGGCATGACTTTAGAGTCATACTCTTTTCAGGTTTCTTTTTGGAACTTGTGTAAATTAGTGACATCGGAACACACCCATGAAGTTTGAATCATGTCATCATCTGAAAAACTCACGATTCATTGCCAAGACGGCTATTCACTGAGTGCGCGCTTTTATCCGCACCAGACAGAGCTCAAACAGGCTTTACCTGTGTTGATTTGTCCAGCCACAGGCATTACCAAGCAATTTTATAATAGCTATGCAACATGGTTGAGCCAACAAGGCTATGACGTTTTAGTTTTCGATTTTCGTGGTATTGGTGAGTCGCTACACAGCCCTTTAAAACAATCGACAGCAAGTATTGTGCAATGGGGGCAGCTAGATATCCCTGCGGCAATCGACGCTTTGATCAGTAAAACGCAGGCACCTAAAGTCATATTACTCGGTCATAGCGCAGGCGGACAATTATTAGGTATCGTGCCAAATTATGACAAAGTTGCCAAAGTGGTTGCTGTTTCTGGCTCTACAGGTCATGTCAAAGATCTTAAAGGTCGCACCAAGCTTTTAGCTCCAGTGATGTTTAATGTGATCTTCCCGATTGCACGCTATACCATTGGCTATGGCCCGACTAATGCGATTGGCATGGGTGAAAATTTGCCAAAAGATGTTGCTCGTGAATGGGCTGAATTTTGTAGCAAACCCGGTTATGTCATCAACGCCTTAGGCAAAACTGTTCAGCATGATTTTCATCAACAGGTGAGCTGTCCGATCACTGCCGTATGGAGCTCTGATGACGAAATCGCCACGGAAGCCAATGTCAAAGACTTGCTGCGCTTATACCCGAATGCTTCGACTCAAATGATTGAGTTAAAACCGAAAGAAACAGGTCATAAAGCCATCGGACATATGTTGATGTTTAAATCGTCACATCAAAACCTATGGCCGATCATTGAACAACAGTTACACGCTTAAGTTTTTGCCACTCAGTCAGTAATCCGGCTGAGTGGTCTTTTTATAATCTGCACAAGATTTTCTATTTTTAGCTTCAATCACCCTGCCTAACACCTTACATAATTTATTTTTCTATCTTTAAAATCTGCATTGCAAGTCCGAGTGTGCTAATTTTCTTCAGCCGACCATTGCAAAAAATGATATAACTATTTTTTCTCAATTATATTCTATTTTGGCATGAGTGAAGCACGACACAACCTCGACAGAATTGATCGTTTAATATTATCCGCATTAAGAGAAGATGGACGACTCACCATAGCCCAGCTTTCTGAACGTGTTGGTCTCTCCTCTTCGCCATGTTGGACACGCTTAAAACGTCTAGAAAATTTAAAAATTATCGATGGTTATACAGCCAACATCAATCCAAAATCGATTGGGATCAATGAATTATTCTTTATTGAAATCACATTAGAACGTCACGATGATGAAATTTTAGATCAATTTAGTGAAACTTTAGCCAATATGCCAGAAGTGGTAGAGGCACATTTAGTCACTGGCGATTACGATTATTTAGTGAAAGTTGCGGTTAAAAATGCTGAACACTATGAGCGTTTTTTGCGTAAAAACTTATATTCTATGAAAGGTATACGCCATACACGCTCTATTTTTGCGCTACGACAATTAAAATCTGCCAGCAGTGCTGACCTTATGATGATTGAGTAATGAGCCAATATAGATTTAATCTATAAGATGACTTTAAAATTTAAGGGCAATTGAGTTCAGCACTCAATCGCCCTATTTATGCGGTCTAATCTATAAAGCCATCTTTTTTCAATTTTTTATCTGTCAAATACTCACGTATGACCAATGTTGCGATAATAATGATGGCTTCTAGAATCGCCACAGTGACGGTTATTTTGGTAAATACTTCGACACTGAGCAACTCAAACCACAACTGAGCGATGGCTAATAACCCCCATAAAACTGAAATAATAAGTGCGCTAAAGACACCATATTTCATATTTCTCTCTCCAAAACAACTACATAAGCTTCACGCTTCCAAAAAAGTAGCATACGGCGGATATCTTTTTCCATCGTAATCACCGCCCAACCTTGCTGCGCATTTTGATTTAAAAAATTGGTGAATTTAACAGGATCAACTTTTGAAGAGCCAAGCAGTAAAGATCCCAGCATGCCTTCTTGATAGATAACAACTTTATATTCTTTCATCAATATAGGGTCTGTTGACATTTGTTGATTAAAAAAATAGCGAGATAGTAAAATTAAATCGCCAAACCCAATTTTACACTCGCTATGCCTCGAACAATGCTAAATGATCAACACTGGTCCAAGTTACTTGC
>NZ_VPDC01000042.1:0-8471 GCF_013417875.1 Acinetobacter sp. YH12219
ACAAAATAAATTTTGTGATTCAATGCGCTAAATCTAATTTGGGTAAAAAATGGGTACAGGTAAAACGCTATTGACTTTATGGTTCACTAAATCAATAGCTTAGGAGTTGAGTTCAATTGACGCCATCTCCACCAAAATTCAAAAAAGTCGAACCTTCGGGTTCGGCTTTTTTTATGATTAATTAAAAACATTTTTTGGTACAACAATGACTCAAGTCCAGCTTCAAGAACTGCAAAAACAACTCTGGAATATTGCCAATACTTTGCGCGGTAAAATGGGGGCAGATGAATTCCGTGATTACATTTTGGGCTTGATCTTCTATAAATATTTGTCTGAAAAAATTCAAAATAATGCCAACGAAATTTTGGCGCCGGATCAAATTAAGTTTACAGAATTGGTCGAAGATACTGAAAATAATCATGCATATTTGAGTGCTGTGCGTGAAGAATGTCTTGCGAGTATGGGCTACTTCTTAGCACCACAAGAATTGTTCCATAGTATGGCAACATTAGCTCGAGCAAAAAAATACATTTTGGATGATGTAATTAAAACCCTTAAGGCAATTGAGCAAAGTACGCTGCGTACAGATGCGGCAGATGATTTTTCGCATTTGTTTGAAGACATGGATTTAAGTTCGACCAAGTTAGGAAATACGCCTGATGACCGCAATGAGCTGATTAGCCGTGTGATCGTACATTTGGACGATATTAATTTTGATCTATCGAATACTGAGTCTGATATTTTAGGCGATGCTTATGAGTTTCTCATTGGTGAATTTGCTTCAGGTGCTGGTAAAAAAGCAGGTGAGTTTTATACACCGCAAATGGTTTCGACTTTGCTTGCAAAACTTGTCACCTTAGGTAAAGAACGTCTACGCAGTGTATATGACCCGACTTGTGGTTCAGGATCTTTATTGCTACGTGTAAAGCGTGAAGTCGGCGATGTGGATGCGATTTACGGTCAAGAAATGAATCGTACGACCTATAACTTGGCACGTATGAACATGATTTTGCATGATGTGCATTACTCAAAGTTTGAAATTAAGCAGGAAGATACTTTAAAACGCCCACAGCATATGGAATTGAAATTTGATGCGATTGTAGCGAATCCACCATTTTCTGCTAAATGGTCTGCGAGTGAGTCATACTTAAGCGATCCGCGTTTCCGTGATTTTGGCAAATTAGCTCCAAGTTCTAAGGCAGATATGGCGTTTTTACAGCACATGCTTTATCAGTTAGATGAAAATGGGACTTTGGCGATTGTACTGCCGCATGGGGTTTTGTTCCGTGGTTCGAGTGAAGGGCATATTCGTAAGCATTTAATCGAAAAGTTAAATGTGATTGATACGATTATTGGCTTGCCTGCCAATATTTTCTATGGCACGACTATTCCAACCTGTGTGTTGGTGTTGAAGAAAAACCGTGAGCATAGCGACAATATTTTATTTATTGATGCGAGTAACGAGTTTGATAAGCAAAAGAATCAAAACAAGCTTTTGCCAGAGCATTTAGATAATATTATTGGTGCATTTGAAAACCGTCAAAATATTGAAAAATATGCATACGTAGCGAGTCTGCAAGAAGTTGCTGACAATGATTACAATCTGAATATTCCACGTTATGTGGATACTTTTGAAGCAGAAGAAGAGATCGATTTAGATGCAATAGCGAAACAGCTTCAAGCCTTAGAAGTTGAAAGTCAAAAGACTGATGCAGTGATTGCGAGCTTCTGTAAGGAATTAGGCATTGACTCTCCGTTTGCGGAGGTGAAGTAATGACTTCACCTAAATTACGGTTTAAAGAGTTTGATGGGGATTGGAGTAAGGTTAGTTTAGATAAAATTTCTAAGGTTTTTGATGGGACGCATCAAACTCCCAACTATGTAGAGTCAGGCATCAAATTCGTTAGTGTTGAAAATATTCAGTCACCTTATGACAGTGATAAATTTATTACTGCAGAAGCATTTAAAAAAGACTTCAAAAATAAGCCTCAACTAAACGACATTTTAATGACGCGCATTACGGCTGGTGAAATTGGTGCAACGGCTATCGTTAATGACAGTGAACCATTAGCATATTACGTTAGTTTAGCTTTAATTAGACCTAAAGCTAATGTAAGTACACCATTTCTGAATCAATACATAGGAACACCTTTTTTTAAAAATGAGTTACACAAACGAATTATCCATGTAGCTTTCCCTAAAAAAATTAATCTAGGTGACATTAATGAGTGTTTAATATCATTGCCTAACAAGCAAGAGGAACAAATCAAAATCGCTTCTTTCCTTTCCGTTGTGGATGAAAAGATTAACCAACTGACTGAAAAACATGAACTACTGAGCCAATATAAACAAGGCATGATGCAAAAGCTGTTTAGTCAGCAGATACGTTTTAAAGCGGATGATGGGAAGGAGTTTGGGGAGTGGGAAGAGAAATTTTTGAAAGAGTTTTTTCCTAAAATTAGAAATGGTTTTGTCGGTGTGGCAACTCCTTATTATGTGGAATCTGGAGTTAAATATCTTCAAGGTAAGAACATCAAAAATGGAAAAATTGATGCCACAGGACTTATCTATATCAACAATGAATTTCATCAAAAAAAGACAAATTCAATATTGCATACTAATGACATTTTGATGGTTCAAAGTGGCCATGTTGGAGAGTGTGCTGTTGTTACCGATGAGTATAAAAATGGAAATTGTCATGCACTTTTGGTTCTAACACCTAAATCCTCTCAAATAGTGAATTCTGAATTTGTTGTATATTACTTTTACTCAGAGTTTGGAAAGAAAAAAATTACCCTAATCAAAACAGGTAATACAATTGAACATATTTTAGCTTCAGATATTAAAGAAGTTTCTATGTTATTTCCATGTATTGAGGAACAAACCCAAATCGCTAATTTCCTATCAGCCATTGATCAAAAAATTGAAGTCGTTGCACTGCAAATTGAACAAGCTAAACAGTGGAAAAAAGGCTTGTTACAGCAAATGTTTGTGTGATTGTTATATGGTTTTATAAAATTCCTGCATTTATTCAAATGCGGGAATTTTTTTATTTAAGAAAGTACTGAAAGATTCCTAAAAGAAAAAACAGTGATCTGTATCATCAGTTTAGATGTTTGTTTGATGAATTTAAAAGATTGAAAAATATAATAAATCTATTAGAATCAAAAGATATACATACCAATAGTTAAAAACTGAGCAGTATTATAAATGTCGACCCAAAAAGAACTTGAACTCGAAAACCAATTTATAGCGCACTTAATAACTTTAGGGTACGAACGTGTTCAGTACAGAAACGAGGCAGCTTTACTCACAAACCTAAAAAATCAAATAGAAAAATTTAACGCACTGACTGCACCACTCACACAAGAGCAATGGGAACAGGTGTGGAATTACCTGAGCAGTGAACATACGATTTTCGGCAAAGCCAAACTTTTACGTGGTTCATATCAACTCAAATATGATGATGGTACGACCCAAACACTGCGCTTTTTAAGTGATGATGCAGCAAAAAATATTTTTCAAGTGACCAACCAAGTGACGGTCCAATACGGGGAGAGTGGCACAGAAACCAGCCGTTTTGATGTCACGCTATTGATCAACGGTTTTCCATTAGTACAAGTTGAACTTAAACGCAGTGGCGTAGAAATCGCACAAGCGTTTCACCAAGTGCATAACTATAGTAAAGATGCCTATACCTCTGGACAAGGTTTGTTTGGATACATCCAGCTCTTTGTCATTAGTAACCGTGTAAATTGCTTATATTATTCACATGGCACACCACTGTTTGATTTCACATTTCCATGGGCCGATGAAAACAACAAAGCAATTAATGATTTGAGTAAATTTACCGAAGCATTTTTAAACGCTGCACATATTACGAAAATGATCAGTAAATACATCGTTCAGCATCAAACCAATGAATGCTTGATGGTGCTGCGACCTTATCAAGTCTATGCAGTTGAAAACATGATTCAGCATGTGAAAACCTCAACCGATCATGCCTATATTTGGCATACAACGGGTTCGGGAAAAACACTCACGGCATTTAAAGCCAGTGAAATCATGCGTCAGCTACCTGAAATAGAAAAAGTTATCTTTGTCGTGGACCGAAAAGACCTAGATAATCAAACCACTAAAGAGTTCAATGCCTTTGTTCCCGACTGCGTAGACCAAACGACCAACACCAAAACATTGGTTGAGCAGCTCATCGGTAAACGGCTGAACTCACGAAAAAATGAAAGCAATATACTCACAGATAAATTGGTCGTGACGACCATTCAAAAGCTGAATAACGCAATTACACTCCCTAAATTCAGAGAATTGATCGCTGATTTGGCAGATAAAAAAGTCGTATTTATTTTTGATGAATGCCACCGCAGTCAATTTGGTGATACTCACCAAAATATCAAACGCTTCTTTAAACAGGCGCAAATGTTCGGTTTTACAGGCACGCCTATTTTTCCTGTGAACTGTCAAAGCATTGGTGGCGTGAAATACACCACAGAATATCTATTCCCTAAACGACTGCATAAATATGTGATTGTCGATGCGATAGCAGATAAAAATGTTTTACCATTTCAAATTGATTACGTAGGACAATTTACCGCTCATCAGGTGAATGCAGGTGATGAAAAAATACAAGGCATCGATACTAAAGAATTGTATGACAACCCTGAGCGCTTAGAAAAAATTGTACGTTATATTTTAAAAAATCATGACAAAAAAACGGCAAAACGCGAATTTTGTTCAATGTTTTGTGTCAGCTCAGTAGATGTCCTGCTTCAATATTATGAAATATTTACCAGAGTCCAAGCAGAGTTGGTTGCAGAAGCGGACAAGAAGGAAGAAATTTATACCCCTTTAGTGATTGGTACGATTTTTTCTTTTGGAGCGCAGGACACGACAAACGACGCCAATGACTCCACAACAGGTACGATTTCTGAAGAAGAACTAGAACAGCCGAGTCAAGTTGATATGGGGCGTAAAGCACAACTTGAACGGATCATTGCAGAATTCAATACACGCCATCTGACTAGCTATAACTGCGACGAAGGATTTTATGAATATTATAAAAATCTAGGTGATCGAGTTAAGTACTTCAAAGTACCTAAACCACCTAAAGAAGTTGGGGAGCTTAAAGGGCCACCAATTGACTTGCTGTTGGTGGTGAATATGTTCCTGACAGGGTTTGACTCATTGCCACTTAATACGATTTATGTCGACAAAAACTTAAAATATCACGGTTTAATTCAGGCTTTTTCGCGTACAAACCGTATTTATAAACCAACTAAAGCTTTTGGTAATGTCGTGTGTTTTAGAAATTTAAAGCAGGCAACAGATAAAGCTCTTTCTACTTTTGCAGACGACCAAAATTTTGAACAAGTGATTGTGCCACCATTGGATCAACAATTAGCTGAATTTAATAAGTGTGTTAGTGAATTAAGAAAAATAACACCTGAGTGTCAGTCAGTAGATGATCTAAAACTCGAAAGTCAGCAGTTGCAGTTTATTCAAGCTTTTCGTGATGTGATTCGTCTACATTCACAACTGAAAATGTATACAGACTTTGATGTTGATAAAGCAGTTATAGTGCCGCAAGAACTTGAGGACTATAAATCTAAATATAAAGATTTGTATGACAGAATAAATAAAGGTACAGCGGTTGAAAAAGATTCAGTGCTACGTGACGTGAATTTTGCTTTAGATTTTATTATTAGTGATTATGTAAATCAGGATTATATTTATACATTATTAAATATGATTGCTGCTGCGCCACCGTCCTCGATTCAAAGAGCGAAACAGCAGCAACAACTCCAATCTTTACTCAGTAATGACCGAAAAATGTATAAAAAAATGGATTTGATTCAGAAATTTATTGATGAACAAATACCACGAATGCTGAATGGCCAAAGTGTTCAAGATGCATTTAAGCAGTTTTGGGATGCAGAAAAACAGCAAGCCTATGATGTCTTTTGTAAAGATGAAAATCTTGTGATTGATGAATTTAAAAAAGTGGTTAAACGATTTGATTTTACTGAACGTTTTCCGCACGCACATGAAATTCGTCCATTGCCAAAAAACAAGCCTTCAGCACTGGTGAGTAAAGTCTATTTTGAGGGATTGCATCAGAAAACCAATGCGATTTTAGAAAAATATGATTTACGGATTTAAACGTTAAGCTAAGTTATGAAAAAATATTTGCTTAAAAGGAGGGTTCTTTTTATGGAATTTAAGAACCTTATCCTGTTTATTCAATAATTGTATGATTAAATTTCTTAGAATAAATATGATTTAAAAACAAATCACAAAGTGAGGCGAAAATTAAATTTCGCGCCAAACTTCATTCTTATCTTTCAATGAAATCATAAAGTTAAATTTGTCATCATTACTTACCAAAAGGCCTTCTGGCGTTTGCATAATCACTTTTAGAACGGTACCAGTTTCAAAAACCAAAGGACTGCAATTTTCTTTATTTAATGTAATTGGTTTGAGTAATTCAACAATTGCACTTTCCATTTTACTTCCCCAAGCATAGGTTGTTAATTGAACTTAGCATATTATTGGCGAAGAAACATGTTTTGTAAATGACGTGAGCTACTTCACAGGAAATATTTTAGAGAATTCCATAACTTAAGTTTAAATAATGGTTAAATAATTTATGGATTTTAATTTATTGATATCAAAGAAAATTTATAAAATTACAAATTTTTTAAGTGTATCTGTATGCTTAAGATGCGTTTTTTGTTCCACAAACAATGACCAAATCATCAATATGACTTGATCAATAAAGGAATTTAAGGCAATTTTCAGTTTTCATGCTTAAGCTAACAGAATGATGTGTCGTCTTGTATTTGATTGTTAAATTTCAGATTAAACAGCGTTAAATATTCAATCCGAATAACAAAATTGATGAAATAAAACTTATCATCAGCAACTCAAACTAAAAACAAAGATTTAGGGAAATATAGGGCCAATGTTTAAATCGTTTTTTCCAAATCCAAAATGGTTTTTTGGATCATTCCTTCTATGGTTCGTAATCAATATTGTCTTGTGGTATAGCGGTGGTAATAGTTGGGGTACGATATTTGGTTTACCTGCAAATTATCATATTGCAGAACTACCTATTGGTGTCAGCCGATTTTGGAGTCCCAAATTTTTATGGTTCTATGTTTGGTTTTTTGTAGCAACGGCGCTTTTTGCAGCCTTTTGGAAGATCAAATCAGATAATCCTTGGCAGCGATGGTCAGTGTGGGGAACCGCACTTATTCTGTTTAATGTTTGGTTTAGTGTGGAATGTAATGTCGTGATCAATGCTTGGTATAACCCATTCTATGACCTGATCCAGAAAATGCTTTCAGGTGGTGGGGGCGAAGTGACGATGCTATATTCTGAGATACTGACTTTTCTCTATGTGGCCATGGTGTATGTCACACTGGCTGTATTGAACCTGTTTTTCGTCAGTCATTATGTTTTTCGTTGGCGTACTGCAATGAATGACTTTTATACTGCGCATTGGGAAAAACTGAGAACCATCGAAGGTGCCTCACAGCGTATTCAAGAAGACACGATGCGCTTTGCAAAAACCACAGAAGGACTTGGGGTTAGCTTAGTTGAATCGGTGATGACCTTAATTGCATTTCTACCTGTGCTGCTAACTTTATCAACACATGTAAAGAAATTACCTGTCGTGGGGGAAATCGCCTATGCATTGGTTTGGGCGGCAGTCCTTTGGGCGGTTTTAGGGACGGTTATTTTAATGCTGGTGGGTTATAAACTACCGGGTTTGGAGTTTAATAATCAAAAAGTCGAAGCGGCATATCGTAAAGAGTTAGTTTATGGTGAAGATCATGCAGATCGAGCAGACCCTTTCACATTACAAGAATTATTTACTAAAGTTCGTTTTAATTATTTTAGACTGTATTTCCACTACGCTTATTTCAATCTGGTTCGTATTTGGTACATGCAACTGGATAATATTTATGGATATTTTATTTTGTTTCCAAGTATTGCTGCGGGAACAATTACGCTCGGTATATTAATGCAAATTTTAAATGTCTTTGGGCGTGTACGTGATTCCTTCCAATACCTGATTTCCTCATGGACAACCATTATCGAACTGATTTCTATTTATAAGCGTTTAAGAGCATTTGAAGAAAAAATTAATAATTGATTTTATAAGTTTAAAATAGACCTGCACTAAAATGCAGGTTTTTTTATGACTTTAATTTTAAGTTAATATATTTCAATAAAATCAATAGATTAATATTTTTAGATGAGCTGTTTTTTTACTCGATTCCATATTGTCGCTCGAATCATGGATAGGCCCAGCTTTATATTATTATTAACCCGAATCGCGGATAAGAAATAAACTTGAAAATAAGAAGACTAGAGCCATCAGTTGAGTTACCACACAAAACTCACAACTCTAGTCCTAATGTTCAATAGTACCGAATTATTCTGCGTAATTG
>NZ_VPDC01000043.1:0-8077 GCF_013417875.1 Acinetobacter sp. YH12219
TATTGTATATACAAATTTGAATGTTTTTTATGGAACAGTATTTTGAATGGGATGAGGCTAAGAATCGAAAGAATCAGAAAAAGCATGATATCTCTTTCGAAACTGCAAGCCTTGTTTTTGAAGATCCGCTGAGGATCTCAATCCAGGACAGACATACCGATGGTGAAGAACGTTGGCAAACCATTGGAAAAGTAAAAGGCGTACTAATGCTACTAGTAGCTCACACCATCTTTGATGAAGATGATTGTGAAATCATACGAATCATTAGTGCAAGACAGGTAACTAAGGCGGAGCGAAATCAATATGAGCATGGTTAGATATACACGCAAAGAGCTAAATGAAAATTTCAGCGACAAGCAAGATGCTGAAATTGAACACTTGCTTGCTAAAGGAACTGTACCAGACGAATTATTAGATTTATCTGATATTCCTGAAATCACCGACTGGAGTAATGCTATTCGTCATGGGCAATTTTATCGTCCAGTGAAGCAACAAACATCTATTCGTTTAGATGCTGACGTACTTGCATGGTTTAAAGCTCAAGGCAAAGGTTATCAGACACGTATGAATGAAATCTTACGGGATGCTATGCTAAAAGAATTAAAAAATCATCAATAAAAATGGGAGCTTAGGCTCCCATTTTTGACTGCGTATACGTGTACTATGTTAATTTTAGAGAAACTTAAATAATAATCTCAAAATTAGGTAAATCTTTTCAAGAAAACTCCTATAAATTAAAAATTAATTGGTGATCCATATTATATAATCCATCAAAATTTTAACTTGATATGATTATGCAAAAAAGAAATGATATACAAATACTTAGAGCATTGGCTGTAATATTTGTCGTACTTTTCCACTTGGAAGTAGCTGGAATTGAGAGTGGTTTTTTAGGGGTAGATGTCTTTTTTGTTGTCAGTGGTTTCTTGATGGCTATCCTTTATAAGACGGGTGAAACTAAAAAATTCTTTGAACGTCGAGCAAAAAGACTCCTTCCTGCTTACTTCACAACAGTAGCAATAACATTAATTGCATCGATATTTATTGTTTTACCTTCTGAGCTAGGGCAAGTTGCCACTCAGTCGATTTATAGTATTTTCTTTGCAAATAATTTTGGGTTCTGGATGCAGAACTCATATTTTAGTAAAACTGATTTTAATCCCTTATTACATTTATGGTCATTGGGTGTAGAAATTCAATTTTATTTGATTGTCCCATTACTCGTATGGTTCTTTAGAAAATCTAAGATTTTTTTACCATTAGTTTTAATTGGCTCTTTTTTAAGTTGCGTTTTCATTGTCGGGATTTCACCAAAAACATCATTCTTTATGATGCCTTTAAGAATTTGGGAATTCTTAATTGGATTTATTATTGCTTATTATTTAACAAACGAAGGTAATATTAAGACTCAAAATTATCAATGGCTAGGTTTAATTGGACTCATTGTATTATGTGCTATTCCATTTATTCGTGTAGATGGACAGTCATTAAATCGTTTAGAGGCACATCCAAGTTTTTATGCATTACTGGTATGTTTTGCGACAAGCTTAGTTCTCAGCTGCGGTTTACCTAAAGTGTTGCAAGAGAGTAGTTTTGGGAACTTCTTAGCTAAAATTGGTGATTATTCATATTCAATTTATTTAGTACATTTCCCAATTATTGTACTTTATTTATATGAGCCATTTTCAGGAACAATTTTATATCCAGAAAATTATGTAGATAAAGCAATTTTGCTCGGTTTGATTATTGTTACATCAGTTTTAATGCATAGATATGTTGAAACAAGACGAATTAATAGTGCAAGTAAAGTTTACGCTACGTCTTTGGTGTCAATTTTACTTTTGGTTGGTGCAACGAAAATCGCACCAAGTATAATTTATAACCAAAATGACCAAAATATCTTTGCAGGTTTAAACGACCGAGCTGTTTATCGTTGCGGTAAGATCGTACGCATCACAAATCCAAATGCGATTAGCTGCAAAATTAATGAAGAAAGTTTTGATCGTTCAGTTTTATTGGTTGGTAATAGTCATGCTGACTCAATTAAACAAGCCTTTGTCGAAGTTGCAAGTACTCACAAGATGAACACCTATTTTATGGTGTCAAATACGCCATTAATGGATAATTCGGTAACAGTGAAATCACTCATTAATGAAGCAGTAAAATTAAATATTAAGAATATTGTTCTACATTATTCACCAAAGTCTTTAAAAGTTGAAACTTTAGAAGAAGTATTAAAATTAGCGGATCAAAAAGACATTAAGATTGATTTAATTTTACCTGTACCAGTTTATGAAGACTCTATTCCAAAACTTTTATATTTAGATCAAATTAAGGGTATGAACGAGCAAAAATATTTAGCTAAAAATGCAGAATATTTTGCACAAATTAATGTATTAAAAAATCAATATCAAATATTTAAAGCATATGATGTTCATACTGTTCTATGTCAACCTGACTGTGCTATCAAAAGTACAGACAATAAGCCTTACTACTTTGATAGTAATCATTTGACGTTAACGGGTGCTCAACAATTGAAACCAGTATTTGAACGTATTTTTTTAATACGTTAAGCAAAAGCAGGGCAGGGTAATGCCAGCCAGTTAAGGAGATTGGGATTAAAAATAAATCTAAATTTATGTCTTATTGAGCATAATTTTAGTTTTTTAATTCTTAACTGACCGGCATTGTCCTCATAGGGTGCTTTTTTATTAAAAAACTGATGTTATATACCCATAGGTTGTATTGTGATTTTCCTAAAATTAAAAACATAATATTTCGTGGTAATGACTCTAGAAAAAATAGCAGAAATAGGGTCATTTAACATAAAATCTCTTATGCGAAATTTAAGAAAAAAAGCTTTAGCATTTTTTTCTGTCTCTTCTTAATCGTTGATCTTTAGGCTTTCGCTTATTCCGTTTATTCAAATAAATCTGATCTGCATTTCGACAAGCCACTTCAAACTCTTTCATACTCCAAGCCTTCTTGGCAGTGAAGCGTACATAGTGTAAGTTTTTTGGAAAATACATTTGATTCAGCTTCTTCTGCTCGGGATTTCGGGCATTTAATATCGATCTCATTTTAGCCTGTAACGTGCCAATTTGATGACGTGTACCATGAAAAGTTCCCTTAGAACTCAATCTAAAAGTGGCTTCTTTCAAACGATCAGCCTGTTCAGTCGAAATTAAATCAATTTTTTTATTCAACTCCCGCGTTGCCGACTGCATAAATTCTTGCGATAGATACCAGGTAAAACGGATTTTCTTCTGAGAATATCGTTGAAAAAACTCCAAATGCTTTTTACGAACCCCGCGTAATGCACGAGTTAGCTCTTTCAACCGCTCGTTATAGCTCACGTCATCGTTAAATTTAATTCCAAACCGTTGCAGTAAAAATGCACTCACGGATGCCTGATTCCAACGTGTATGTTCATTTTCTAAAAAAGCAAAGCCGAAAATACGTTGAATACTGGAAAAACGCCTGACATCAGAGGCATCAAAAGGCTTAAACACCCGATAAACCAGATCTTGGTTACTATCAATAGTTTTTACACGCTTGGCATGAACATTAAAAATAACGCCAAAGCGTTCAGGATGATAATAAACCCGAGAAAATTGTGGCTTAAGATCACTAAACTCAATGTATTGTCCCAGTACATAATCCCCATAGCGCAACAGTTTTTCTCTTTTGGTTGTCAAAAGACTATTCAACTTTTGCTTCTGTACCATGCTCGAATTTTTGGCGAGTATTTCTTTTAGCGTCAGCTTACTTCTTCGCGCTTCTCTGTAGCCTGTGGTAAATAACCAAAACTGGAATACCTCACTTTTGGCTGGATCATAATTGATGACCAGACTCCATACTGGTTCCCCGTAGTCCGATTTTTTCTTACGCTCAGATTCAGTCAGATCGAGGCCATACTTCAAAATTAATTTTGGAAGCACATGATGGAACTTTGAAAAAAGCACAGTATCAGAAAACCAAAACTTAGCCCTTCCATTCGAAATGCATTGCATAAGACTGAGAAGACAGTCTGTTTTCGTTGTTGTGTAGTAGATCATTATCTAATCAAAATATACCTTTTATGCGGAAAGCATAAAAGTTTATCTTTGATTAAAAAAGAATAAAAAACACCATTTTTATAAAATAGCGTTTTTTTTGATCAATTTTGGTAAATGTATAAATAAGAGTTCCATAAATCGAGCGTCAGCACATGCAGATATCAATTTCAAAATTGGTTTTCACCAATTTGATTAATCACCATAGAACGCTCTTATTTGCGATTTAAGCTTCTTTTATTTTTAAATTACCTATCACTATAAAAACCTGTAAACAGAGCTAAAAACGCAAAATATGACGATTTACAATAGTTTTTAGCGAGTGTCTACGAGCGACACAAAGAAAAGTCGCGCCTAGACTCTCTGAAAAACATTTTTTTAAAAATGAAAACTTAGAACAATAAGAAATTAGATGCAGATCTTTAAACCTAGATCGAGCGAAGCGAGCATAAAAAATTTATGAGCGAAGCGAATTCCGAGTTGCTTTTGCTTTTTATTAAATTCCAGATTGGTATTAGCCAAAAAATTGCCCCAACGAACTGAGCTTTAGCGAAGTTCAATAGAGTTTGAGCGTAGCGAAAACCAAGGGCAATTTTTCATTCTTCCCTTTTTAATATATTTTAAATCTTTTAAATCTTTTCAGTTGTCTCTGTGCCTTATATAGCAAAGGTTTCAGCGTTTAAATATGACGGATTGACTACTAACTATGACGGATTGACTACTAACTATGACGGATTGACTACTTAACTATGACGGATTGACTACCAACTATGACAAGTATATATTTGTCATATATTAGAAAAATCAATGGTTTTGTTTTGAATAAAAATCACGTTGTAAAATCAAATCAAGTAATAGAAGCATCGTATCAATTAAGTGCCGTAGAGCAACGAATTGTCTTAGCTGCCATTTCACGGATTCCCAAAAATCAGCTTATTACAGATGATGAGTTATACCCTGTTAGCGTCGATGAATTAAAACAATTGGGCGTACATGAGAAAACTGCATACAGAGATTTAAAGGAAGGTATTAATAGACTCTATGAGAGGTCTATTAATCTCAGTATTGATGATAAATCTATAAAAATGAGATGGGTGCAAGAAATCCAATTTTTAGATAGTCAAAGTGTCATTGGAATCCGTTTTTCAAAACCCATTCTGCCATTCATTTCCAATCTAAGTAGAGAATTCACCAAATATGCCTTATCAGACATTGCTGGGATCAATAGTGGATACGGTATTCGTATCTATGAACTACTGGTTCAATATCGGCAAATAGGTAAGCGTGAAATTTCTGTTGAGAGTTTACGGACAATGTTAGAACTCGGTAAAAAGTACCCATTATTCGCTGATTTCAAGAAACGAGTAATTGACACTGCTATAGACCAAATCAATGAATACAGCCCTCTAAAAGTCACTTTTGAGCAGAAAAAAACAGGGCGTAAAGTCACTCATATTATCTTTTCTTTTAAAGAAAAATCTAAATCCATAACACATACCTCGAAAGATTTTTATCAGCTATCTGATGCTCAAATTAATCTATTCGGGAATCAATTATCACGTTTACATGAGCTTTCCCATTTAGCCTCAGAAGGTGAAAGTTATGAGATTTTAGCTGCTAAAATTAAGGATATGCTTAGAAACCCTCACCAACAACAGCAGTTTTTGCCACACTTAAAGAACTTAGGGTTTAAAGCTTGAGTGTATTGAAGAATACACTTATTGTATTCTTCAATACGTATCCTAAATACACAGCAATACACTATGAAAACAAGTACAAAATACAGTGTTAGTGATGCAGCCACACTGTATAAGAAATCTCGTGCTACACTTTATAAAGATATAAAAAATGGGGTGTTAAGTCGTGATCATGATGGCTCTATCGACTTCTCTGAGTTACTCCGCGTTTACGGTGAACCTTTTAGTGGAAAACACTCAAAACACACTGATACGTCTCCAACACAAACTATAAATACACCTGAATACACAGACAATACAGTTATTGAACTAAAGAATCAGATCGATTTTCTAAAGAAACAGTTAGAAAAAGCAGAAGATCGCGAAGCTAAAGCAAATTCTCGTATCGATACATTACTTACCCTAATTGAAATGAAGCCAACTCAGGTTCATCCCACACCAACTTCAGCTCAATCTAGTCCATCTCAAGTAGAATCTACATTGAATGTAGATAACGACAAACATGACGGATTGACTACTCCGGAGCAGACAGAAAATAAGCGTATTCCTGTACCGGAGCATGTTGAACCGGAGCAACCGAAAAGAGGCTTTTGGAGCCGTTTTTTTAGACCCTATGATTAACCACGATTGTTTAACTGATATGAACAAAGTCGTGAAACATTGGTCAAAGAATAAGCGTGGAACATGAAAAATCATAAAAAAAGCCCGAACAGGGATGTTCGGGCTATAAACTGGAAACTACAGTATTGATTTCTAAGGTTAATTATAGTGCATTTCGTATAATGCGTATTATGTTAATTTTAGGAAATCTACAATATAAATTTCCATAAAAATACCATTTTTATTTGATAGAATAACAATCTATTTTATTAAAATTTATAGAGTTTTCATGAAAAAAATAGTTTTTGGGGTTTCTTTATTAACAGCTTTTTTTTGCACAAATGCAATTTCTGGAATCACTGTCATAAATAAGGCGATTCCTTTCAATAACCTTCCATCTGAGATCAAAACAGAAATTGAAAGTCATTACGTAGATAGTTGCAAACAAATCTCCGAAGACCCAGAGATCCCTAGAAAAAATCCGAAGATCACTTTTGATAAAGGTTTTATAGTTAACGTTGACTTCAATGCTGATGGCTTAAAAGATTACATAATTAAATCATCAGAAGTTACCTGTGAAGGCGCTGTTTCTATGTTCACAGGAAATAGTGATGGTTTTGTTGACATCTATTTTCAGAACCAAGATGGTCAATATGAACATGTACTGAATTATTGGTTAGGTCGAGAAGGCTTAGAACTTAAAAAAACGAAAGATGGTTATCGCTTTATATCTGAGTACAACGAAAGTTACCTAGCTTGGGACACAAAGAAAAATAAATTTTTGTCTTATTATGGGCCAGAGAAAAGATTAGATGTATTAGAAATCGGGGATGAAGATGCCTCTACAACTCAGACATCATCGCAAAGTAGTGCGATTTTAAAATCCGTATTAACTCCAAAATAATGAGAAAGTTAACTGCTAGCCTTTAACTAGCAGTTAATTAATTTTTATTAACCATTGAAAAGCATTTTTATGAAATTTTTTTTAGTCGTTCTCTTACCAATAATATTTTTTAACTCAGCATATGCCTCACAGATCAGTACAATATTTATTGGTAAATGGGGAACTGACAGAGCCGCTTGTCGTGGCATCGTGAATGGTGATGATTTCAGAGTTTTAAGTATAAAAAATAGTGAAGTAAATCAGATTAAGGATGAGCGGTACGAGGGATATTCTCACATAAACATTACCCAATTTATTGAGAGCCCTGCTAATGAACTATACGGTGTAGGATTTAGATATACATTTCATAGTGAAGAACCAGGAAGTCTTTATAGGGAACAAGAGAAAGTTCACTATGTTCTGATTGATAATAAATTGTATTCAATTGATGAATACGTTTCAGAAAATGGACAAATAGAATCCTTTACTACTTCTTTTACAAGATGCTGATTCAACGATTTAACATAATGGCGATTATACGAAGTACACTTGTATATTAATATAAAAATCAAGTACTTAATGAAACAAGAAAAATCCAAAAATGAGCGAAAAGCCGATTTTGAAACAAGTCGGCTTTTTTGTGAGCAGTTTTGAAATATTTTGCCAATAATTTTGACTAAAAATTACGCTTTTCAGCTCGAGTGATACAATTTTGTGATACATTATTGTATATACAAATTTGAATGTTTTTTATGGAACAGTATTTTGAATGGGATGAGGCTAAGAATCGAAAGAATCAGAAAAAGCATGATATCTCTTTCGAAACTGCAAGCCTTGTTTTT
>NZ_VPDC01000044.1:0-7172 GCF_013417875.1 Acinetobacter sp. YH12219
GTTCAAATGGCGATTCAGCGTTTAATTGGTTTTGGGAAAAAAGAAGAGTTTAAGGAAATTTTGGCAATTTTAAGAAAGCAGAATCCTGATAGGATAAGGGTTCTGTGAAATTTGTCGTGTACAGAGTTAATTAAGTTAAAAGACTGCTATATAGCGGTCTTTTTTGTTTTTGAGCTCTACAAATTTTAATGAGTACATATAGTTACTTTTATAAAAATGATAATAAAGGGTAGAGGAGGTCATCTAAGAATTTAAAGCACAAGACTTATTTAACATTGATGACAGAAAAAGTGAGTTGTTGGGAACTTAAAGAAGAGGTGGTACTTATAATGGTTACTAAAATACAAATACTTAAAATATTAAATATATAAAACAATATATTACAAATATATATGATGCGTAGTGTACGCATCATACATAAAGCGTTCTATTTTGATATAATTGATCCAATCAACCCATTGTTAGGTTTCATTTAAATTCCATGAGTCTTACTGAAATTAAAGTTCGCCAAGCTCATTGTAAGGAAAAAACCAGTTTTTTATCCGATGAAGATGGGCTTAGCCTGAAGATTGAGCCGAGTGGAAGAAAATCTTGGTGCTATCGCTATACAGATCCACAAACTAAAAAACGTCGACGCATTCAGTTAGGTCGTTATCCTGATTTATCGCTGAAAAAGGCACGACAAGTCAGAGATGACTTTAAAGACAATGATTTCTGTTTTGAACAAGATACTGCCTCTAATGTCATCACCTTTGGTAAGGTCGGGGAGGAGTGGTTACAGTTCAAACTGAAAAATGCCTTCAACGATCTACCCCGCTGTGGTGTACTACAGTTAGCAGAAAGATGCTTACAGCAAGATATTTATCCAGACCTTCAGGATCTACCTTTTCAAAACATCAAGCGTTATGACCTGGTTTCAGTAATCAAAAAAATAGAGGGACGCCAAGTAAAAGAACCTGTCAAGAAAGCTTGTAGTTATTTGAACCAAATTTATGACTACGCTGTAGCGATGGGTTATTGTGAATTCAACATCGCGCATGGTTTAAATAAAATCGCCATTAACAGTAAAATCAAGAAAAATTATCCGTATTTGAAAGCGGAGGATATATCTGATTTTAAGTATAAATTACAAAAATTGGATGCCCATCCGATTATTAAAAAAGCACTGCTGTTCAAATTACATACTGGCGTGCGAGGGGCTGAATTGTTATTGGCTGAGCCTCATCATTTTGATTTAAATGAAAAAGTCTGGAAAATACCTGCCTTGCATATTAAACAGTTTCGACGAAAAGTCATATTAGGCCATGAGATTCCCGACTTCTTAGTTCCACTTTCAGATCAGGCTTTAGATATTTTAAAAGACGTCATGCAATGGTCATACGGTGAAAAGTACATTTTTGCTAGCCCACGGAAACATAATCAACCGATTCATTTTAATACATTAAATATGGCTATACGTAAGATGGGCTATGGAAAACATCAATTATCCTCTCATGGACTACGTTCCACTTTTAGTACCATTTTGAATGACTCAGGTTTGTTCCAGGATAACTGGATTGAGGCACAACTTTCACATATTGATAAGAACCGTACCCGTGCCAGCTATAATCACGCTGACTATTTAGCCCAGCGGACTGAAATGATGCAGTGGTGGGGTGATTATTTAAGTACTGCTAAGTGAAAATCGTACTTTTATACATAGACTTAAAACATTATGGGGTTTCAAATGGATAGTAAACAATATACTTGCCGTGTTACATGGTCAGCAGAATATAATGAGTATGTTGGGTTGTTCGAACCACAAGCACTAGCCATTTGTTGTAATTCAGCTTTAAGCGCCCTTAATTCTTTCATGCGTTTATTCACTAGTGCAAGTTGCTGATCAATTAATGCATTAACGCTAGAGCAGCTTTCTTCTGGCTTATTTTTTAATTCGATAAGACGTTTAATATCATTGAGTGATATATCTAGGCTGCGACAATGCTTTACGAATTCCAATTGTTTAAGTGCTTTGCTATCATACAGCCTGAAATTACCTTCTGAACGATTTGGATTTAACAGTAATCCTTCTCTTTCATAATATCTAATCGTTTGTATTGAACAGCCCGATTTTTTTGACAATTCGCCTATTTTCATCAATTTCCCCCAGACATTTGACTCTATAGTTACTATAGAGTCTATAGTATAAGTATGCAACGAAAAGGATATATAAAAAATGACTGAGAAATATTTAAACAATACGAATATCGTTAATTTTGAACACAAAGATATCCAATCCTTGATCGATCAACGTAGGTGGAAAAACTTGGATAACTTCAACAAAATTGGTGCCGCTTATCAGTTTGTAAAAGATGAGATTTTCTTTGGTTATAATGAAAGCGATGATATTGCAGCAAGCGATGTGCTAGCAGATGGTTATGGACAATGTAATACTAAGGGTAATCTGTTAATGGCACTATTGCGTGGACTAGGCATTCAATGCCGATTTCATGGGTTTACCATAGACCAGCAACTACAAAAAGGTGCTATCCCAAGCTATGTATTTTGGTTAGCACCTAAATACATCATTCATAGTTGGGTAGAAGTTTACTTTGAAGGGCGTTGGATAAACTTAGAGGGCTTTATATTGGATGAGCAATACTTAAGCTCTCTACAGGAGAAATTTGACCAAGTAAAAGATGATTTTTGTGGTTATGGTGTTGCAACAAAGTGCTTTTCCTCACCAGATACAGATTGGCGTGGAGAAAATACCTATATTCAAAAAGAAGGTATTCATGATGACTTTGGGCTTTATGATTCCCCTGATGAGTTCTATCTCGAAAAAGGGACTAACTTGTCGGGGTTCAAACGCTGGATATATCAACGCTTGATACGTCACTTGATTAATATGAATGTATCAAAACTAAGAAATAGAAAAGTACTAGAGGTACAAAATGCACAACCATAATCATAGTCATCAACATGGTAAAGATGACCGTATTGGTTGGGCATTTTTCCTTAATGTGACATTCACTATTATCGAATTTATAGGTGGTTGGCTCACTAACAGTACGGCGATAATGGCAGATGCAGTTCACGATCTTGGTGATAGTCTTTCAATAGGTTTTGCGTGGATTTTAAGTCGTTTTTCAGATAAAGAAGCATCAGATAAGTTTAGTTATGGTTATCGTAGACTTACTCTCTTTGGCGCATTGATAAACAGTATTGTTTTAATCATTGGCTCAATTTGGATTTTATTTGAAGCAATTCCAAAGCTGTCCAATCCTGAAATGCCTGTAGTCGAGGGGATGTTAGGGCTAGCGATACTCGGCGTTGCCGTTAACGGATATGCTGTATTAAAATTAAAAGCGGGTGAAACATTAAATGAGAAAGTGCTGACATGGCACCTTCTTGAAGATGTACTTGGATGGGTTGCCGTTCTTA
Organism: Acinetobacter sp. YH12219; assembly: GCF_013417875.1. Lineage (NCBI taxonomy): Bacteria > Pseudomonadati > Pseudomonadota > Gammaproteobacteria > Moraxellales > Moraxellaceae > Acinetobacter > Acinetobacter sp. YH12219. Next base: position 3,424 of record NZ_VPDC01000044.1, read on the forward strand.
TAGTCTCTATCGTACTGTTGTTCGCTGAACTGCCGATATTAGATCCCCTTTTATCAATAGGGTTCACGCTGTTCATCTTGTTTAATGTTTTCAAAAACCTGAAATCAACACTCGTTTTATTTCTTCAAGCTGCACCCGATAAAGAGACTCAAAAGCGTATTAAACTATCACTAATGGAATTTCCTGAAGTTAATGGTATCCACCACATGCACTTTTGGTCACTAGATGGTGAAAGTCACGTTTTAACAGCGCACCTTGAGCTGAGTGACAACTTTGACGTTAAAGAATTAATTAGGCTTAAACAAGAAGTTGCAGCTAAATTATCTTCCTATCATTTATCGCATACAACGATAGAGTTTGAGTTTTTAAATGAAAATTGTCGGGATGAAGCGCAGTAAGCTTTATCAATAAAATGTTGGGCATACAATATTAAAAGCAGCTTAATTAGGCATAACCTAGTAATTAAGCTGCTTTTTTTGATTTTAAATTTCGTCGGATTGCTGTTTGCTACTCTCAGAGCCATGCGCCCATTGATATAAAATAGGCAATACAAACAAAGTTAAAATTGTAGAAGATACAATACCGCCGATAACAACTGTTGCTAGTGGTCGTTGTACTTCTGCACCAATTCCAGTGTTTAACGCCATTGGAATAAAACCTAAACTTGCGACCAGTGCCGTCATTAAAATAGGTCTTAAACGAATGATGTGCTGAGTTTCCATCATTGTCTTGGCTTGATGCGGATCAGTCTAAAGCATTCTCAGGAATAGAGGAGCTCGTTGCTGATGTTGTCGCTGATATGATTAGCAATAATGAAAAAGTTCCTACACCACTCTCCGGGAAAATATAGTAGGCAGTTTGTTGTCCTTGTTCTCAGTGGTTCAACAAAAACTAGCCCTCGAAGCCGCAGAACGTGGCGTGGACATAAATTGTTTAGTATCAGTAAAAAGAGCGATGTAATTTTAGTACGAGTGAGTGATAGAGCAGGAACCTATGCTTCATATATTCAGTAAATGGTATGTTTTTGAATTAATAGGTATTTTTAAATAAAGCTTTCTTTGATTTAGTGCTTTTTATTTAATAAATTAATTTTAAAAACAACTTAGGCTAATTGATAAACACTATCTGGAAAGATTAAAAGAAAATATTTTTTAATTTCTGCTAATTCATTTAAGGCAGGTTCCCTTTCAAGCAGTTGAAATGTCCAAATAAGTACAGCCTGATGATTATCATAGCAAGTATTTACTCCAAGAAAATTAGCCATTCCATAACTTCTATTGATGTTCATTTCTTTAATTAATTGATTTCCTAAGTCACGAGCTTGCTGGCTGATCAATAACTCATTTGGTAACACGGCGGTCATCTCCACAAAATAATCTAATGCAGGTTCAATCCTTATATTTAAAAAGTTATAATTTAGTTGAAATGGATAAAATATACTTTCTATAAGTTGTAATAACCTGCTGTAGGTTAATTTTAGCAAAGTATTACTCAGTCAACAACTTCAAATAACCCACAGCAAGTTATTTTTTGTAAATTAATTTAAATATGATTACTTGTAAGTTATCTAGCCTCATGGGCGATAGAAAAATTTTAAAATTAAGTGAAGTGGTGCATGCAACAGGTATCAATCGCAACACGCTCACAAGTATGTATTATGACCGTGCTGTACGTATTGAATTACCAGTCGCCGATAAGTTGTGTAAGTACTTTAACTGTACGATGAATGATTTGTTTGAGTTTAAGGAAGAAGTTGAAGAAAAAGATTAACTTAATACTTCGTTTGATAAGTTTTTCGAAGAAAAAGACTAGCCAATACTTAGTTTGATAAGTTTTTCTCTGCAGATCTAATATTGAATTTTATAAAATATCATTACAAACAGAGGTGGTTCCACTTGTTTGAACAACTAAAAGCGTATTTATAAGTGATATTCCGCTCTAGTTAAGCCACCTTGTTTTGTTGGGGTAGCTGATCATAGTAAAACTCATTTGGTGTCATTTTGTCTAGACTCGAATGAGGTCGTTTCAGATTATAAAACTCAAAATATGCACTCAATTGCTTTTTCGCATCTGTGACACTGCTATAAGCTTTGAGATACACCTCTTCATATTTAACGCTCCGCCATAATCGTTCAACCATCACATTATCTACCCATCGACCTTTACCATCCATACTGATTTGAATGCCATTTGATTTCAATACATCAATAAATGCATCACTGGTGAACTGACTGCCTTGGTCTGTATTCAATATTTCAGGTGATCCATATTTTTCAATCGCTTCATTTAAAGCCGAAATACAAAAATCCACCTCCATACTAATCGATACCCTATGCGCAAGTACCTTGCGGCTATGCCAATCAATCACAGCACATAAATAAACAAAGCCTTTTGCCATAGGGATATACGTTATATCCGTAGACCACACTTGATTACTGCGCTGAATAGCCAACCCTTTGAGCAGATATGGATATTTACGGTGAGCTTGATTAGCCTGGCTTAAATTTGGTTTGCAATATAACGCCTGAATACCCATTTTCTTCATTAAAGTACGTGTATGACGTCGTCCTATATGATGTCCTTGACGATTCAACAAATCACGCATCATACGACTGCCTGCAAAAGGATATTGCATATGTAATTCATCAATACATCGCATCAGCTTCAGATCTGATGAGCTAACAGGTTTTGGGCGATAATAATAACAACCACGAGAGACTTTCAGTAACTTAGCTTGTTTAGATACTGAAATCTGAAGTGAGTGATCGATTAACTTTTGTGGTTGAAGCGGCCCAGTTTCTTCAACACACCTTCTAAAAAATCAATTTCTAATGCCTGCTCACCGATTTTTGCATGTAACTTTTTAAGATCAATGGGAGGTTCTGATGGAGCTTTTGATTGATCGAAAGCTTGTGAGGAAGCTGAGATCAATTGATTTTTCCAGTCAATAATTTGGTTTTGATGAACATCAAACTCAGAACTCAATTCAGCAAGTGCTACCTTAGCCTTAAAGTCGTTTGAATGATTTCTTCTTGGTCTACGTGCCATAAAATACTCCATATATTGACCCGGCATTCGCTGCGCTTATGGCAGAGCAGGGAAAGGAATTGCCGGGCTATGTGCAACGGGAATTTGAAGAATTTCTCCAATGCGGGCGGCTGGAGCATGGCTTTCTACGGGTTCGCTGCGAGTCTTGCCACGCCGAGCACCTGGTCGCTTTCAGCTGTAAGCGTCGCGGTTTCTGCCCGAGCTGTGGGGCGCGGCGGATGGCCGAAAGTGCCGCCTTGCTGGTTGATGAAGTACTGCCTGAACAACCCATGCGTCAGTGGGTGTTGAGCTTCCCGTTTCAGCTGCGTTTCCTGTTTGCCAGCCGGCCCGAGATCATGGGGTGGGTGCTGGGCATCGTTTACCGCGTCATTGCCACGCACCTGGTCAAGAAAGCGGGCCATACCCACCAAGTGGCCAAGACGGGCGCGGTCACCCTGATCCAGCGTTTTGGATCGGCGCTCAATCTGAATGTTCACTTCCACATGCTGTTTCTCGACGGTGTGTATGTCGAGCAATCCCACGGCTCAGCGCGTTTCCGCTGGGTCAAGGCGCCGACCAGCCCAGAGCTCACCCAGCTGACGCACACCATCGCCCACCGGGTGGGTCGCTATCTGGAACGGCAAGGCCTGCTGGAACGGGATGTCGAAAACAGCTATCTGGCCTCGGATGCGGTGGATGACGACCCGATGACACCCCTGCTG
>NZ_VPDC01000045.1:0-6101 GCF_013417875.1 Acinetobacter sp. YH12219
GCATCCATGAACTAGACAAGGCTACCGACAAATTGAACTACAGATTTATTGCCTTGTTATGTGCAATTTTCCTCAGTCTGGTGCTGGTTTTCCTGTCTTTTATATTTTTATTTATTCCAAGTTTTGATGAGATCAAGGAACGTCGTGCAGAGGCAGCGTGGCTAGAACAAAGATATAATTTAGATATTAGAAATTGTAATGATAAATCTTGTGTCCGAGTTATGAAAAATGACTGTCATGGAACGAATAAGGATTACTGTGTTATTGACCCTAAATAAATACTGGCAAGTACTTTGCTCGGTTCTTTTCTTAATCTTATTGCTACCGAATATCGCAAAGTGGCTCGACTTTGAGATATGGCAATAGCCATGTCTCAAAGTATCGAGCTTTACTTTTCATTCTTTATGTCCTATCTATTTGCTATAGGGAAGCATACTTTATAGCACTGATAGTGGAATTAATAATGAGAAGGCATTTGATTTTCCTAGCTTTTATAATAATGATTTTTATTTTAGCTCTCGTTGTTAAACTCGATAATGATCGGAAAAAATTTGAAGTATTCAATGAAGTAGAGACAACAAGCAAGTTTATACAAAAAAACCATAGTTTTTTTATGGTTTTTTAAATACTTTATAAAATATAAATCCTTATTTGAGTTTCCATAACCCAGTATTCCATGACTGGGCTTTTTTTTATATTTTCAAATAGTGTTTTAGTAAAAATCAATCAAATTTCGTATAACAGCCATTATGTTAAATAACTTTTAGAAGCTTTAGTACAAGCTTGACAGATTGTCTTATCATTATAAAATAACCTTATTCAAATCATCCTCCCAAGAGTAACGCCAATGAAGTAAGTCATTTTCTCATCATTATTTTTAAACTTTTGATGTGCAAAATAGATTCTACTTGTGGCTATATATTCTTGGTCTCTACTTTATATCCTAAATAATATATTGTTTTTTATAAGTTAATCTTCACTATTTTGCATATCCTCTACATGAGGAATTTTTTATGCAACATGCATGTATTGCTTCAAACTTAAATTTAGAATTTTCTACACAGAAAATGTTTGATCAGCTAAACATTACGCTTTTATCAGGACAGGTTTCTGCATTAATTGGACGTAATGGTTTAGGTAAATCCCTATTGTTCAGAATATTAGATCAAAGCCAAGCTTTAGATATTCATTATAGTGGTCAAGTTTCATGGAATATCCAACATGATTATTTGGCACAATTAGAACGCCTTAATGCTGAAAATATTGCACAAGCATTAGAGGTAGATCATTTACATCATGCTTTTCGGCGTATAGAGAACAATACAGCTAGTTTTGATGATTATGAGTTAGTTGAAAATACCTGGGATTTACCACAAAAATGGCAAAATATACTTGAAAATGCTGACTTACCTACGGATTTGAACTTTCCAACAGAAAAACTGAGTGAAGGACAAAAAACAAAGCTGGCTTTATGTCGTTTGTTTTTAAAAAAGGATCACTATCTACTTTTAGATGAACCAAGCAACCATTTAGACTCAACATCTAGACAATGGTTAATTGAGAGTATTTTGGCACACCCTAGTGGTGTATGCCTGATTAGTCATGATCGCCAATTACTCAATCAAGTCCAACATATTTATGCTTTAACTGAATTAGGCTTACAACACTACAAAGGTAATTATGAGCATTACATTCAACAGCATCAGCTACACATGGATGCATTAACTCAGTCTATTAATAATGAGAAAAAAGAATTAAAGCAGTTAAAACAACGGCAACATGATAGCTTAATGAAAGCGAATAAACGTCAATCTAAAGGCAATGAACTTCGTGATTCTAATTCTCAAGCAAAGATTTTTCTAGATTTCAAAAAGGAAAATGCTGGACAAAGCTTAGGTAAGCTACGTGCCCAACAAACTCGACAAACTGATGATTTGAAAAATAGTCTGATTAATAGGCAGACCATTGTAGAAAAAATCAAAGCTCAGAAGTTTGAATTCCACTTACAGAGTACGAAGCAAGGAGAGATTTTAAGAATTCATGATTTAAAGCTACCCCATACAGCAACAAATAAAATTAATTTTGCATTGAAAGCTGGCGAAAAAATCCATCTTAAAGGTGCTAATGGAATTGGTAAATCAACCTTATTGAAATTGATTTCTACCCATCAACGTGATGATATTTTCTTTAGTGGAACATGTTTGTATTTAGATCAAAACTTTAGTTTATTAAATAATGATTTATCCGTAATCGAAAACCTTGCACTTTATAACTCCAATCTTACTGAAGTTGAGTGGAGAAATTTGTTAGGTCAGTTACGTATTCGTCGTGAAAAAGCTTTATTAAAACTATCAGAACTGAGTGGTGGTGAAAAATTGAAAGTCGCATTATTAGCAATGAGTCACTATCCTGATGGTATTGATTTATTATTGCTTGATGAACCAGAAAATCATTTAGATATTGAGTCTAGAGAGCTTCTATCGCAGGCTATTAGCCAATATCAGGGCGCTGTAATTTTAGTTTCACATGATCATTTTTTTGTTGAACAGTGTGAAATATCTGAAGAGTATTTAATTGAGTAAAATGACATTTTCAAATATATAGATTTATTAGTTCTACTAAAATTAACATAATACACCTTATACGAAATACAACTGTTTTTTCCTTCAAGATCATTATATTAGAGATTGCCGCCTTGAATCATAGAGCAACAAGGCGGCAACTTTTCTATTTTTTATGTTCCACGCTTACTATTTGATCATTGTTCCACGGTTTTGATTAGATATTTTAATTATTAAACTTCTTCCAGTAATAGCCGAGTGAGTGTCTACGAGCGACCACCTGGCATTAAAATTTCACCCCTACCTTTTCCCTGATTACAAACTCCCCTTTGCTTCATAACGAAAGATACAGAGCATCCCGAATGGGTGCGAACTGTATTAGCCAAATTCTAGACGAGCGAAGCGAGCATAAAGACTACTGAGCGAAGCGAAGGCATAGTTTCTTTTTTTATTAAATCCTCAATTCATATTTGAAAAAAACAGCCCCTCAACCGAGCTTTAGCGAGGTTAAAACGTCCGAGCTTTAGCGAGGGCATAGGGCTGTTTTCATGCCTACTTAGGCTTTTATATATATTTTAAAGCTTTTAAATGCTTTTACGACCGCTAGAAACCTTTCTATTAAAGACTTCTAGCGGTTATAAAGGGACATTTAGTCGGTTATAAAGGGACATTTAGTCGGTTATAAAGGGACATTTAGTCGGTTATAAAGGGACATTTAGTCTCTATAAAGGGACATTATAGGTATTGACCCTTTAGTGACTTCAATTTACAATGTCCATATTATAAGTAACAATATAATCTGATTATGAAAAATGAGCTTGTTGTGAAGGATAATGCGTTAATCAATGCTAGTTATAATTTAGAAGTAACTGAACAACGTTTAATACTATTAGCAATTCTTAATGCAAGAGAAACAGGCAACGGTATTACAGCCGATAGTAAATTAGAAATACATGCGAAGGACTATGCTAGCCGTTTTGATATAAGCAATGATGGGGCCTATAAAGCATTAAAGAATGCTGTTTTAAACTTATTTGATCGACAATTTTCCTTTAAAGAACAAGATAAAAAAGGAAATATAGGCACAGTAAAATCAAGATGGGTAAGCCGTATTAAATACATTGATGATTCAGCCACATTAGAGATTACGTTTGCGCCTGATGTTGTTCCATTAATTACAAGGCTTGAGCAGCATTTTACGAGCTATCAGCTTAAACAAGTTAGCCAACTTACCAGTAAATACGCTATACGTTTATATGAGCTTTTGATTGCATGGCGTGAAGTTGGAAAAACTCCAAAAATTGAGTTACACGATTTCAGAAGCAAAATTGGTATCGAAGACACTGAATACATAGCAATGAATGATTTTAAAAAACGTGTATTAGAACCAGCTATTAACCAAATTAATAAATATACAGATATTACGGCAACGTATGAACAGCATAAAAAAGGGCGATTAATTTCAGCATTTTCATTTATTTTTAAGCAAAAACACCAACCAAAGATTGAAAAGACAGTTGACCTAAAAAGGGATCCAAATACACCTGATTTCTTTATCCCTATGACAGATGCTCAACGACATTTATTTGCCAATAAAATGGCTAAATTGCCTGAATTGAGCGAGTATTCACGAGGAACTGAAAGCTATGAAGATTTTGCAATCCGTATTGCTGATATGCTTTTAGAACCTCCAAAATTTAGGATGTTCTATCCGCTACTGGAGCAACTTGGGTTTAAGTAACTATTTAAAATGGAGCTAAATAGCTCCCTTTTTTATTAATTTAGAACTGGCAAATCAAAAAGCTTTCTATCTCTATCTTCTGTTAAATACTCGTTGAGTTCAGCGAGTATTTTTTCTTTATTGGCTTCATTGGCATTCATTTTTTTAATCAAATAAGAACCAAGCAAAATTTTACGTCGAGTATCATCCTTCCTTTCCTGTTCTTTTTGCTTTGACCTTTCTCTAGCTTCGATAGCTTGTTTGCGAGCCTTTAACTGTTTCAGCTTTTCTAACTGGGCTTCGATTTTCTTTTCAAGAGTTTCAGCAGCTTTTGTCATGATTCAGATTTCGGGATATAGAAAACCACTCAAGCATAAAGCCCTATGAATTGGAATTCAAGCGGGCTTTATGCTATCGTGTTTTTCATGAAATGCGCACTTACGACTTGGATTTCATCCAAGTCAAAGTTTGCGTAAGGGGAATCCCCTTAACCCCAAAAATCGCTACGCAATTTTTAAAAGCAAAAGCAAAACCATCACAAGGCTAAGGCATGGCAATTTATCACTGTACGACGAAGACTGTTAACCGAAGTTCGGGACGAACTGCGGTTGCATCTATGGCTTATCGTGCAGGAGAAAAATTGAAAGATGAACGGACAGGATTAACGCACGACTTTACGAGAAAAGAAGGTGTGGTTTATACCGAAATTATTTCTAATTTGGATATCGAATTAGACCGAAGCCAAGTCTGGAATATGGCAGAAAAATCAGAGAACCGAAAAGATGCCCGAACAGCACGTGAATGGGTGATTGCTTTGCCTGATGAATTAGATGAGGAACAACGAAAAGAACTGGCCAAAGAGTTTGCGCAATCTTTAGTAGACCGTTATGGAGTAATCGCGGATTTAGCCATTCATGCACCTAGTCAGAATGGCAGTGATAAAAATCATCATGCACATATCTTACTGACAACGCGCAAGGCCGAATTAGATCCAGAGCAGAATTTAGTTCTTAAAGATAAAGCCGATATTGAGTTAAGTAATACCAAAAGAAAAACACTGGGTATGGGAACAAGCCAGGAAGAAATTAAACAGATCCGTTCCACCTGGGCAAACCTAGCGAATCATACCCTCGAACATGCAGGGTATCGGGAAAGAATCGACCACCGCAGCTATGTCGATCAAGGTAATCAGCTACAAGCCACTATCCATGAGGGTAGCAAGGTCACGCAGATGCGCAGGAAAGGTATAGATACTGAGATCAGTCGTTTCAACGACACGGTAAAACAGCAGAACAGCCAACAGCTCCAAAACAAACAACAGCATAAAGAAAAAACCTTAGAACAAGGGTTCAACCGTGTTGAGCAAGGCTTTGAGCAATGGAAGAAAGCACAGGAAGTTAAACGCCTAGAACTGGAACGTAAACAGCAATTGAAGCTACAGCAAGAACAAGCCATGAAGCAGAAACACCGCAAGAGCATGAAGAGAAGTGGACCATCGCTATGAGCAGCCAAAATGATTTAGATGATCAGTTGTATATTCTATTAGCCTCCATGAAGGAATATAGAGAAGCTATAGCAGATGATAACAAGCGATTAGAGACGTTTTACAACAAAGTAGCTAGTGGGGTACTAGAACAAAGCAAAAAGACCCTAAATAACGCAAATCAGGAAGCTACACGTGCCCTTCAAGGTCGCATCCATGAACTAGACAAGGCTACCGACAAATTGAACTACAGATTTATTGCCTTGTTATGTGCAATTTTCCTCAGTCTGGTGCTGGTTTTCCTGTCTTTTATATTTTTATTTATTCCAAGTTTTGA
>NZ_VPDC01000046.1:0-5700 GCF_013417875.1 Acinetobacter sp. YH12219
AACTGAGGATCAGAAAGCTTGTTTGAATCGATGTATTTCATCCGCAGATTATGCACGAATGCTAAGAAATCCGGAGTGCAAATATTAACCAAAAAGAAGATCGTTTTTTGATTTATGAAAGAGATCTTTTAAATAACATAATGCAAAATATGTGATATTTATAATAAGAATTATTCCCAATTTTATTGATTACAATAATCGCAAAATATGAATAAATATAGGCTTTTCATTTAAATAAAACCGAGCATAATATCTTTTATGGTACTTTTTTAGCCATGGAGGATAGTATGAAAGCATTATTATTAACGGATGAAATTAACCAATTTCATTGGTCTATGCTGAAATCTGTTCTTTTGATTTTAAGTATTCTGCCGATCAGTCAAGGCATTGTGTATTTATGGCAAAGCACTGAGGGCAGTAGCCAAATTATGGTGGGCTTCTTTGCCATCAGCTTAATAAGTTCATTACTGGCTTTAAGTTTTTGGTCTGCATTAAAAGCGACTGTGGCAAATTTAAAACAAGAACATGCATCTGCCATCGAACAACTGGTTGTTCGTCTTTATCGATATATTCCAATGGTATCTTTAGCTGCCATGCTTTCCTATTTAGTTACGCAGTTATAACCCCAAAATTAAACCTTCAAAACTGGAGCTTGTTCCAGTTTTTTTATGTCTCGTGTTAATGAACAGTTCGTAGCGTACATCAGTGTATACTTCTACATGGTACGCGCTCTAACATAACCTTGCTTTGTCCGTTTTGACGCATCGAATGTCTGTTTCACATATGGTCAGCCTGAATGAAATTTTTATAATCTTTACATATCAGATCTTAGATAGTTAGATGAAGTACAACAAAGAAAAGAAAGAGGGAAAAATGCAACAGATCGATTGGCAAGATTTTTTGAAAGTTGAATTACGTGTGGGGAAAATTGTGCAGGCTGAAGTCTTTGAGCAAGCACGTAAACCCGCGTATATTCTTCATGTGGATTTTGGAGAGGAACTGGGCATTAAAAAATCCAGTGCGCAAATTACACAGCTGTATCAGCCGGAAAATCTATTGGGAAAATTGGTCGTTGCCGTCGTGAATTTTCCAAAAAAACAAATTGGTCCAATCCAGTCAGAGTGTTTAGTCACAGGTTTTCATAATGCAGAGGGGCATGTTGCTCTTTGTGTGCCTGATACAGAGATTCCCCTAGGCACCAAGTTACTTTGAAAAAGTAGGGTGAACTGGCACCCTGAAAGTTTATCAATAAAAAACCGAGCCAAAGCTCGGTTTTTTTGATCTTTTGTAGAGGAATTAACGGCGTGATTTAAAAGAAATATCAACTTTACGCGGTCGATAAATCCAACCGAGAACCAATAGCAAGAATGAGAAAATCAACACAGGCCAATCACTTAAGCGAGTGTAAAGCGTTTCGCCTTGCATGGCAGGTAAATCACCACGAAGTACCGCATCTTTATCCATCGGTGCCTGTTTCACAATGTGACCATTATGATCAATAAAGGCGGTAATGCCAGTATTGGTTGCACGTATAAACCAACGGCCATTTTCTTTGGCACGCATTTGAACCATTTGTAGGTGCTGATGTGGGCTCGCTGTTCCAGTAAACCAAGCGTCATTGGAAATAGTCACCAAATAGTCACTTTGACTGGCATTACGGCGTGTTAAGTTGGGATAAGCCACTTCATAGCAAATCGCTGCACCTAAATCATGACCTTTGACATTTAAAGGCTTTTGGTTGTTTGCACCACGTGAAAAGCCACTCATCGACGGGTCATTTTGTAGGGCAGGTAGTACCCAACTTAACATCCCTGAAAGCGGAATGTATTCACCAAAGGGGACTAGACGTTGCTTCTTGTATAGACCAGAAGATTCATCACCAGTTGCCATGATGGTGTTGTAATACATAGGGTGTTGGTTTTGCTGTGATTCTGCCAAATCCCAATAGGGAATACCTGTCACCCAAGCCGTCCCTGTTTTATTGGCTTGGACTTTCATCGCATCCAGAAACGGCTCAATATCGGTTTGGAACATTGGAATGGAGGATTCCGGCCAAACAATGACATCACGCCCCCATTCGGTCCGACTTAATGACGCATATTTCATTAAGGTTTGAGCTTGGTATTCTGTTAACCATTTTAAATCTTGTGGAATATTGCCTTGAATTAAGGAAACACTCAGCGGTTTTTCATTTTTAGGCTGAACAAATTGCAATTGCGCTGCACCCCATGCACCGAGCAAAACAAGGGCAGAGGGAACAATCCAAAAGATGCGTTTACGCAGGATTTCAACCAAGGCGCAGGCCAATACAATGACCGCAAAAGACACCCCAAAGATCCCGAATAAGGGTGCATAGCCATCGAGGAATCGTTCAGTAAAGGCATAACCTGCAAACAGCCATGGAAAACCGGTAAAGACCCAAGTTTTACTCCACTCGAAAAACACCCACAGTGGCGCAAAGGTCAGTGGGGTTTCTGGAAAGAAGCGGCGGTAGAGCCAACTCTGAACTGCAGTAAACAGCCCCATCACAATCGCCATAATGGCAATCATCAAAACACTCAGTGCTGAATTTGTATGACCATAGATATGGATCGAGGTATACAGCCAAAAAGCCCCGACAAACCATAAGCCAAAGCCATAAGCTAGACCAATGAAAAACGATTGTTTAGGTGCACGTTGACTTAAGCAAGCATACAGCAGGGCTGGAGATAAAATCGCCAACCACCAATAATGATAAGGTGCCAGCGACAAGCTGAAGATGGCACCTGAAAATAATGCAATCAGCAAAGGATAGATGAAAGGTAGCTGTTTTTTTTGTTGTGAGTGGTTTAGCAGCTTATCAAAGTAGGTTCTCATTTACGGACAGCTCGGATCAGATGAATAGTACGTGCATCTGCCTCCAAAATGGTAAATTCCCAGTTTTCAAGTTCAATCACTTGACCTTGTAAATCACTGACTAAGCCCATTTCTTGTAGCAGTAAGCCGCCCACAGTTTCTACTTCATCATCTGAAAAATCAGCATCTAAAAGATTGTTAAAATGTTCAATTGGTGTAAGTGCTTGAACCAGCCATGTATTTGCACTGAGTGGGTCTTCATCTGGAATGATAAATTGAGCTTCTTCATCGACTTTGTCGTGTTCATCTTCAATTTCACCCACAATTTCTTCAAGAATGTCCTCTAAAGTGACTAAGCCTGAAGTTGTGCCATATTCATCAATCACTACAGCGATATGGGTTTGGGTATTTTTCAACATACGTAAAACTTGGTCAGAACGCGCGCTCTCGGGTACAAATAAGGGTTGACGCATTAATGCACGAATATCGACTTTGGTGGTCGGTTCTGTCAAAAATGGCAACAAATCTTTGGCCAACAAAATACCGACAACATTGTCTGGCTGGTCTGAGGAAAAGACTGGGAAACGTGAGTGTGCAGATTCAACAAGTACATGCAAAATATCTAATAGCTCATCATCTTCTTGCAAGCTGATCATCGCAGTACGGGGGGTCATGACCTCGCGGATTTTAGTTGCAGGTAAGTCGAGTACCCCTTCGAGCATGGCAACTGTATCGGGTTCTAAGAAGCGACGTGAATCTTGTACCAATTTCAACAGTTCGTCACGGGTTTCTGGTGCAGTGCCCAGCCATTTACGTAAGCCGCGCATGCCCCACGACGGGCCGGATTCCTCTTGCATGATCTTTCCTAAAGACTCTTAATATCTAATAAATGATGATTTTATCATACCGTAGAAAATACAGTTGTCTATTGTTAATGTTGATCTAGATGATGAGCGATGAAGTCATTTTAAGACGTTATCATCTGCATTTTTCAAGCTAACATTCGGTCGTCAGGATTATGCTAAAATAGCCCTAGATTTTAATACTGAGTTTTCTAATGTCTGAGCCTTCTGTGTCCCCATCAATTCAATTAAACACCCGTGGCTTACGTTGCCCTGAGCCTGTGATGATGTTGCATCAAGCCATTCGTAAATCAAAATCGGGCGATATTGTTGAGGTTTTTGCAACAGATAATTCGACCTCTTGGGATATTCCGAAATTTTGTATGCATTTAGGTCATGAGCTTTTGCTTCAAGAAGAATGTCTTGATGAAAATGGAAATAAAGAATTCCATTATTTGGTTCAGAAAGGTTAATTTAAGAGATTGTAAAAAAATAATAATTATTAAGATGTTACATTTTTATTAATAAAATAGGCTGGTCAAGTCTGATGGCTAGCCTATATCATTCGCTGCATAATTATACAAAGTTTAAAAAACAGACTTTTAAAATGTTAAATTCGATTGCTCTTATACTTGAAAAATTAGGCTTATCCGCTCAAAAGCGTGCCATACATGCGCAATTTTCCAATCCTGCTTTGAATGACGAGCTTTTTATTCAACGTATTGATGGGGAGCATGTCTTAAACCAAGGCCTGCAAGCGACCCTGATTTGCTTATCCACCAATGCATTGATTCCGCTGAAACAATTTATTGGTGTACAAGTTGCTGTTGATCAAGTGACAGATCAGGGCGAACTCTTCCGTACCACGGGTATTATTACAGAGGCCGCCCAAGGGCAGAGTGATGGTTCACTCACCCTATATAAACTCAGTTTAGAAGACGCAACTTCACTGTGGCATAAGCGCCGCAACAGCCGCGTGTTTATGAACAAATCGGTGCGCGATGTCAGTGAAACTCTTTTTAAAGAATGGCAAAGCAAAAGTCCGCTCTTTGCTGCCAGCCTAACGCTTGATCTAAGCGGTTTAAGTCAGAACTATGATGTGCGGCCTTTCATCATGCAGTCGAATGAAAGCGATTATGACTTTCTGACCCGACTTTGGCGCAGTGAAGGCATCAACTGGCTCATCGATGAAGCACAGCTGAAAGTGCCACATTCCTCAGCCCCAATTGAAAAACAAAAACTCCGCCTGATTGATGACAATAGCCAATATCAAGCACTCAGCCGCCGCAGTATCCGCTTTCATCGCTCAAGCGCCACAGAAAAACTAGACAGCATCACCAGCTTGATTGGTGAACGCAGCATTCAGCCGACTGCGGTCCACGTACAGCGCTGGCAAGCCGATGGACTCAGCCAAGAAGAAGGCGCAGGTTCAGTTCAAAGCAAACATCAGCATAGCCAAAGCCAAGACAATGCCAGCTTAAGTTTGGAACAAGCATGGCATATCAGCCCTGCATGGATGCAAGACTTAAAAGGCGAAGACCAAGCTACCGCTTCATCCAATAGCCAAATTGAAAAACTGAATCAAAACCTAACGCGCTATCACGAGCTGCAATCGAAAAAATTTAATGCACAATCGACCGTGCGTGATACCCAAGTGGGTTATTGGTTTGAATTGAATGAACACCCAGAAATAGATCAACACAGTGGTGCAGACAAACAATTTTTAATCACAGAAAAAAAATTCTATAACCAAAATAACTTACCTAAAGACCTCTCTGAACAAGTCAACCAACTGATTGCACAAAGTCAGTGGAACATTAAACCCATCCATGAACAGGCCGAGCGTCAGGCCAATCAGCTCACATTACAACGCCGCAATATTGCGACGGTTCCTGAATATAACCCACTCGAACACCGTCCAAGCACCCATCCGCAACGGGCTAAAGTTGTCGGGCCAAGTGGTGAAGAAATACATGTCGATGAATGGGGGCGTATCAAAGTCCGCTTTTTATTTACCCGTGGA
>NZ_VPDC01000047.1:0-5345 GCF_013417875.1 Acinetobacter sp. YH12219
AAAATTTGCTCAAATAAACTTCGAGTAATTTCTACCATCAATCAATGAAAATAATTTCGATCAATCAACTAGTAAAAATCCACACAAGTTGTTCTTCATAATCTCTTAATGATCTTCTTGTTGGTTCGTCACCAGCAAGCTAGGTCAGCTATATTACTCTTTATTTCTAAAGAGTCAACTGGTAATTCAAATTATTTTTAAACTTATCAAATAAAACCAAACTTAATCAATTCAACCAAGTCATTGTTTTATCAGAAGTTTTAATCTTCATCACCGCCGATGGATGTGCATTCTACAGCATTTCACATCCGTTGCAACACCTTTTTTAAAATAATTATTTTGAACGCACATTTTTCACTCAAATTACATTTTTTCATTCATATTTTGATCAAATTTGGTTTAATAGTAATAAATCAGGATTATTTGAACGTTTTTACTTATTATACGGCAAACATTTTGCCGCGCTAAAAGCGTCAGGACTATATATGCGCCAAACTTCTTTTTTATATGCAGGATTATTGTCACTTGTCGTAACAACACCTGTATTTGCAAATGACGAAGCTTCAGCACCTGTTGCTCAAGATTCAGAAGCTGCCAATAAATCAAAAACACAACAACTTGCGCATGCTGCGATGGTCAAGTCATCTGAAGTTGCAAAAAAATTATCTGTTAATGCGAATGCAGCACAATCAGAAGAAGATAAAGACCCTTTCCAACCGATCAACCGGAAAGTTTACGCATTTAATGATTATTTAGATGTCCATATTGCCCGCCCTGCTGCTGTGCAATATGTCGCAAAAACTCCAAAGGATATTCGTGAATCTTATCGTTTATTCCGTAAAAATTTAGGCGAACCTTGGAATGCGTTTAACCAACTCATCCAAGGACGACCGACACGTGCCGCAAAAAGTCTGGGGCGTTTTACTGTTAATACACTGACAACTTTAGGCTTTGCTGACCCTGCAAGCCGTCTAGGTCTAGAAACAGAAGATGAAAACTTTGGCGCGACTTTAGGATATTACGGTATTCCTTCTGGTCCTTATATTGTTCTACCAGTGCTTGGTCCAAGCACATTGCGTCAAACTGTGGGTCTTGCTGTAGATAGTCAAGGACGTCCACAGAAATATATGCTTGATGGTCATGATGTGGCGTATTGGTCTGAGCAAACTTTACGTGGAATCGATACTCGCGCTCAATTACTGGATATCGAAGGTGTATTGCAAGGCGATAAATACGCTCAAATTCGTGATATTTATTTGCAACGCCTGAACTATTCTATTGCTGAGAAAAAAGGTATCGCTGAAGAAAACCTATTTATTGATGAAGAAGATGACGATATTGATGAATCTGAAGATAATTCAGTAGACGTTTCATCTGATGATTCTACCGATTTCATTGATGATAGCATTTCAGATGATACCGACACGGTAACAACTGAATAAATAAAATTTTTCAATTGGCTGGTGTGGTTTTTCCCTCCAGCCATCATTAGCTTGCTATAGTACACTTATTGTCTATCGAAGGATTCATCTAATTCTTTATGTATTTCATTCAACCTACTCGTGATATTCCATATTTAGATCAGGTACTTGATGCGCTTCCTAGCGTACAAATGATTAACATTGAAGATCTAGACTTGTATGATCCAACGATCATTGCAATTGCTGATGTTGCTGACTTTTTAAATCACCAATGGACACTTCCTACCATT
The DNA here is from genome assembly GCF_013417875.1 of Acinetobacter sp. YH12219. Classification (NCBI taxonomy): domain Bacteria; kingdom Pseudomonadati; phylum Pseudomonadota; class Gammaproteobacteria; order Moraxellales; family Moraxellaceae; genus Acinetobacter; species Acinetobacter sp. YH12219. The sequence goes on from NZ_VPDC01000047.1 coordinate 1,712, forward strand.
GTGCTCGCTTTTGAGCATGAAGGTGCTGCATTGGCTCAAGCGTGGCAACAAGGCGCTTTAGCAGGATGGGTGTGGGATCATATTCCAACCAACCTTCAAGTGGCACTCACTAAAATTGATGCGCAATACAAACGTAATCAAGACAGCCGTGATCTCCCTTCTGCTGCAGATTTGCAAAAACGTTTACTACCCAATCCGATTGAACTCCACAACTATAAAGTTGAAACATTCTTCCAACCATCTGCTTATTTATCGGGTGATTGGTACGATTACTGGAAAATCAGCGATAAAGAAATCATGTTTTATCTCGCAGATGTGTCTGGTCATGGGGTAACGAGTAGTTTACTAACCTCATGGATGGCTGCTTTCCACGGTCGTTCAAAAACCCCGAGAGAACTCATCAAAAAGCTCAATGGCATGCTGGTTCAAGAAAATATTGAAAAGCACATTACCATGATTGCGGGGATACTCAATCTCGATACGCATGTCTTGAAATGGTCTAGCGCAGGGCATTATCCGCCGGCCATTTTATTTGAACCTGGTCTTCCCGCACGAATTTTAAATACCAGCAGCTTCCCACTCGGCTTAACTGAAGACCTAGAAGTGGAAGAGTTTGAATTTACCTTAAATCGTTATTCGCGCTTTGTAATTTGCTCGGATGGCGCACTTGAACCTTTTGACGGTGGATTGAATGAACAGCTAGGTCAATTGGTTTATCACTTGCAAAATCAATCATTTCAAGCACCAGACCATGTTGCTGACGATATTGCCATCCTAAGTTTACGTCGAATCAATTAATCACGAAATCAATTACTTAAACCGAATACGACTTTCTGATCATACTCGGCTACTTGAGTAAGCTGTGCCCCTATGGGATAATTTACTATCCTTCTCTGCAAATGGCATTTATATGTCAACAGGTCATGTTGAATATGCAAGCTTGAACGGAACGCATATTTTTAAGCTTATTGGCGAAGTGCGTGCCCAATCTTGTATTAGTCTAGACAAGTTATTAAACAAAATTGAACAGCAACAAAATGTCGTCGGTGCAATCGTTGATTTAACCCAAACGACATTTATCGATAGCACTGTCCTTGGCATTTTGGCGAAACTGGGTTTGAAGCTTAAACAAGTTCACCATATCCAAGCGGTAATGTTGTCTACAAACTCTGATATCACAACGCTTGCCAATAGCATGGGTTTAGGTCAGGTGTTTGTTATTTTGAATTATTGTGGTGATCCAAGTGTATGCACTCGCGCACTTATGGAAGAACACATTACCCATAGCAATATGCTGAATACGGTTTTAGATGCACACAAAACGCTGATGAAACTAAATGATAGCAACCAAAATATGTTTGAGCCTTTGGTCAAACAACTGCAAAAAGAGCAGGACAATCTAGAGCAACCCAAGCAGCAAAATGTCTAATTTAGGTTAATCACAGCAGAGACCCTCTTCGCATGACTTTACTTTCCGTTGCACAAATGAATTCTCAAAATGACATTGAAGATAACTTCAAAGTGATCGAATCATTGATGCAACAAAGTCAGGCTCAAGGTGCGAGTCTCATTGTATTTCCCGAAAATTTTGTCTGTTTTGCCGCAGGTAAACAACGCGAAACCGCGGCGCAATTTGAAAGTATTCAGCAGCGACTAGAACAACTCGCACATCGTTATCAACTCTGGATTGTTGCGGGCACGCTCCCATGCCCTTATCGTCCAGATGGTTCAATCATTCAAGATGGCCGTGTCCGTACTGTCAGCCTGTGTATCAGCCCTGAACGTACCGAAGCACGTTATGACAAAATTCATTTATTTGATGTGCAAGTTGGTGACGCTGTCGGTGGCTATCAAGAATCAAAATTCTTTGAACCTGGTACTGAAACCGTAGTTGCAACAACACCTTTTGGCAATATTGGCCTGATGGTGTGCTACGACTTGCGCTTTCCTGAACTGGCTTTGAAACTTCGTAGCCAAGGTGCAAACATTTTAACGGCGCCTGCAGCTTTTACTTATACCACGGGTGAAATGCACTGGCAGTTGTTACTGCAAGCTCGTGCCATGGATAGTCAATGTGCTGTATTAGGTGCCGCACAACAAGGCTGGCATGGTGAAAAGCGTCAAACTTGGGGTCATGCTGGAGCAAGCAACAGCCGTGGTCAAATTTTAGCAATCACCGCAGAAGAAGGCGCTCAACTACTCACATTTCCTTTTGACTTAGACGAACAGCAGCAGATTCGTGCATCAATGCCACTGATGCAGCACCGTGTTTTGGTTCAATATTGATTTTCACTCTGTATAAAATTACAAAAAAACTGAATATTATTTAAACAAAATCCCCCACGATATGATTTTGAACCATCATCTGAGGGATTAGAAAAATGACTTTAGAAAAAGCAGTTTATACAGCCCATGCAAAAGCCACTGGTGGTCGTGATGGTCGTGCAACGACGTCCGATGGTCATTTAGATGTTCAATTGGCGGTGCCGAAAATTATGGGGGGTACAGGTAATGGTACGAATCCTGAACAACTCTTCGCCGCTGGTTATTCAGCCTGTTTTTTAGGTGCAATGAAATTTGTGTCTAACCGAGATAAAATTTCGATTACCCCTGCTGCCTACGTCGAGGGTGATGTTGGTATCGGCCCTATTCCAACAGGATTTGGTATCGAAGTGACGCTTAATATTCATCTTGAGGGTATGGATGCAAGTGAGGCACAAAAATTAGTCGATGCCGCGCATATTGTGTGCCCCTATTCAAATGCTACCCGAAACAATATTAATGTCACTTTAAATGTTTTGACTTAAATCCATTTTCAGCTATCTATACAAAGCACTGTTTTAATTTCTTATAAAATAGTGCTTTGAACTTTTTGACTTCTACAAATCTACAGTTGAGCTCAAATAAAATCTTATCCATTTCCAATACATTTAAATATTCATATTCAGCTACCAAAACCTTGCTAAAATATATAACGATTCTTATTTACATTCATTTGTTGATCTATGATGCTTAAACCTCTCCTTATCAGTACATTGCTAATCAGCGCATCTACACTAAGTTTTGCCGAATTAACGCTGTCTGAAAAAGTCCGTCCTCACATTAAATCCTTGGTCAATCCAGATATTCAACGTCTTGCGCTACCGCCAACACCGAACAACATGTCTTTACCTGCTTATGGCCAAGGCATCATTGGTTGGGGTACAGGCCCAGAAGGTGCAGCAGCGCGCTTAGCCAATATCAGTAAAGCCGACGTTGAAAAGCTTAAAACTCAAGATGTCACTTTAGAGATGGTTCAAACTTGGCAAAAGTTTTATGAAAATGAAACGCAGCGCAATGCAGGTAACCCAACCGCGCCCATTCGTGCTGAATTGATGAAGAAAGTTGTCAGTTTGTGGTAAGTGAAAGACCGTACAGCCCATATTTTTTGGGCTGTTTTTGTTCAAATTAAAATAAAAAATTATGAGACATTCGATAGAAAGAATAATGAATAAAATTTAAAAAATGTTTAGGGTGTGTTGACATTTACAGCCGATAAATTGAGCTAAAGAGGCAACCATATAAATATACAAGCTAAAGCAACAGCGCTTTGATAGTTACGTTTTAGCTTATCGTATCTTGTGGCAATTCCTCT
>NZ_VPDC01000048.1:0-5145 GCF_013417875.1 Acinetobacter sp. YH12219
GAGGAATTGCCACAAGATACGATAAGCTAAAACGTAACTATCAAAGCGCTGTTGCTTTAGCTTGTATATTTATATGGTTGCCTCTTTAGCTCAATTTATCGGCTGTAAATGTCAACACACCCTAAACTTACAATATTCTAATTAATCAAATTTAAACACGTATAAAATTCGCAATATACTTTTAATAATAAAATAAGGGCTGATAAATCAGCCCTTATTTTCAACTACTTAATCAATTAAGACAATTGAGCAGCAGCAATTTTCTTAGTATCAACATCTTTAGAAGCGTCAGTATAGTCGCTCATTTTGTCGAAGCTTAAGTATTGGTAGATGTCAGCAGACATGCTATCAATTTGAGCTGCGTATTCTTGGTACTCAGCTGGAGTTGGTAATTTACCAAGTACAGCAGCAACAGAAGCAAGCTCAGCAGAAGCTAAGTAAACGTTCGCACCTTGACCTAGACGGTTCGGGAAGTTACGAGTAGAAGTCGATACACAAGTAGTGTTCGGAGCTACACGTGCTTGGTTACCCATACATAATGAACAACCTGGCATTTCTGTACGAGCGCCAGCTTTACCATAGATGTTGTAGAAACCTTCTTCCATCAATTGACGTTCGTCCATACGAGTTGGAGGAGCCAACCATAGACGAGTAGATAAAGAACCACCAGGAACTTTGTCTAGAAGTTTACCAGCCGCACGGAAGTGACCAATGTTAGTCATACATGAACCAACGAATACTTCGTCAATTTTTGTACCAGCAACGTCAGAAAGCAATTTAGCGTCATCTGGGTCGTTCGGGCAGCAAAGAACTGGTTCAGTAATTGTAGAAAGGTCAATTTCATACACTTTAGTGTATTCAGCATCTGGATCTGCTTTGATTAGGCTTGGGTTCGCTAACCATTTCTCCATGTTTTCTACACGGCGCGCCATAGTACGAGCATCGCCATAACCTTCAGAAATCATCCATTTCAACATAGTAATGTTTGATTTAAGGTATTCAGCAACTTTCTCTTCAGAAAGCGTGATAGAACAACCAGCAGCTGAACGTTCAGCAGAAGCGTCAGAAAGTTCGAACGCTTGCTCAACAGTAAGGTCAGTTTCCATTTCTGTAAGGTCGATCTCAAGGATACGGCCAGAGAAGATGTTCTTCTTACCTTTTTTCTCTACAGTTAAGTCGCCTTCTTGGATCGCAACGTAAGGAATCGCATGTACTAGGTCACGTAGAGTGATACCAGGTTGCATTTTACCTTTGAACTTAACAAGAACAGACTCAGGCATGTCTAGTGGCATAACGCCAGTTGCAGCAGCAAACGCTACAAGACCAGAACCCGCTGGGAATGAAATACCGATTGGGAAACGAGTATGCGAGTCACCACCAGTACCAACTGTATCTGGAAGAAGCATACGGTTTAACCAAGAGTGGATAATACCATCACCTGGACGTAGAGAAACACCACCACGGTTCATAATGAAATCAGGAAGCGTGTGCTGCATTTGAACGTCAACTGGTTTTGGATACGCAGCTGTATGACAGAAAGATTGCATAACTAGGTCAGCAGAGAAGCCTAGGCAAGCAAGATCTTTAAGTTCGTCACGAGTCATTGGACCTGTTGTATCTTGAGAACCAACAGTAGTCATCTTAGGTTCACAGTAAGTACCTGGAAGTACACCTTGACCTTCAGGAAGACCACAAGCGCGACCAACCATTTTTTGAGCTTGAGTGAAGCCTTTACCAGTAGCTGCAGGTTGAACTGGAGTACGGAATAAAGTTGAAGGTGCAAGACCAAGAGCTTCACGAGCTTTAGTTGTTAAACCACGTCCAACGATAAGGTTGATACGGCCACCAGCACGTACTTCGTCTAGAAGAACTGGAGTTTTAAGTTCAGATTCAGCGATTTGAGCGCCGTCTTTGAACGCAGTAACTTTAGCAGCAGCGTGGTCGATTTTAAGCGTGATTTCGTCGCCCATGTTCATGTTTTGAACATCGATTTCTACTGGCAATGCACCAGCATCTTCCATTGTGTTGAAGAAAATCGGAGCGATTTTAGAACCTAAGCAGTAACCACCGTCTTTTTTGTTCGGGATGTGAGCAATTTCGTCACCGAAGAACCAAAGTACAGAGTTAGTTGCTGACTTACGAGAAGAACCAGTACCAACAACGTCACCTACGTAAGCAACTTGGTTGCCTTTCGCGATAAGGTCTTTGATTTGGTTAAGAGGACCAACTTCACCAGGAACTTCTGGGTTGATACCGTCACGTACGTTTTTAAGCATTGCGTTAGCGTGTAACGGAATGTCTGGACGGCTCCACGCGTCTTGTGCAGGTGACAAGTCGTCTGTGTTAGTTTCGCCAGTTACTTTGAAAACTGTAAGTTTGATTTCTTCAGGAACATCTTTACGGCTAGTGAACCATTCAGCGTCAGCCCAAGATTGCATAACTGCTTGTGCATTTGCATTGCCCGCTTTTGCTTTATCAGCAACGTCGTGGAACGCATCAAATACAAGAAGAGTTTTCTTAAGTGCTTCAGCAGCTAATTCAGCAAGCTCTGCATCATCAAGAAGTGCAACTAAAGGAGCAACGTTATAACCACCAAGCATAGTACCTAGTAGGTAAACCGCACGTTCTTTAGTTACTAGTGGAGAAGTCGCTTCACCTTTTGCCAAAGCAGCTAAGAAAGCAGCTTTAACGTATGCAGCTTGGTCAACACCCGCTGGAACACGGTTTTCTAGTAAATCAACTAAAAATGCTTCTTCGCCAGCTGGTGGGTTTTTTAATAATTCAACTAATGCAGCTGTTTGAGCATCGTCAAGTGGCTTCGGTGGGACTCCGAGTGCGGCACGTTCTTCAACGTGTTGGCGGTAAGCTTCTAGCACGGTGTTATTCCTCTTTTTTAAAAAATTATTTACGCATTCCTGCTTTAAATAAAGCTACGCAAATAATATGGACTGCTAAATTTTACTAAAATTCCAGTTAAAAGTTAATGCACTACAAGTGTTTCTTCGTGATGCCCGTTATTTTATAAATAAATGATCCTCATATCGTTTATACATTAAGCAAAATCAATACTTAGAACACGCTTTTCTTGCGCATATTAACTTTTGACTAAAATTAACCATCAAAAAAAGGCAACTAAATGTTGCCTGTTTTTATCAGTATTGGATATTCCACCTTAGTGTACAGTGGTTGCAGTGATATATTGCTGAAGTTCTGCTCGATCGCCTGTAAATCTGAGGCACCATTCGTCCTGACATGTGGTTTGATGTTGATTACTTGCAAAGCTGATATCGACCAAATAACGCTGAGAAAATTCATCTATTTTTTGGCGTAATGTGACTTTATCTCCAATGCTGAGCACGTAGTTCCCACCACCGATAATTGCTACGCCTTGTTCATCTTCTAGGAGTAGATCTGAGTGATGCATATAACCTATAACGTCCATATTCTGCTCCTCTACTGTTTTTTATTCTCCATTTCATTATTCATTAAAAAGATTTGCTTTTCTATATTTATGATTTAGCAAGTTGTCACAATTTGTATTCCGCTATGCTTAGGCTATTTTAAGTCTTTAAGCATCTTATACTCAAAAGTAACCCGAAGATAAATATGCATTCGCAAAATAAGCATGAACTCAATCATATGGCTAAACAACGGATAGTTATCCAGTTGTAACTACTCACTGATGAATACAGCCTTTAGGTTTTGCTTTACGCGCTTTCTCGCATAAAAAACCGTTCCTTAGAACGGTTTATAATCTGGCATTTCAGTATGCGGTGTTGCGATACATTTTTCAGTAAACTCAGCACGAATTTTTTCACGTGCTTTTTCAACATCAGTATTAATCTCAGCTTGCGGCAAGGCATAAACTTCATCAATGATGTTCAGGATAAATCCTTTGGTGGTTTCATCCTCAATTTTGTTGGCATGCTCAACTGCTTTGTCTTTTTCAATTGCATTTTGACGATCTAACATAATCGTACGTGCAGCATTACCTACACTGCGGCAGTAACCCTGCCACTGCTCTTCAGGGGTTAATGGTTTTTTTTCAGCACAGCCGACCAAAGCCACCATAACGGATAAAGCAAATAACTTTTTCATGAACTTCTCCTTACGAGGGGCAATATAAAAGATCGTAATGGATTTGTCATTTAAATTAGTCGTAGCCGAACAAACAAAAAAAAGCCCTTTCGGGCCTTTTTTATGCGTTTGAATTAACCGCAAGTTGCTTGAATAATCTTTTGATTGATTGGATTTACGGTGACGGTGACGCGCTCTACACGATAATCCATTGTTATTGGCTGCCCAGGTTTTACTAAACGGACAATTTGAGCTTGGCTAATCGCCTTGATCTGATCTTCAGTCAATTTTGCTTGACCAATCAGCGTCTTAGCCTTATCAGCTACACATTCAGTTTGGCTACTACGGAATAATACCCACTCTTCAACCACTTGTCCGTTTGGCAGATGGCAATACCCGACCTGACCATTTGCTTCATCACGAATTTCAAGTTTACCTTTTTGCTCGACACAATATTGGCTGGCTGGATTTGCCATACCAATTTTTTCTGGTGTCGTTTCAGTTTGTTGTGTTGTACTACAACCCGCCATAAGTGCTGTCAGTGCAACTAAAATCCATATATTTTTCATCATGTCTATTTCTGAATATAAAAATTTAACTTATCAAGTTTGTGGTAAATAAACGAGTTGTTTATTGCAGTTTTTAGCAAGCACTCTTTTTCTGTGATTGGGTGTGATATCCAAATTGGGCAACAACACATCCATTGTTCAATAATTAGGAAATCCATGAAAGAAGAATAAAGGATTAAGCTGTATTGGGTTATGAAACCCGTTAAAAACCATTGCTGAACGTTGTCGGGGTAACAAACTAGGATAGAGATTCTATTTAATTGCTGGAATCTATAATTTGGAACTGCGTAAAAATGACTTATAAAAGAGGTCTATTAATTGAGTAAGATATAATCTTACTTCAACAAAGTTATACATAAGTTACTAACATGCTTAGGGTCTGTTGACATTTGTTGATTAAAAAAATAGCGAGATAGTAAAATTAAATCGCCAAACCCAATTTTACACTCGCTATGCCTCGAACAATGCTAAATGATCAACACTGGTCCAAGTTACTTGC
>NZ_VPDC01000049.1:0-3240 GCF_013417875.1 Acinetobacter sp. YH12219
CAGGGGGTGTTTCGAATAATGAGCTGGCGATGACTTACTCTCACATGGGTAACCCCACACTACCATCAGCGCTAAGAGGTTTCACTTCTGAGTTCGGGAAGGGATCAGGTGGTTCACTCTTGCTATTGTCGCCAGCACAACTGTTATGGATACTTGCTTAGTCTAATCTCAGAGCAGTGCTCTTCGTGCTAAGTTTTCTACCAAATGAGTTATTAACAGATCATATCTGAGTTTCGTATTTTGTTCTTAAGCGTTAACTAAATCAAGTTATTTTGCTTAATATCGAATCAATTGATGCTTGATACAACAACTGTTTGGGTGTTGTATAGTCAAGCCTCACGAGCAATTAGTATTGGTCAGCTTCATGCGTCACCGCACTTCCACATCCAACCTATCAACGTCGTAGTCTTCAACGGCTCTTTAGTGGACATAAAGTCCAAGGGAAATCTTATCTTGAGGTAGGCTTCCCGCTTAGATGCTTTCAGCGGTTATCCCTTCCGAACATAGCTACCCGGCGATGCGACTGGCGTCACAACCGGTACACCAGAGGTTCGTCCACTCTGGTCCTCTCGTACTAGGAGCAGATCCTCTCAAATTTCCAGCGCCCACGGTAGATAGGGACCGAACTGTCTCACGACGTTCTAAACCCAGCTCGCGTACCTCTTTAAATGGCGAACAGCCATACCCTTGGGACCTGCTTCAGCCCCAGGATGAGATGAGCCGACATCGAGGTGCCAAACACCGCCGTCGATATGAACTCTTGGGCGGTATCAGCCTGTTATCCCCAGAGTACCTTTTATCCGTTGAGCGATGGCCCTTCCATACAGAACCACCGGATCACTAAGACCTACTTTCGTACCTGCTCGACTTGTGGGTCTCGCAGTTAAGCGCGCTTTTGCCTTTATACTCTACGCGTGATTTCCGACCACGCTGAGCGCACCTTCGTACTCCTCCGTTACTCTTTAGGAGGAGACCGCCCCAGTCAAACTACCCACCAGACATGGTCCTCGTCCCGGATAACGGGACAGAGTTAGAACCTCAATATTACCAGGGTGGTATTTCAAGATTGGCTCCACCGAAACTAGCGTCTCGGTTTCAAAGCCTCCCACCTATCCTACACAAGTAAGATCAAAGTTCAATGTCAAGCTGCAGTAAAGGTTCACGGGGTCTTTCCGTCTAGCCGCGGGTACACCGCATCTTCACGGCGATTTCGATTTCACTGAGCCTCTGCTGGAGACAGCGCCCCCATCATTATGCCATTCGTGCAGGTCGGAACTTACCCGACAAGGAATTTCGCTACCTTAGGACCGTTATAGTTACGGCCGCCGTTTACTGGGGCTTCGATCAAGAGCTTCGCTTACGCTAACCCCATCAATTAACCTTCCAGCACCGGGCAGGCATCACACCCTATACGTCCACTTTCGTGTTTGCAGAGTGCTATGTTTTTAATAAACAGTTGCAGGGGCCTGGTTTCTGTGGCTGCTCTCAGCTCAGGAAGCAAGTTCCATCACCAAAAGCAGCGTACCTTCTCCCGAAGTTACGGTACCATTTTGCCTAGTTCCTTCAGCAGAGTTCTCTCAAGCGCTTTGGTCTACTCGACCTGACCACCTGTGTCGGTTTCGGGTACGATTCCAGTGTAACTGAAGCTTAGAGACTTTTCCTGGAAGTATGGTATCAGCCACTTCACTGTACAAGTACAGCTTGCTGTCAGATCTCAGCATAGAGTACCCCGGATTTGCCTAAGATACATGCCTACTTCCTTTCACCTGGACAACCAACGCCAGGCTGACTTAACCTTCTCCGTCCTCTCATCGCATTACACTGAAGTATTGGAATATTAACCAATTTCCCATCGACTACGCCTCTCGGCCTCGCCTTAGGGGTCGACTCACCCAGCCCCGATTAACGTTGGACTGGAACCCTTGGTCTTTCAGCGAACGGGTTTTTCACCCGTTTTGTCGTTACTCACGTCAGCATTCGCACTTCTGATACCTCCAGCAGACTTCTCAATCCACCTTCATCGGCTTACAGAACGCTCCCCTACCACTTACACTAATGTGTAAATCCGCAGCTTCGGCATATAGTTTTAGCCCCGTTACATCTTCCGCGCAGGCCGACTCGACTAGTGAGCTATTACGCTTTCTTTAAAGGGTGGCTGCTTCTAAGCCAACCTCCTAGCTGTCTATGCCTTCCCACATCGTTTCCCACTTAACTATAATTTAGGGGCCTTAGCTGGCGGTCTGGATTGTTTTCCTCTTGACTACGGACGTTAGCACCCGCAGTCTGTCTCCCGGATAGTACTCATTGGTATTCGGAGTTTGCATCGGTTTGGTAAGTCGGGATGACCCCCTAGCCGAAACAGTGCTCTACCCCCAATGGTATTCGTCCGAGGCGCTACCTAAATAGCTTTCGGGGAGAACCAGCTATCACCGAGTTTGATTAGCCTTTCACCCCTATCCACAAGTCATCCCCTGGCTTTTCAACGACAGTGGGTTCGGTCCTCCAGTTAGTGTTACCCAACCTTCAACCTGCTCATGGATAGATCACCCGGTTTCGGGTCTACACCCAGCAACTAAACGCCCTATTAAGACTCGATTTCTCTACGGCTCCCCTAATCGGTTAACCTTGCTACTGAATGTAAGTCGCTGACCCATTATACAAAAGGTACGCAGTCACCAAACAAGTTGGCTCCCACTGCTTGTATGCATGCGGTTTCAGGATCTATTTCACTCCCCTCACAGGGGTTCTTTTCGCCTTTCCCTCACGGTACTGGTTCACTATCGGTCAGTCAGGAGTATTTAGCCTTGGAGGATGGTCCCCCCATATTCAGACAAGGTTTCACGTGCCTCGCCCTACTCGACATCATTATCTAAGCCCTTTCGCGTACAGGACTATCACCTACTATGGTCGCACTTCCCAGAGCGTTCCACTAAAGCTTAGATAACTTAATGGGCTTTTCCCCGTTCGCTCGCCGCTACTGAGGGAATCTCAATTGATTTCTTTTCCTAAGGGTACTGAGATGTTTCACTTCCCCTCGTTCGCCTCATAAACCTATGTATTCAGTTTATGATACCCGCCTTATAGCGGGTGGGTTTCCCCATTCAGAAATCTCCGGATCACAGGATATTTGCCGCCTCCCCGGAGCTTATCGCAGGCTATTACGTCTTTCATCGCCTCTGACTGCCAAGGCATCCACCACATGCACTTAATTACTTGACTATACAACCCCAAACAGTCGTT
>NZ_VPDC01000050.1:0-4496 GCF_013417875.1 Acinetobacter sp. YH12219
AAGCTACATCCTATTGAACGTGCAGCTAAAGTACATGCAGACTTTGTAGGCATTCATCCATTTATTGATGGGAATGGTCGTACATCACGCTTATTGATGAATCTCGAATTACTTAAAGCTGGATATCCGCCTTGTGTGATTACAGTAGAAAATCGTTTGGCTTACTATGAAGCTTTAGATCAATGGATGGCTTATGGTAAAACTGAAGCATTTATCCAATTAGTTTCTGAGGCTGTGCTTGATGGATTTAAACCATATCAAGTTGTATTGGGGATTTAAGTATATCTACTAGGCCTCTACTTGAAACTTCAATTATTTTTAGGGGGTATTACCCTACAGAACAATGAAATAAATATCATTCAGACACTAAAGTATCTCTAGAGACACCCATCATTTTACATGCTCTAGAAACATTCTGAAGTTCTTCAGCTAAATTAAACTAAAGCAATGACTAACCTCTTATAATAAAATATTCTTAAAACCAATAATTTATTACTTATACAAAATACTTAAACATTATCACTTATTAAACAATTGCTCGCATAATAAAAAAACTATTGCTAATAACAAAAACAACCATAAAATATCATTTATTTTCAATAAAAATCCAATCCCTCCTTGATTTTTGAAAATCCTATTCAAATTATAGTAAATAAATGCTAAATCAAAAATAACTACTACTGGAATACCAAGTATTGTACTTATTCCCAAAATATTAATAACAAGCAGTATTAGAATCTTTTTTAGATTACTCGATGTATAAACTAAATGATTTAAAAAAAAATTCTTCAATATAGCCTCAACATAAAATCAGTAGAATCTCCTTTAAATTAAAAGGAGATTCTCAAATAAAACAGCATTATTTTTAAGGTAATTAGCAAAGATAAAATCTATGATATGCTTCTAAATTCACCTTCAATAATCATCCCCTCTTTTCTCCAAGAGGCAAAAGACTTAGTCATTGATTCATGATCCATATGCATCAATTTTATCTCTTCAATTTTATCTTTGAGTTCTTTGTAAATAGGGAAAAATTTTAAAATAAATTCATCTTTATCAATTAACTCTAAAATCTCTCTTTGCTGGTTTTGTAAATTCGCTACTAAACTCTTTCTTGCCAACTGAAACTCTTCTTGTTTCTTCGCCTGATTCCAAGTATCCCAAGCTTCTACCGCAATACCAATAAGTGGTAATGCTGTGTTAATGTTGCTCGCCAGGTTAACAGCTCCCCACGGTTGGAACTTTAAAGCTTCTTTTAAATTAAGCCCAATAAATTGCCCACCCGCAACTAAGCCATCTCTTGCAGCTAAAATAGTTGTATTATCCAACTTAATATTCTTCGCTAAATGATTGAGACCTTTTTTAGTCAATGACCCAACAGCGGTGTCAATATTATCAATTTCTGCGTTAAAATTAACTGCTTGTGTATTTAATGCAATATTGATTTGATTGGTTTCATTTTGAAAATATTCATTAATCTTACTTGAGATAATTGATCCCTTATCACCAACTTCCCTCACTACGAATTCACCAATTGTTTCTAGACTCGTACCTTGGACCTGCATTACTAAGTCTTGGAAATATCCATTAAAACTAGATCTTAAATTTGTTTTTGCATTGGCAATTTTTTTGGAAATTACATTCAGTGCACCAGTTTCAATTTCATAAACTTGATTAAGTTTTTCCATTTCCTTTGATAGCAGGGATTGTTGTTCTTCAATTTCAGGTATTTTCTTAATCAAAATATCACTAATAATGGACTTTCTCGTTTCTTCAATTAAACCAGTATAACCACCACTTTTTTTCACAATTTCACTAGTTGCATTTTGCAACAATTTGATATGAGACAATTGTTCAAACTCATCTCGATTTTCCATCCAATAATTAACACCTTCATCAAATGGATTTGCTGAAACTGCCACTATTTTTAAGTTATGGGTTTCCTGCATAGAAAGAGATAAGATCGAACTTAATCTTTCTTTAACATTTTGCTCTTTAATTTTAAATTTATCTTGGTAGTCTAATTCATCCTCTACATCTGCAACTTCATCAAAACGGCTAAGAACAAATACTGTTCGTGGAAGTAAGTTCAGATCTTTAAACAACCATTTTAAATCTTCAATATGACTTTCTTTGATCGGATTTTTAGAGTTCATGACATAAAGAACAATATGTGCTTCACTTACATATTTTTTTGTGATGTCTTTATATTTTTCAATCTCTTGGGCATCGGTGTTCACTTGCTCTTTATAACCATATAATCCTGGTGTATCAATGAGTTGATACTCTTCATCAATGTCATAAATTTTAACTGCATTTGATGATTCAGAAGCACTAATATTCATGGTTGCTGGGTCAATTTTACCTAACCATGCAGCAGCAATTGAGGTCTTTCCTTCAGAGAATCCACCTATAAGTGCAATTTTAAGTTTATCTCCTTGCAAAGTATTCAATGAGTTCTTTAACTTAGCTTTAATATCTGTTGATACATCTAAACCAAACTCTTGACCTTGTGTAATAAAACCTTCTAATTTACTCAATAAGTTGATAATTTTAGCCTGATTATCCTGATGATTTTTTAAAGTTTCAGACATTTATTTGACCTCATAAGCACTGCTAATATTATTTGATAACGTTTTAAACATATTGATTGATTGATACATATCTTCTACAAGCCCTGTGATTTGATCACTTGGCTCATTCAACTTTTTCTTCAAATCTGATATTGATGGCTCAATTTTTTCTTCAACATCGCTCACATTCTCCCTAGCAACTTTTTTAAGCTCTTTCACAATATTTGATAAATTTTTATCAACACTTTTCTTTTGCTCAGATTTTTTAAAGTCTGAATCAAAAAAGCTCCAAATTGCTTTTGCAAAACTAAATAACAAACCCGCAGCCGTTAATGATATTGCAACCCAGCCGACTGGATTCCACCACATTGCAGCACCTACACCAATACCAACACCAAGTAGTCCCATTTTGTTGATGCCATTATTGATATCAAATTTCAATGAAACATTATTATTCAATCCTGTCACATCATCAGCTTTAAAGTTATTTTGAATACTGGCTAACCGTGAAGAAAGTTTCTGTAATTTTTCCTTTAAATTTTCATCAAACTGCGAAGTTTCTGTTTTAAAACCAGCAATTAGATCTTTACTCACTAATTCAAGATTGTTATCAATCTGTCGCTTCAGAATACCTTTAAACTCATCATTACTAATATCACTTTCAATCCGTTTATAGACTTCTTGACGAGTCTTACGCTCAAAATCTTGAATGATTTTTTCAATCCTCGTTTTAAGGCTTTGCACTAGGTCCAAATATTCACTATCAATTTCTTGCTTAGTGACAGCCACTTGCTTATCAATATTCAGCTTTAGATCACTAAAGCCATTATGAATATTATTTAACTTCTCTACTGTTTGTTTTAGAACATAATTCGCTTTATTGAAGTTACTCGCCTTAATTTTATAAGGTACGTCTCCAATGACTGTTTGAGTTAAGTGGTTTTGAAATGCGCTCAGTCCTGACTTTTCCTTTAATTCATCTCGATCAGAATTATTTAAAAACTTGATCTGATTACGATATTTTTCACCAAATGGCACCAAGCAATTGGCTACTGCATAAAATGCAGCAAGTCCAGCCACCACAGTATAATTCTTATAATGTTTATCTAATGCTGATTCCATCTGTTTATTCAGATCATTTAAGGCACCTCTTTCATCATCATTACTGATCAGTCCATTTTTTAATGATCTAGGCGATGTAACTGGTTTATTGTAAACAGTCCAAACTTCTGTCTGATCTGCTAGGTGCGTTTTTATTTTTTGAAGTGTGCCTTCATTTGGAGCTGCATCTTTACTTGTGACATAGAAAACAGCATGTGCTTTTTTAACGACTTTAGAAATTTCGTTCTCAACTAGTTTTTCATCACCCTCAATTCCTGGCACATCGATTAATTTGACCTGTGTGCCATTAATATCAAATAAAAACTCTTTACTCTCTCGAGTGAAGTCACTACGGCCATCCCCCATAATTTGGCCATCTTCAAACTCTCTTAGCTTCTCCAACATTTTTTCAAATTGCTGTAACTGCTGTTCAACTACTTTCTTTTCATTTTCTAATTGTAAAGTAATAGAGTTGATTGGTTTTTTGGTTAACTCATATTCATCTTGTATCGTTGCAAGATGCGATTGTTTCAATGCATATTCTTTTTCGATTTTTTGCTTCAATACTTTCAGTTCAGAATCTAATAGCGCTTTCTGTTTAATTAACTCTAACTCAATTAAACCAATTTGTTTTTCCTCTTCTAGGCGCTTAAAAATATAAATAATTTTTAACCACCATGACATATTTTGTTTTTTATATTAGATCTCTTTCATAAATCAAAAAACGATCTTCTTTTTGGTTAATATTTGCACTCCGGATTTCTTAGCATTCGTGCATAATCTGCGGATGAAATACATCGATTCAAACAAGCTTTCTGATCC
>NZ_VPDC01000004.1:0-210725 GCF_013417875.1 Acinetobacter sp. YH12219
TGAGGATCAGAAAGCTTGTTTGAATCGATGTATTTCATCCGCAGATTATGCACGAATGCTAAGAAATCCGGAGTGCAAATATTAACCAAAAAGAAGATCGTTTTTTGATTTATGAAAGAGATCTATTCTATATTTATAAGTTTTTAAAAAAGATATAAAAACTTAACTATGACTATTTTATGGGGGGAGAGATGGAGTTTATTGAGCAAATTAAAGAAGTAATGAAGGAATCGCGAAAAGAAATGCATGTTGATCAAATAGCAGAAGCAATCGTAGCGAAATATCCTCATACTCAGCAGCATTTAGATGTTTTATCTAAGAAAATCTCTTCGATACTTTCAAAGGATATTGACAAATATAAAACAAAATCAGAGTTCACAAAACCAAAAAATTCTAAAGGTGCTCCAAGACGGGGAATTTACAGATTAAAAATCAAAAAAGTTGTACCTGATATTGTTCCACCGCCACCTACAGTTAATGCACTGTATACGGGCAAGGCTGGTGAATTTGCAGTGATGGCTGAATTATTATTTTTTGGATTTAATACATCATATATGGCTGTTGATGATGGTATTGATCTTGTCGCAGCAAAAGATAATAAATACTTTCATATACAGGTTAAAACAGCCAATATATCTGAATCAAATAATCAGTATAGATTCACGATAAATCAGAGATCTTATGATTCAAAGGATGCATCATCTACTTTCTATATTTTTGTATTACGATCATGTAATGGTCCATCTTATGTAAATAATTATATTATTCTTCCAAATAGTGATATCAGTCGATTACTGGAATCTGGAACTATTACACAAGCGGCTAAATTATCCATTCGTATTGAACGCGATAAAAATGGAAAATATTTATTAAATTCAAAGGAAACTGTGAATTACGCTTTAAATAGATTTGATAAAATTCGTTAAATAAACTGATTTATATGACCAATTCTGCCATGGTCATTAATTGACAAGCGATATTTATAGAAATTACAAATAGGTATTATGATCATGCAATTTAATTCTATCTCCCCAATCCCTGAAGACGATGAAGAACTGCATCTGCCTGAGCTAGTGTACTGGGCATCTTTAGGTGAACTTGCAGAAGTCGAAAAATCTTTGGCGAATGGCACAGACGTAAACACTGCCGATGAAGAAGGCTATAGCGCATTGCAGGCAGCATCGGAAAACGGCTATTTAGACGTAGTGAAGCTGTTGGTAGAGAAAGGTGCAAATGTACAGCATAAGACCCAATACACAGCATTAGAGCTTGCAGAAATGGCAGGCAATGATGATGTGGTAGCTTATTTAAAAAATTTGTAAGCCATATATTTTATGAATCAACATTATAAAATACCCGCATGCAATATGCGGGTATTTTCATTTTAGTATTATTGTTGCTGTTGCTGTTGCTGTTGCTGTTGCTGTTGCTCAAGCTCCTGCTGAATCTCTTGATTAAACGCAGGCAAGTCATCTGGACAACGAGAAGTAATAAGCACCCAACCACCCGTATTACAGCGGTGCACCTGCTCATCAACCCAATGTGCACCCGCATTTTCCAAATCCAAACGAATACTTTTATAAGACGTCAGAGTTTTATCACGAATTCGTTCAGCATTAATGAGCGCCCAAGGACCATGACAAATTGCAGCAATAGGTTTTTGATGGTTAGCAAAGTTTTGAATAAGTCGCAGTGCATCTTCATCGATCCGTAGATGATCTGCATTGACAGTTCCGCCTGGAATTACTAACACATCATAGTCTTCAGCATTTACGTTGCTCAATTGGGCATTGGGTTGAACTTCAGCTTCGACCTTTTTGTCGGCTTTTACTGTTTGGACAACCGCATGTTTAATAGCGGCATGAATGGCTTCAATTCCCTTTTCATTTAAATAATTTAATGGTTGAATCAGCTCATCATGTTCAACACCGACATTTGACGTTATCACTAAAGCTTTTAAAGTCATGATTGACTCCTTGCAATGAGGATTGTCTACCACGCTAACAAGCTGACGGATTTGGGTATGTAATAATTTCGCAGGAAACTGTAAGAAGTTTTGACAGAGATGTTATGCGAAAGTTCTAGATTAGAGCGAACTTTTAAAAATCAGCTAGAAAAAGAAAACCCCAACATCCTGTTGGGGTTTTCTTCGTATTTCGTATTTTAGATACAACTCCATGTCATATCTCACGTCCTGATGCAGAAACTTATTGTTATTGTTTTATGTTTCGGAAACTTCCTGTTTCCTGATAACTGTAGATTAGGCCTGTTTGAATAAATTGAATAGCAGCAATTTTCTGCATGCCATGTAAGCCAAAACGTACAAAATTATTCTGTTACCTTTCCAAAGAAAAATCATCTGATTAATTGATTAGAATCAAATGATTATAAAAGGGAAGGGAACAATAAATGAAACAATGTATACAATATTTTCGAACGCCTAGCCTCATCGTCGGTATCTTGATGACAGCCGCATGCCATGCGGAAAACACCACAACTACAGCACAAGATCAAACACCAAGCCAAGCTCAAAAATCGGCACAAATCCAGCAAGAACAACGCTTTAAAATACAAAAAATCGCTCAATTTAATGAACCTTGGGCGTTTCAACAACTCCCAGATGGACGCTTATTGCTAACTGAAAGAAAAGGTCAACTGATCATCTTTAACCCGCAAAATCAGCAGAAAATACAGGTGAAAAACCTTCCCAAAGTTGCCTATGGCGGACAAGGTGGATTAGGTGATATTGCACTTGATCCACAATTTGAAAAAAATCATCATATATATCTGAGCTATACAGAAGCAGGACAGGGCGGTTATGGCGCTGTCATCGAAAAAGCCACATTAAACCTCAATGAAGCTGTGCCAAGTTTAAAACAGCGAAAAATCATTTGGAGGCAAATTCCAAAAGTAGAAGGTCAAGGCCATTATTCACACCGAATGCAGTTTGGTACAGATGGAAAATTATGGGTGAGTTCGGGCGAACGTCAGAAGTTTGATCCTGCACAAGATCTGCAGTCAAATTTGGGTAAAGTACTGCGCTTAAATAGTGATGGAACACCTGCTGTAGATAATCCATTTCAGACCCAAGGCGAAGTTGCCAAGCAAGTGTGGAGCTTCGGGCACCGTAACCCTTTAGGCATGGCATTTGATGCAAAACAGCAGCTTTGGGTGGCCGAAATGGGACCGAAAGGCGGCGATGAGTTAAATCTTGTGCAGCGTGGGAAAAACTATGGCTATCCGCATGTGTCGAATGGCGATCATTATGATGATCAGCCGATTCCTGATCATCATACGCGACCTGAATTTGAAGCGCCTGCCATTAGCTGGACACCGGTGATTTCACCGTCGAGTTTGATGTTTTACCAAGGGCAAAAGTTCCCCTTGTGGAAAAATAAAGCGCTGATTGGTGGTTTGTCGTCTCAAGCAATCCTGATTGTGGATACAACACATCAACCGGCAACAGAAATCCAGCGCATCGACATGAAACAGCGGATCCGTGGCTTGATTGAAGCCAAAGATGGTGCCATTTGGGGGATTGAAGACGGTGAAAAAGCATGGTTATTCAAAATTGAGCCAAAATAGCGACTAAAAAATAAACAAAAAATTCAAAAAATAAAAAAAAGCCCCTACGGGGCTTCTCACATACAGGCCTGCACGAATTTTAAATCTGTTAGCTAAGCCGCATAGTGTTCATCGGCATTAAATGCATTGGCTTGAATTTGAATCAGTTTACGATTTCCTTGCTCTCCATTCATCCGCCAATGCGCAATTTTAATATTATCGACAATCGCAACATCGCCTTTATGCCATTGTAAAAGCAGCGCATCTTTATACATCGCATCAAAAAATTGCTGCTTTTCCGTATCGCTCCATTCAATTTGTTGACCTTCTGGTGTGTAAATTTCCCAAGTTAGTTGCATGCCGTCCGCCGTCGAATCGATTTCAATCTCCCCTCGATTTTCAAAGCAATTTTTCGCGGCCTGATGGGCAAATGGATTGGTATTATTGGCAAAAGCCCACGGCTGAATGACATGCTTTTTTGTATCGGGGTGATGAATCACCAGTGGCGAACGCTGTAAGGTCAGTTTGGCTTTTTTATCTTGTCGAATCTCTAAACTAAACGGGCTCTTTTTCAGCAATAACCGGTCAAACAGTCCCACCTCGCGCGCCGAGACATAAGAAAAATGGTTCCATGCGCCGAGATATTTTTCCTGTAGATGTTTCGGAAAATTCTCCCAAATTTGCTCTAAGTTATTAAATCCTGTTTCTGCTAAATACGTCGAAGGTTCCTGACAAAATAAGGCGATATAACGCGAGCGTTCTGAGCGCACGCCGCCTTCTACATGCGGGCCTTGTACCGAGTTTTCGACTGGACCCAATTGCACTGTGTTGCGGTCTATATAACGACGGTAGTCGCCAGCGCCGAGCAATTTCTCGCTGTATTTTCGCATCCAAGATGCAACCCAGCTGGGCATATTGGGGTTAAATGCATTCCATGGCGTAAACTGAAAATATTGTTCAATCAGTTGGTTAAATTGCTCGGGTTGCTCGATGTTAAAACCACGGAACAGCAAGATGCCATTTTCATGGATTTGTTGTAAAAGCTCTTGTCGATGCGCGCCAATATATTGTGCAAGATCTTGCGGGCTATTGTGTTCTGGAGCGGCATGAAAAATGCGGGTAAAACTATTCAGTTGTTGCTGTTGCAATTGCATAGGTCATTCTCTAATTTTTTAATTCAATTTTTATTGTTGTCGCCTAATCCCTAAGCGCTGACAGTTCGAGTTGCTGAACTCGCAGCCGTTATTCTGTCTAAATTCTCTGCCGATTATAAGTACAGTTTTACTGTTGCGATGTAAGTATTGTTGATAAATTGCGATTTTTCGACGAATAGAGTGCAATCGCTGAATGAATGACGACATGAAAAAAACCCTCGACATCCTATCGAGGGCTTTTTAGATTCATTCTAAAGATATGACTCCTGTCATACCGATCAGCGTTCCTGCTGCATGTGCATTATTTATTTTTATTGCAAGACATCCTGTCTTTGTATGTTCCTACTATAGGCGCTTTGCTGTTGAGGCTACAGGCGTAAATACTGCAAGTGCTGTAGGTAAATGCCTACAGCAGAACGCCGCTAAATCCTGCTAGTGTAGTGATTTAAATAACAACAATGAGTTTCGCGCATGCCTGCAACACAAATCGATATACGGATGCAATACAGCATTGAACAAGAACAACAGCTGATAAATGCCGTTTTTGACGCCTTACAACAGAGTTTTCAGTTGCCTCGATATGACCGCAATATACGTTTGCAAGTGCATGCGCCACATCGGTTTCAGGTGTTTGATCATTTGACGCAGCCTGAGCGCTTTACGCATATCACCATTGATTGTTTTGCGGGACGAACCGTAGCAACTAAGCGTAAGTTATATCAATTACTGGTGCAGAATTTGGTGGAATTTGGCATTCCGGCCGACCATATCATCATTACATTACGCGAAAGCCCTCTAGAAAATTGGGGGATACGAGGTGGTCAAGCCGCCTGTGATGTCGATTTAGGTTTTCAGGTCGATGTTTAGTCTGTGCAAATACATGGAATGTTGCTTTCACATCGCCTAAACGAAAAAAGCCCCGACATCCTGTCGGGGCTTTTTCGGATTCATTCTAGCGGTATAACTCCTGTCCTACCGTTAAGCTTCCTGCTCATTGTCTTATCATTGTTGTTTTATGTTCAGTGACATCCTGTCGCTGTATGACCTTAATATAAAAGTAATCCAATAACGTGAATAGTGTCTATTATCCGCATCTAATGTAAGCCAAAACGTACAACACCTAAATTATCATTCTGTCCGTCGCGTCAATGTATTGCACAGCATTAAGGCTCTCGATCGTTAGATCTATGTATCCATATTGATCTAAACCGCTTTTAAAACAGCAGGAAGCTGGTTTTGATGTGATTAAAATCTTCATCAGCGGTGTTACATATTTTTGCGATTAATTGGTTGAATGGTGAACTAATTTATCAGACATTAAAAATTCATAATGAAAAATATACAGGGAATAAGATCGATGCAAAGAACACTTACACAACAACGGACGACATCAAAACTTCAGCTCGCATTAGGCTGCGTCATTGCGCTTAGTGCTTCAGCAAGTTGGGCAGCATCTCCACAAGAGATTAAGAAAATTGCGGAAAGTCAAAAGCAAAGTTATTTAGAAACCTTGAAAACCTTGGTCAATATTGAATCTGGCAGTAAAGATATTGAGGGATTGAATCAGATTGCCAAGGTGGTTGCAGAGCAATTAAAAGCCACAGGGGCTGAGGTGAACGTGATTCAGCCCAAAGACATCATGAAACTCGATGGTGCGCCAGATCAGACAGGGCCGATTGTCAAGGCGGTACTGAAAGGCAAAGGTAAAACGAACATTATGTTGTTGGCACATAATGATACGGTGTATCAAAAGGGCCAATTACAAGGTCAACCGTTTCGTATAGATGGTAATAAAGCCTATGGTTTAGGTATTTTGGACGACAAGCAAGGTGTTGCTGCAGTGATTCATGTCTTGGATATGCTGAAACAGCTGAAGTACCAAGATTACGGCACCATTACGGTGTTAATTAATTCAGATGAAGAAATCAGTTCACCCGGCTCGCGCCAATTGATTATGGATACAGCTCAAAATCAGGACGTTGTCCTCTCCTTTGAAACCGGTGGTTTAGAGGGAAGTTTGATGTTAGCCACTAGTGGGATTGGTGCGGCTTATTTAGATATTAAAGGGCGGGGTTCGCATGCGGGGGTAAAACCTGAAGCAGGGGTCAATGCCTTGACAGAACTGGCTTTTCAGATTCAACAATTAGAAAATCTATCCAATCCGAAAACGGGTTTAAAGTTGAATTGGACTGTTGCGACGGCTGGAAAAACCCGAAATGTGATTCCTGACCATGCGACAGCGCAGGCAGATGCTCGTTCCTTAAAACCACAAGATTTTGCTGAGTTGGAAAAAACCTTGAAGCAAAAAGTCAAAACCAAAAAATTGGCGGAAAGTCAGGTCGAGGTCAAATTTGAAGTCCGTCGACCACCTTTAGAAGCCAGTCCACAAGCCAAAAAATTGGCCGCGACAGCCCAGCAGATTTACACAAACGAATTAAAGCTGCCGATGAAAGTTGAAACGACCGCTTGGGGTGGTGGTACTGATGCCGCTTTTGCTGGGGTTAGTTCGAGAGCCGCGATCATTGAGGGACTAGGCATGTCAGGTGATGGATTACATTCAGATAAAGCTGAATATATTTTGACAGATTCTATCGTACCGCGTTTGTACCTGGTGACGCGTTTAATTGTGGAGAGTTCTAAAAAGTAATCGTATCCAATTGGGTGAGACCCATTGAGCCATGGCCCTGAGTTCGGTTGTGGCTCATGTTAGAGCTATTCTTGTGTAGCATTTGAAATGAAAAAAGCCTCGACATCCTGTCGAGGCTTTTTTCAGATTCATTCTAGCGGTATAACTCCTGTCCTACCGTAAGCTTCCTGCTTAGTCTTATCATTGTTGTTTTATGTTCAGTGACATCCTGTCTCTGTATGTTTTAACTTTATCGTGGATGATGCATGGGGTATAGCTGCCATCTGCCGAAAATAATGTAAGCCTGAACCTACAAAAGGCGGCATTTATCACGCGAACGGCAAGAATTAAGCACTCACATATTGCAGTAATTTTTTGAAAATCGCTTTAACCGCTTTGCTATCAAATTCATTCGGTTCGAATTTATCTGCTTGATTACGCGTGAAAATGTCACGAATTTCAACCACAGCATTACTGTCAATTAAGCCCAATTGGGTTGCCACTTGGCGAATTTGATCAATCGAACGTGAACCATTGGTGCCACCATAGCTAACGTATGCTGCAGGTTTTCCGCCCCATTCTTTACCGAGGTAATCCAACGCATTTTTGAGTGCAGGGCTATAACCGTGGTTATATTCAGGGCTAATGAAAATAAATGCGTCGCCTTGCGCGATTTTATCTGCCCATACTTGTTGTTTGGGTTGGTCATAAATTCCTGTTAATGGCGGATGTGCGCCTGCAAAAATTGGCAGATCCCATTCTTTTAAATCGACAATTTCAGTTTCTACGGTACTGTAGTCATAGCTTTCGATTTCTGAAAGTAGCCAGTTGGCAATTTTAATTGCCGTACGGCCTTCGCGGACACTGCCGACAATAATATGCAGTTTCATCATATTTCCCGTCTTGTTTTAAAGTCTTGCATTAAATTAATATGAATTCGGTCCGTTGCATATACAGAAAATGTATCGAGTCGATTGATAGTTATAAAAATAGTGATAAAAAAAGCTCCCGAAGGAGCTTTTCATTTGCTGAAACTTAGATCAGTTTTACGCCTTGTTGACCGGCAGGGGTCACTTTGAAAATTTCAACTTCAAAGGTGATATTTTTACCGGCTAGAGGGTGGTTGAAATCCACTTCGGTAATGTCTTCACCTACAGTTTTGATCACCCCATACAGACTTTGTTTGGCTTTATCTTCAAACTCAATCATATGGCCTTCAACAGGACGTTGCTCAAATTTGACAGTATCAAATTTTTGTACGTTTTCCGGGTTCCATGGACCAAAAGCATCTTCAGGAGGAAGGCTCACAGTACGGCGGTCACCTGCACGTAAACCGAATAAAGCTTTCTCAAAACCCGGTAATAAGCTGCCATCACCCATGACAAGGCTGACAGGTTCAGCACGGCTACGGGTATTGTCAATTTCTACGCCATTTTCAATAGCAACAGAAAAGTGAAGGTCTACTTTAGAACCTTCTTCAATACGAGTTTCCTCGTTAGGATTGATAAAATCAGTCATTTTGCGCTTCCGCACGTTGAATTCGGTGTTTTTCTAAGAAAAACGTATCGATAAGAAGCAGAATCGTGCCTAAAGTAATGGCACTGTCTGCAATATTAAATGCAGGAAAGTGGCTGTTGTTGTAATACACGTGAATGAAATCCACCACATAGCCTAAAGATACGCGGTCAATTAAGTTACCGATTGCGCCGCCTAAAATCAGGGCAATGGCAATCGGAAGGACTTTCACGTTTTTTGGCATACGCATGAGCCAAAATACAAAAATGACAGACACAAGTCCTGCGAGTGAAGTAAAGAAATAACGTTGCCATCCACCGGCATCGGACAAGAAACTAAAGGCAGCGCCATAGTTATGTAGTAATGTCCAATTTAAAAAGGGCATGACAGGTACAGGATCTGCGTAGTTCAGATGTGTACTTGCAATCCATTTGGTCCATTGATCCAAAATAATGGCAACAATGGATAAGCCCACCCACACTAAATTGTGTGGGTAGAATTGAAAGAAGCCCTTTTTTTCTTGTGGATTAGGCATATTTTCTCTCTTCGCCTTGACCTGTAGGAAGGTTAATAATACAACGAGAACAAAGACCTGGATGTTCGTGATGTGTATTCACATCTGGCAGTACATGCCAGCAGCGTGCACATTTTTCACCGTCAGCAGCAGAGACTTTGACATTTAAACCGTCAAGGTCAGAGGCTTCGCCTTGTGCTGCGTCAAATTCATTAACAATCACTTGAGAGGTGATGAGGACAAAACGCAGTTCTTCACCGAATTTGTCTAAAACAGCTTTCAGTTCAGCATTGGCCCAAAGTTCAACTTTGGCAGACAAGTTTGAACCCACAGTTTTTGCAGTACGTGCAGCTTCAATAAACTTGTTTACTGCAGATTTGACGGTGATCAAGGTTTGCCATTCAGCTTCAGTCACCAGATTCGCTGTAGAGGCTACAGGAATGTCATACCACTCCGCAGTAAATACATATTTCTCAGATTGCTCTGGAATCAACGGCCAAGCTTCTTGTGCGGTAAAGCTCAAGATAGGAGACATCCAACGGACAAAGGCCTGAACCAAGTGATACAACGCCGTTTGTGCAGAATGACGCGCTGCTGAGTCTGCTTTGGTGGTGTACTGACGGTCTTTGATGATGTCGAGGTAAAAACCACCCAAGTCATTAATACAGAAGTTGGTCAATGCGCTAGTCACGATATGGAAGTTCATATCTTCATAAGCTTGTTGAATAGTTTTTTGTACTTCCGCAGCACGTTGCAAGATGTATTGATCCAGTGCGATCAATTGATCGACAGGCAAAGCATCAGTCGATGGTTTGAAGCCATTCAAGTTAGCCAACAAGAAACGCAACGTATTACGGATACGGCGGTAACCATCTGATGCACGGCTGAAGATTTCTTTACCTGCAGTCATTTCATAACGGTAGTCTGCAGACGCAATCCAGAAACGTAGGCCATCTGCACCCATGTCTTTAATGATGTCTTGCGGAGTGATCACGTTACCGATCGACTTCGACATTTTGCGGCCTTTTTCGTCCACAACGAAGCCGTGAGTCAATAAGCCTTTGTACGGTGCGCGGTTATTAATCGCCATAGATGTTAACAATGAAGATTGGAACCAGCCACGATGTTGGTCAGAACCTTCAAGGTACAAGTCAGCAGGGTCTTGCAATTCTTCACGTTCACGAAGTACTGCAAAGTGTGTTGTTCCAGAGTCAAACCAAACGTCTAGAGTGTCACGAACCGCATTGTACTGCTCTGCATCTGCACCGATAAACTCAGATGCATCACGGTTATACCAACCGTCAATACCTTCTTGTTCAATCAGCTTCGCTACTTCTTCGATCAGCTCAGGCGTACGTGGGTGAAGTTCGTTAGTATCTTTATGCACGAAGAATGGAATCGGCACGCCCCATGTACGTTGACGTGAGATACACCAGTCTGGACGACCTTCAATCATCGATTGGATACGGTTTTTACCCCAATCCGGTACGAAGCTGATGTCATTTTCAATCGCGTTCAATGCACCTTGGCGTAAACCTTTTGCATCCATGCTGATAAACCATTGCGGTGTTGCACGGAAGATAATCGGTGTTTTATGGCGCCAGCAATGTGGGTAGCTATGTTTGATCACCACATGTGCCCAAAGTTTGCCTGCTTCGGTTAAAGCAGCAATGATTTTTGGATTGGCTTTGTAGATGTGTTCGCCTGCAAAAATTGGCGCACTCGGTAAATATACACCGTTGCCGCCGACTGGATTGTCGACTTTCAGGTTGTATTGTAGGCCAACTTTATAGTCGTCCACACCATGGCCTGGCGCGGTATGTACAGCACCTGTACCACTGCCATCAGTTACATGCTCACCTAAGATTACTGGTACTTGGCGTTCAGCAATTAACGGATGTTGTAGTACTAGGTTTTCAAGTTTTGCACCAGCAAACTCAGCAATCACTTCAACTGCATTAAAGCCATAACGCTGAGTTGCAGATTCAACCAATGATTTTGCAAGGATGAAGTTTTGCGCTGCTTTGTCTTCGCCAGTTGCTTTCACCAATTGGTATTCAAGTTCAGCGTGTAGAGCAACCGCTTGGTTGGCAGGCATAGTCCAAGGCGTAGTTGTCCAGATCACGATATCTGTAGAATCGCTAACTGTAACACCTAGGCGTGCAGATAAATCAGCTAAATCAACAACGCTAAAACCAACGTCAATCGCATCTGATTTTTTGTCTTCGTATTCCACTTCAGCTTCAGCTAAGGCAGAACCACAGTCTAAACACCAGTTGACTGGTTTAAGACCCGGCTCAATATGGCCTGCTTTGGCAATTTCACCGAGCGAACGAACGATGTCGGCTTCTTGTTTGAAGTTCATGGTGAGGTATGGGTTGTCCCAATCACCAAATACGCCCATACGCACGAAGTCTTTCTTTTGTAATTCGACTTGGGTGTAAGCATATTCACGGCAGGCTTTACGGAAAGTTGAGGCATCTACTTTCACGCCGACTTTACCGACTTTTTCTTCAACTTTCAGTTCGATTGGAAGACCGTGACAGTCCCAGCCTGGTACATACGGTGCGTCAAAACCGTCCATTACACGGCTTTTAATGATGATGTCTTTCAGGACTTTGTTTACCGCATGGCCTAAGTGAATTTGGCCATTTGCGTATGGAGGGCCATCATGAAGCACATATTTTTTCTTGCCAATACGCGATGCACGAATCTGCTGATAAATGTTGTCGGCATACCACTCTTCTAACCATTTTGCTTCACGTACTGCGAGATTTGCTTTCATCGCAAATTCAGTACCTGGGAGGTTTAGCGTGGCTTTATAATCCACTGCATTTTCAGGAGTTTGCTTATCGCTCATGCAAGTTGTCTTCCAAATTTATCAGCCCGTTGACTGACGCGTTTTACAATAAATAATCGGGGTTTAAAAGGGGAAATGAGGGTGCTGACCTCGAAACTCAAGGAGCTTTTCGACGTCGTCATCAATTCCGGCTTTCAGTGCTTCAAGCGAAGGGTAGTCCTTTTCGCCATGTAAAAAGTTCAAGAACGTCACCCGCATTAACAGGCCATACAGATTAGCAGAAACATCAGGAAAATGTACTTCTAATCGCCATTCAGGATGTTCCTGTTTAATCGCGGGACGCGTACCAACATGCCCTGCACCAAACAGGGCAGAGGGTGCATAACCTGCAACCCCTAATTTGTCAGCATTTTCGTTTTTTACTTTATCTGTTAAAGATTCGGTTTCACAAATGACATCGACTGCATAAATGCCATTTAAACAAGGTTTATGACGGTTTAAACGCACATTAATGGTAGGAAAATTAATGGTGCGACCGATTTGATCGCCGTACTGCACACGACCGGTGATGCTATAAGGACGACCTAAAAGTTTTGCGGCATGGGCAAGGTCACCTGCTTGTAATGTCTGACGAACCAGTGTTGAACTGACACGTTCACCATCGACTTCGACATTTTGCAGGGCTGTGACTTGGAAGCCGTATTGGCGTAAAAATTCGCTATTGCCTTGGCGGTTTTTGCCAAAGTGATGATCTTCGCCCAAAACTAAACTTTGTGTATTGAGTTTATTTTTTAAAATATCGGCAAATTCTTCGGCGCTGAGATTACGAAAGGCATTGTCAAATTTCGCCACCACAATATAGTCGACGCCCAGTTCAGTTAAATATTCGACTTTTTCACGTAGTGAACTGATTCGAGGCGGTGCATCATAAGCTTTAAAGAATTCAAGCGGTTGTGGCTCAAAAATCATCACAGCTGTTTTTAAGTTTTGTTGCTGTGCTATGTCTTTGAGCTGGCTGACCATCGCTTGATGACCCAAATGTACACCATCAAAATTGCCAATGGTCACGGCAGTTTTGGGGAGTTCTAAGTGGGGCGCTAAAGCATTCAGACGGAGCAGCTTCATGGGCGAATCAATTGTTGAAAATGTTTGAGGGCTATATATTGCCATAATCTTCTGCGTTCGTCTTGTTGTTGTGTTTTTACTCAAGTTTTTTTATGCAGAGATGAATTCAATATCAATAAAATAAATTATAAAAATAAATATTAATCAATTTTTCTTATTTAATGGTGTGCTTAAACTATAGACATTCCATTTTGATGAGCATCATGCGATGAAAATGCCATTTTATCAACTCCAGCATAAACAAGACTTGATTCGTCATTTCACCCCAAACTAGTTTACGGTGGTGATGGGCACAGGTGTGGTGGCCCTCATTTTACCATCTATAGCGGTGGCGCCGCAGTGGATGTGGTCCTTCGGAGCAGCGCTGTGGCAGATCAGCATCGTGTTGTTCATATTGTTTAGTGGGATGTATCTCAGCCGATGGATATTGTACCCACAAGCAGATTTTCCAGCATCCAGTGATGAGTTTATTTCTTGGGGCGATCCCCATGGCACTGGCAACCCTGATCAATGGCGCATTGAAATTTGGCACCACGCTATACACAGAGTTTTTGGGCATGAGCATCATCACATGGGCTGAATATTTATGGTATGTCGATGTGTTGATGTCAATAGCGATTGCATGGTGTGTTCCATTTCTGATGTTTAGTCGTCAGCAACATGCGCTGCAAGGCATGACCGCAGTATGGTTATTGCCGATAGTGGCTTGCGAGGTGGCTGCCAGTTCAGGCGGTTTATTGTTGGCGCATTTACCTGCACAGGCTCATGCTGTCCATATTTTGCTGGGGAGTTATCTGCTTTGGGGAATCTCAGTATTTCCAGCATTTGCCATCTTAAGCATCTTGTTGCTGCGTCTAGCTTTACATCAATTGCCAAGCAAGGATATGGCGATCAGCAGTTGGTTGGCCTTAGGACCGATTGGGACAGGGGCTTTAGCGCTGTTACTTTTGGGAGAGCAAGCCCCGCGTATTTTGACAGTAGTAAATTTGGTTGATTTAGGACAGGTGTTGCTTCAAGGCGGCGTATTCGCAGCCCTTGTTCTACTTGGATTTGGTGTATGGTGGTTTGGAATCGCTATACTCATCACGCTAAAACATTTGCGAGATTTACCCTTTAATCTCGGGTGGTGGGCGATGACGTTTCCATTCGGCGTTTTTAGTTTGGCGGTCATCCATTTGGCGGAACAGACGCAATTACACGCTATTCAACAGTTCGGTACTTTTTTTGCAGTATTGCTCTGTACGCTTTGGTTATTGGTGATGCTGAAAACCATACAAGGGTTTTATCGCGGTAGCTTATTTTTTCTCCGTGTTTAAAAGCGTATTGTGATGCTCAGAGCGCATCTTAAATGATGTCGGGTGAATGTAAATCCGTTGAAGAAAACTATAGCGCGTTGGCTTTGACGGATTTCAGCAAACAAATATAGAGCTTGTGCAAGCGTGTGATGCAGTTACGTTATTTTGCTATCCAAGCAAAACATTCATGTATAAAATTTGCGCGTATTTTCAAGAGATCAATTGGCTTCGAGATATAAACTTGCTTGAAGTATAGGAACTAGAGCAAGGCATATGGATTAAAACAAAAAAGATAAAAATAAGGATTGAATTATGTGTAATCAAACCAGTTTTTGGGATGATGCCAAAGGATTATTAGAAGAGTGGTACGTCGCTTGTACCTCTAAAGAACTCAAAAAAGATCAACCTTTTTCAGCCACCCTGTATGGTAAAAAAATTGTTCTGTTCCGACAAAAAGATGGAACAGCCGCTGCATTGCTCGATCAATGTGTGCATCGTGGTGTGCCTTTGTCTCAGGGTAAAATGACTGATGGCTGCGTGAGATGTCCATATCATGGTTGGTCGTATCAGGGTGATGGCCATGTGGCGCATATTCCCAGTGTCAATGGGCAGTTTTTTCCAGAAAAACCGCATCCCTTTAAACAGCGTAGTTTTGATGTGTGTGAGCAAGATGGGGTGGTATGGATTTATCTCGGTGAAAAGCCCAAACAGGAACGCCCAGAAATATTTAAATTACCGTTTTATGATCAAGCCGGCTGGGTCAGCTATTACATGGTCGGCAGTTATGATGGTGAGATGGGCGCTGTTGCACAAAATATTATGGATGTGACCCATACCATATTTGTGCATGAAGGCTGGTTTCGTTCAGAGTCGGGAAAAGCCGTGGATGCCACCATAGATGTGGGGCCGCGCAAAGTAGTCGTTGACTATCATGACCATGATGCAGATGTCGGCAGGATGCCATGGCTGACCAATCCGCATGGTGCTGAACAGGTCCACCGCGACAGTTTTATCGCGCCGAATATTACCTTGGTGGAATACCATTGGGGAGAGCCATCGGGCATGGTGTTTAATAGTCTGATTAGCCCTGTGGGGCCGTATGAGTCACGGGTTTATACCTGTGTCAGTTATAAATTTCCGATTCCAAAATTGTTGTCTAAGGCATTGATGCCGGCTGTGAATGCCTATACTTGGGTGGTCAACAAACAAGACATTAAAATTTTGTCAGCGCGAAGAGCGGGCATCGAGCATATGCCAATGACCCATTCACATAGTGTGAGAGGGGATATGGCACATATTGCCTTAGAGAAGATTTTAGATGCCTTACGTCACGACCAACAATTGGCACCATCTTTTATTGGCAAACGTCCGATGCAATTTCAAATTTGATAGCATTCAAATCTGCGTGAGGAATTTATTTTCTGAGCAATGTGATTTTTGAAGATGATTTTTTCTGCGCACGTGCAAATGTATGCTATATGAAGGCATCAATTTGAGGAGACCGCTATGCGTCAGCAAATCGCTTTAATTATGGCCCTGCCGAGTGAATCTAAAGGCTTATTTGAAGCTGCAGGCATTGAAGTGCATTACAGTGGTATTGGTAAAGTCAATGCCGCATTTAAAGCCTTTGATGTGATTCAAAAAACCGGATGTCATACTTTGCTGAATTTGGGCACTGCGGGAAGTTCACATTTTGATGCACATGCTTTGGTTGAAGTAGCTCAATTTGTACAACGGGATATGGATGTATCGCCTTTGGGTTTTGATGTGGGGGTGACGCCGATGGATACCGATCATCCTGCTGAAATTCAGCCAGAGAGCATGTTTAGCCATTTGCCTAAAGGAATTTGTGGTACAGGCGACAGCTTTGAAACTGGGCTGCCGAAAGTACCGTGTAATCTTGTCGATATGGAAGGCTACGCAATCGCTAAAGTATGTAAAAAACTGGGTATTCGCTTTGTGTCGGTAAAATATATTACCGATGGTGCGAATGACACAGCACATCTGGATTGGGAAGAAAATTTATTATTCGGCGCAAAGAAATTATTGGAATTATATCAAACAGTAAAATAAGGCGTTTAGCTAATTTCGGTCGGCGACCATAGAAAGCTATGGTCGTATGCCAATTCGACCCAACTCAATTTACTTTTCTGGGCGTGGAATTACACCGTAAAGCATCATATGAACGGTATGTTGAATAATCCGTTGTTGCATACTGCGATTACGTAAGGTTTTTCCAGTGACCATTTCCATTTGGGTAGCAAAGTCAGCATAGTTTTGCGTAATTGCCCAAATGTTCAGAATTAAAAGTTCTGGATCAATATCTTTTGAAATTTTGCCTTGCTCTTGCCAGTTGCTAATGACTTTGGCTTTGCGTTTCACTAATTTTTTTAGTGGGCCTTTTAAAATTTCAAGAATGTGTGGTGCGCCCTGAATGACTTCAAGTGCGAACAAACGTGAGGCTTTCGGTTGCGTACGAGATACTTCAATTTTCTGCAATAGATAATTGGTGATCGCTTCTTCAGGCTCAAGGTCTGCTTCCAACATTTGTAGCGGTGCAAGCCACTTTTGTAGAACCGTTGTTAAAACTTCAACATAAAGCGCTTCTTTATTTTCATAATAATAGAAAATATTCGATTTATGCATTTCTGCAATCTGTGCGATCTCATCCAAGCTGGCGCCATTGAAGCCATACAGGGAAAAGACATCCAGTGCTGCACTGAGCAACTGGTGGCGTTTCTGGGTACTCTTTTTTTGTTCCATTAGCTCTTTTAAGAAAATGAAAAGGGAATATTGAATTGTACGGCAAATCAACAGATTTGTGCACAATCATCGTTTTTAATTTTATGAATTTTGGCAGTTTATTCTGTTCAACGGTCAAATAAATACGACGAATGCCATAATATTTCAAATAATCATTTTAGGGTGAAATCTAAATAAATCATTATTTTTAGTCATGGATTTATATGATTTGTCGTAATTTTTGTGATGTATTTGTCAACAGACGATAAATCGCCCTCAATGCTATACATGGTTTTATTGTGATATTGCTTTGGAACAGAACAGGAAGTCATACGGTTTAAGTGATGATTTCCTGCACATGTATAGCTTAAGTGGCCAAGACTGCTTGTAAGACTTGTTGTTCAAGTTCAGTAAATTCAATGCCTTTTTTTCGTGGGCGGGCCAAATCGACACGAAATTCTTGGGCAATATGGCCTTTATCGAGCAAGATTATACGGTCTGCCAACTGCACGGCTTCCCTTACATCATGTGTGACCAAAATTGCGGTAAAACCTTGTTCAGTCCAGAGTTTTTCAATCAAATTCTGCATATCTAAACGTGTTAAGGCATCGAGCGCACCCAGTGGTTCATCTAGCAGCAAAATGCGTGGTTTATGTGACAAAGCACGTGCCAGTGCAGTACGTTGACGTTGCCCCCCTGATAGCTGTGTTGGCCAAAGCCCCGCTTTGTCTTTTAAACCGACTTTTTCGAGGAGTGCTGTAGCATTGGCGTGTTGGTCTTTGCTTAAACCAAGTTGTACATTTTTCTCAATGCTACGCCAAGGCAGGAGGCGAGGGTCTTGGAACATCACACGAATATCATCACTTGTGATGCCTTCACGAATATGACGAGCAGACTTAAATTTAATTTCGCCATAACTCGGTTTTTCTAAGTCGGCGATGAGGCGAAGCAGGGTACTTTTACCACAGCCACTACGACCGACAATTGCCAAGAATTCACCGGGTTGAATATGTAGGTCAAGGTCCTCAAGGACTTTAACATCGCCATAAAATTTGTGTAGTTGTTCAATCAGGATCTCTGCGCCCAACACCGCATGGGGGTTGATATCCTCGACAGAAGAACGCTGAGGTTGGGTTGAGTCGTCTGCATGACGGCTTATGCTTAAATCGGTCATCACATGCTCCTTATTTTTGGTAACCCGAGTGCCAACGGAGTAAATATTTTTCTAAGGCAACAGCCAGTACATCGGCCAATTTACCGAGTAGGGCATACAATAAAATCCCGACCAAGACGATGTCGGTTTGCAGAAATTCACGTGCGTTCATGGTCATATAACCGATGCCGGCTTGTGCTGAAATGGTTTCTGCCACAATCAACAAAACCCAAACGAGACCGAGTGAAAAACGCAGACCAACTAAAATAGATGGCATCGCCCCTGGCAGAATAATTTCTTTATACAGTTGCCAGCCACTCAAACCGTAGCTTTTGCCCATTTCAATCAGTTGAGGATCTACAGAGCGAATACCATGATAGGTGTTGATATAAATGGGAAAGAATACGCCGATAGCGACTAAAAAAAGCTTGGCCGATTCATCGATCCCAAACCATAAAATCACCAAGGGAATCAGGGCAAGAGCAGGAATGTTGCGGATCATTTGCAGTGTGGTGTCGAGTAACGTCGATGCTGTTTTGGATGAACCATTTAGCAGCCCTAAAAAAAGACCTAAACCACCACCGACTAGAAGTCCAACCAAAGCACGACCCGCACTGATTTGAACATGCTTCCACAGTTCACCACTGATCAGTAAGTTCCAAAAGGCCACCACCACCGCACTTGGCGCAGGCAAAATACGACTTTCTAACAGCCCTGTAACAGAGGCAATTTGCCACACAATAATTAATGCAATAGGAAACAACCAAGGCAGCAAACGCTGCCCGAGTTGTGTTCCACGTGAAACCTTCGGTGCTTTGAAGGTTTCAACAGAAACAGTTTTGGACATTAGGCCGGCTCCTGAATCTTTTCAGCTTTTTTATTTTCATCTGGTGTGTAATTGTTCGCGACAATCTCACCAAATGGGCCGGTTAAGTTAGGTTGAACCAATTTCTGACGTGTTTCCAATGGCAGTAGTGGGAACACCAATTCTGCAAAACGGATAGACTCTTCAAGGTGTGGGTAACCAGAGAAAATGAAGGTGCTAATTCCTAGATCGGCATATTCTTGGATACGTGCGGCTACCGTTTCAGGATCACCAACGAGTGCCGTACCTGCACCACCACGAACCAGGCCAACACCCGCCCATAAGTTTGGCGATACTTCTAATTTGCTACGGTCGCCGTTGTGCAGTTCAGCCATACGGCGTTGACCAACAGAGTCCATGGTTTTGAACTTGGCTTGCGCAGCTGCAATGGTGTCATCGTCGACATATTGGATCAGCTCTTCAGCTGCTTTCCATGCCTCTTCATTGGTTTCGCGCACAATGACATGTAAACGAATGCCATAATTCAGTTCACGTCCTTTGGCTTTGGCTTTTTCACGCACCACTGCAATTTTTTCTTTTACCGCAGCAGGTGGCTCACCCCAAGTCAAATAGGTGTCAACTTGATCCGT
Source organism: Acinetobacter sp. YH12219 (assembly GCF_013417875.1). Classification (NCBI taxonomy): domain Bacteria; kingdom Pseudomonadati; phylum Pseudomonadota; class Gammaproteobacteria; order Moraxellales; family Moraxellaceae; genus Acinetobacter; species Acinetobacter sp. YH12219. The sequence goes on from NZ_VPDC01000004.1 coordinate 19,944, forward strand.
TGCCAGATCAACAGCTGCCTCTGAAGAACCGCCAAACCATAGTGGTGGATACGGTTTTTGTACCGGTGGATAAAGTAATTTTGCGTCGTCCACACTCAGGCGTTCGCCATGGAAGGTATAGCTTTCACCAGTATGTGAACGGGTTAAAATTTCACGCCAAATCGTGGTGTATTCCGCGGCAGTTTGGTAACGCGTCGCATGATCTTCATAGACACCATCACCCTTGAGTTCTTGCTCATCACCGCCTGTGACTAAGTTTAGTAAGATACGACCGCCAGATAAACGGTCAAATGTTGCTGCCATACGTGCAGTCAGTGCAGGCGTTGTCACCCCCGGACGTAGAGCGACTAGAAATTTTAGATTTTTAGTGGCATCAATCAAGCTTGCAGCTGTAAGCCATGGATCTTCACATGAACGACCTGTCGGAATCAGAACGCCTTCATAGCCAAGATTATCCACCGCTACTGCAATTTGCTTCATGTAGGCATGATCGACTTGGCGTGCACCTTTACTTGTTCCTAAGTAGCGACTGTCACCGTGGGTAGGGATAAACCAGAAAATTTTCATGTTCAGTTCCTTGTATTTTTGATGGCTCGGGTATCAATGTGATGAAGGTATCCAAACTTGCTTTTGGACTTGAATGTTGTTTGGAATCAGTTGGACTTGTTTAAATAAGTCCGCAATATTTTGCTGTGCTTGTATGACCTCGGGTGTCAGCGAGCGCACAGGAGATGGTTTGGATCGGCGTGAAAAGGCTTGCGCAGCAATATTCTTTTGCAGCCCAGTGCTGTTTTGATAAATCTCTAAAGCCACATTTTGGTTCTTCACAATCCACTGATCGGAAGCGTCTAGGGCCTTTAAAAATTTAGCTGGGGCATCAGGGTGTGCTTGAACGACTTTTGGATTTGCCACATAAAATGAATAGGTCTTTGGAAAATCACCAGATTGAATCAGCACTTTAGCTTGAGCATCCAACTCCGCTGCAGATAAAAACGGGTCCCAAATGGCCCATGCATCAATTGATTTTTTATCAAATGCGGCTCGTGCATCTGCTGGTGGAATCCAAATTGGTTGGATGTCGCTCCACGTCAAACCGGCTTTTTCTAAAGTCTTGGCTAATAACTCATGCGCACTCGAGCCTTTTTGTACAGCAACGCGTTTACCACGTAATTCTTGAATGGTTTTGATTGAGCTGTCCGCTGGAATCACGACAGCAAGCGACTGTTCAGGCACCACTTCATAGCCAATATAATTCAGGTCTTTATTGGCAGCTTGGGCAAAAATAGGCGGGGTGTTGCCGACATAGCCATAATCCACCGCACCGACCGCAAGGGCTTCTAACATTTGTGGGCCAGCAGGGAATTCCTTCCATTCAATCTGAGCGCCGGGAAATTGTTGTTCAAAGAGCTTTTGTTCACGGGCAACCAGTAAATTTAAGGCTGATTTTTGGAAACCGATAACCAAGGTTTTTACGGCTGTTTCAGCTGGTTTTTCACCATCCTGCTGTGCTGTTTCTTGTTTTTGGCAGGCACTGAGTCCAAGGGCCAAAGTGGCTAAAGTCAGTATGGAAAATGTTCTTAGAATACGCATGGCATCGCCCTTATGCTGTAGTCGACTTATTTGATAATGGCCGACTCAATATTTAATTTATTTGGAATTAATTTTTCGTTATAAAACGCATCAGCGACTTGCTGCTGCTCTTGCGCCACTTGTGCAGTAATCGGCGTCACTTGATTGCCTAAGCGAGAAATTGATGTTTTAAGTACATCTAGACCTAAGCCGGTTTTGCCTTCGAGTAACTTGGCCGCTTCATCTTGATTTTTTGAGACCCATTGCGTGGTCAAATTCAACTCATTCACCACAGCTTGCAGGACTTTTGGATTTTCCTGAGCAAATTTGCGATCGGCCAAATAGAACTGGTAGTTCTTCACCAAGTTTTCGCCATTGGCAATGGTGCGAGCATTAAGTTGATGCTCAGCGGCAGAAAGGAACGGGTCCCAAATTACCCATGCATCGACTGCACCTTTTTCAAAGGCAGCTCGTGCATCGGCAGGCGGTAAATACACGACATTGATGTCGCTAAATTTAAGCTGATTGGCTTCCAACAACTTGAGCAACAGGTAATGCACGTTTGAGCCTTTGTTTAAGGCCACACGTTTACCTTTTAAGTCCTGAATACTGTGAATAGCCGAATCTTTTTGCACAATTAAAGCTTCAGCTTTTGGAACAGCAGGTTGGTTGGCAATGTAAACCAAATCGGTTTGAGCGGCTTGAGCAAAGATAGGCGGTGCTTCACCGACTTCACCAAATGACACGCTGCCTACATTGAGACCTTCAAGCAGCTGTGGGCCAGCAGGAAATTCCACCCATTTGATATTTACACCTTGGCTTTTTAAGGCTGTTTCTAAAGTTCCGCGTTCTTTTAAAATTGGCAATAAGCCATATTTTTGGAAACCAATATTTAAGGTGACATTTTCTTCAGCCTCTTTTTTGCCACAGCCCGACATCATCATGGCACCCACAACCGCTGTAGACAGTACAAGTGTTTTTGTCCAAAGTTTTACTTTGTGAGTACGCATGTGTTGCTCCTATAAAGGTCTAAATGTGCAGAACTGTTGATTTATGAACACATAAGCTAAAGAGTTTTCTTTTTCGAAAAAAATAAGAAAACTTAAATTTAAAATCAGGAAAAAAGATAAATAAAAATCAGCAAAACTTATGAAAAATTATGATTTTAGAAAAACATATAATGTGTCAAAGTATTATTTTAAGTTATTGAAATTATTTATTTATTTGGGTTGTTTAAATGGCAGATATGGTTATTCTGTGGCTTGCAAAGTGATTTGAGGGGGATAGCCAAGGGATTAGGCATAACCTTATGCAAAATAATGCTATTCAGCGCATAAAAAAAGCCACTTTAAAGTGACTTTTTACAAACCAATGAGTTTCTTTGGTAGTTGTATAAGGCCTGACGGGCATTCGGTAAGTCATCGACACTGACTTGTTCAAAACCTTGTTCAAGGAACCAATGCGCTGTTCGTGTGGTCAAAATAAACAATTGTTCAATACCTAAATCTCGCGCTTTTTCTTCTAAATAATGCAAAATTTGGCTACCGCGATTTGATTTTCGATACCCCGGATGCACAGCCACACACGCGATTTCAGCAGAGCGTTTTTCATCCCCTGTGACAGGAATAGGGTACAACGCAGCACAGGCCAAAATCGTACCGTCACGTTCAATCACTGCAAATTGTCCAATTTCATTTTCCAAACGCTCGCGTGAGCGATAAACCAAGATACCTTCTTGTTCGAGAGGGCGTAAGAGATTGATTAAGCCACCAACATCTTGAATATCGGCAGTACGCACTTCTTCATAATGCGCATCGGTGATCATGGTGCCAGAACCGTCACGTGTGAACAATTCTTCGATCAATGCGCCATCATAGGCATATGAAATAAGATGAACACGGTGTACGCCTTGTAACGAGGCATCTTTAGCAACGCTTAAATGCAGGGCAATATCGGGATTAGAATCTTGATATTGCAAAATATGCTGATCAAGTTGATGAGGTGTAATTTCGCGTTGTAGCTGCCCATGTTCATTGTGCAAACCATGTTGTTTGCCCAAGAAAATCAACTTATCCGCTTTTAAACTGATCGCGGTTTTGGTCGCAACTTCTTCAGCCAATAAATTAAACACTTCACCTGTCGTGGAATAACCTGTTGGCCCAAGCACCACAATGTTTTGGCTCTCTAAATGACGTTGAATTGCATCAATATCGACGGAACGAACTTCACCAGACAGTTGAAAATCGATACCGTCACGAATGCCATACGGTTTTGCCGTGACTAAATTGCCTGAGACTACATCAATGCGCGCGCCGTACATCGGTGAGTTGGCTAAACCCATAGACAGGAGCGCTTCAATTTGCAGACGAATGGAACCGACGGCATTCATCACCGCAGGTAAGGATTCGCGAGTGGTGATGCGACGGTGATGATGAAATGGCGTCTTGATGCCGCTGCTTTGTAAATTATGATTGATTTGCGGACGGGCACCATGCACCAAAATTAGACGAATACCAAGCGAGTGTAATAAGGCAATATCGTGAATAATGTGTTGAAAATTTTCATGTTGCAGCGCTTCACCATCAAACATGATGACAAAGGTTTTGTTGCGATGCGCATTAATATAGGGTGCAGAATGACGGAACCAATGCACATACTGTAAGGTTGTGCTGGAAGATGGTTCAGTGATATTCGTTTGCATGCCTATGCCTGTTTATGTGGTTGGTATGGATGATTCTAAACAAAAACATATGACAGCGGAAAGCAAATATAAAAAAACACCTGAACAGTGTTCAGGTGTTGGGAAAGGGACTCAAGAGATCGTTGAATGATTAGCCATTCTTAATACGAATGATGCGATCGGTACGATCATTGACTAGTACGTAGTCACCATTGATTTTGTACCATTGTTGATAACGACCGGTGTTTGGTAAGCGGCGTGCTTCACGATCACTGACTTTGTAACGGCTTGAATCATAGACACGTGGCAAGCTTTGACCAACACGCCAATCGCGGCTTGGGTTTACGCGACGAGAGTCATTACGGTCGTAGCGATTATTGTCATAACGGTTGTTGTTATTCCAATTGCTCGGACGGTGGTCATTGTCCCAACGGTTATCTTGGTGTTGGTATGACGGATGGTAACGGCGGTCATCTTGACGATGGTCTGGTGCAGCGATTGCTGCAGTAGTAGCCATTAAAGCCGATACTGAAAGAACTAAAGTCGATACGATTTTGTTCATGGGACACCTCTATACATTTCTAATCTGTTTTTCGATGATTCAAAATTAGCGAGAAAGTTCAGAGAAAGCGTGGGGGTAATATAGTTGAATTGTGAAATGTATGGAGGAAATTTGAAGGTGTGTAAATGATCTGAACGCTAGGCAGCATCAGGCTTTGCGGTTAAATATTGAAAAAAGCTCATAAAAAATCCCAGAGTTGATCTGGGCTTTAAAAAAATATGGCGAAATTTAATTCAAAATGGCTTACATACCTAAAATTTTCAGAATACTGTTACTGTCTGAGTTGACCAATATGTAGTCATTATTGATTTTATACCACTGCTGATTACGCGATGGTTTAGGTAAGTTATGGTCTTTATAATCGACTTTATAACCATTACCACGATAATGCTGTGGCATCACATAGCCCGTTTGCCATTTATGTTGTTGCAAACGTTTGACTCCACGTTGTTCACGCATACGGCGTCGATCTTCAAGATCGTCATCGTCCTGATAACCACGGAAATCACGATCTTTTTTCACTTGACCATATGCATTGCCGCGTGGGCCATCAAAGCCACGTTCATCGTTCTTGAAGTGAGGCGCTGCAGACGTGATGCTGCTTGCTATTAAAGCACTGAAAGAAAGAGCCAAAATTGGCAAAATCTTTTTCATGTTCAACCCTCATGAGTAATTTATCTTCAATATCACTACTGTACGCATTAAATGCAGAGAAACTGTGAAGAAAGATGAATATTTCTTTAAATAAAACGAAGAGATTGCGGATATTATGCGATAAATTTGGCGCCGAGAACAATCTTTCCATCTTGAAAACGATGGCCCGATAAAGCGTGCTTTTATCCTTACAATTCAGCTTTGATCAAATTTGAGGTCTATTGTAAGCACGATCAAAAACGCCCATCAAGTCTTGATGGGCAAATAGGGGAGAGATGATGGACTGAAAATGTTGAGTAAGCTCTGGTTTTAGTACCACTGCTCATTGAGGCATTGGAGGGAATAAATCGCTTGAGCCACAGATTCAGCTTGCTCGGCATCGTCCATTGCAGAGATCAAATTTTCAGTCAGTTGTAAATTTTCAATTGAACGAATGGTTTCAATTTTACGTGTTTGATCAGCCATTTGGGTCTCCTTGCCGTCGGTCTATGTCATGCCCAGCAGTCTATGCTTTTATATTTAATTTGAAAAACCGAATATTATTATAAAAATAATTTAAAAATACGATCAATGGCAAATTGGGTAATGAAGCTGTCTATTGATCAAAGCTTGTTGAATTTCAAATGCTAATCTAAGAGTTTAAAAAAAGGGCATCAAATGGCCCTTTTTAGTTCTAAATGTGTCACTTGGAACGTAATTAGTATGCGTATTTCAGGTCGGTATAATCCGTTAATGATTTTTGAATATGAGCTTGAATAAATTCATTAATATCTTCAGGTGTCATTGCTGTACCTTGTTTGGTAATCACATGCTCAAACGGTGCTTGATCTTGCGCAATGATGCGATAAACAAAGTTAGTGATCACTTGATAGCCAGCTTCTTGCTTTTGAATGCAAGTGACATAGAAATAGGCATGCTCAAAGTTTAAGTCAGTATGCGAAAAAATAAATTGTTCAAATAATTTTGCATTTTGACCGACATCTAAGCCCTTTAAATCGTCCACGATACTCGGGTCGAATTTCATGCCATATTTTGCTGAAATCGGTTGACCATCGACCAGTAGGTTAACCATGCCATCCTCAGTTGGAGTCACTGTAATATTGCTAAAGTCAGACATGTATCAATCCAATGTTTTTAAAGAATGCTCCAAGTATCGGCAAATTTGCTAAAAACTCAAGTCGACTTTCGCGTGGACACCACGAAATCAGTCGGTTGATGATGTCTTGTAAGCATTCAATACATAAAAAAAGGAAGCTTGCGCTTCCTTTTTTTAATCGGCTTTGCGGCCTATTCATCTTGAGCATCAATGCTGGCACCGGTTAAATGCAAGCTGTCATCACCCATCAAATATAAATACGCAGGCATGATGCTTTCAGGCGTAGGCAAAGTTTTTGGATCTTCGTCTGGATACGCCTTTGCACGCATGGCAGTACGTGTCGCACCGGGATTAATACAGTTAAAACGAATATTGGGATGCTCATTTTCTTTGGCAAATAATGTGCTCACGGCTTCAATGGCAATTTTTGAGACCGAGTACGCGCCCCAACGTTCACGAGCTTCACGTCCCACACCTGAACTGGCAAAGACCACTGAGGCATGCTCAGATTTTTGCAGTAAGGGCATCAGCTCTTGAGTCAGTACAAAGGGCGCGCGAAGGTTCACCGCCATGACATCATCCCATACATCTACAGGATAATGTTCTAGTTCAGTTCGCTCACCCAAAATCCCAGCATTATGCAAAATGCCGTCTAGGCGACCAAATTGCTTTTCTAAGGTATCGACCAACAGCTCATAATCACGAGGAGAGGCACTAGACAGTTGTAGCGGTAAAATCGCCGGTTGGGGGGCACCCAAGCCTTCAATTTCATCGTAAATCACTTCTAGTTTATTCAGTGTGCGTCCATGTAAGACCACGGTTGCGCCATGTAAGGCATAACTGAGGGCAGCCGCACGGCCAATACCATCGCCCGCACCTGTAATCAGGATAATGCGATCTTTGAGCAGATCGGGGCGAGGTTGATATTCTGAATATTTCATCCGTACCTCCTCGTTTTATTGTGTTGTGTTCTATCGTTATAAAGTCGCTGTGTTGAGCGTTTTCGGTTTGATGACCAAATCATGAATGACTTCATGCAGGTCAGCAACAGTCTTCACTATACAATCTGCATGCCAAGCTGTTAAGTCATCTTTGTGTTGTAAAGGTAAATAGCCATAAGCCGCAAGAATCGTGTACATCTGCGCATTACGACCTGCATCGATATCACGTGGATGATCACCGACATAGATACAGTCTTGAGCATCTAGATGAATGTGCTTGGCTGCTAAATACATCGGCTCTGGGTCTGGCTTGGTTTTACTGACATCGTCTGGGCAAACCAATACCGAGCAGCGTTCAGTTAAATTCAACGCTTTGAGCAACGCTTCACTGAGTGAACGCGGCTTATTGGTGACAATGCCCCACGGAATTTGATGTTGTTCTAACTCTGCGAGTAGTGGATACATGCCTTCAAACAGATCGGTATCAACTGCAATATCAGCACCATACAGATCTAAAAAGCGTTGACGATGTGCCAGAAAGACAGGATCTTCAACGTCTAACTCTGGATAGACCAGTTTGACCATGGCACGCGCGCCTTCAGATACCTGTACACGAATGTCGTCAGCACTGACCACCGCAATGCCTTTGTCACGGCACATGTCTTGAATAATACGAATAAAATCAGCCGCGGTATCAATCAGTGTACCGTCAAGATCAAAGAGTACAGCTTTCATTAGGCTTCTTTCACCGTATGAACCATGTAGTTCACATCCACATTCGGTGCGAGCCAATAGCGTTTGGTAATCGGGTTATAATGTAAACCTGTCATATCTTTGAGTTTTAACTCGGCTTGACGAATATCATGAGCTAATTCTGAAGGTTTAATAAACTTGGAATAATCATGAGTGCCTTTCGCCAACATGCGTAAAACATATTCCGCACCAATAATCGCAAACAAATAGGCTTTAGGATTACGGTTAATGGTCGAGAAGAACACATGACCACCCGGTTTTACCAGCTTTTGACAGGCTAAAATGATCGAAGCTGGATCGGGTACGTGTTCGAGCATTTCCATACAGGTGACGACGTCATATTGACCTGCTTGCTCTTCTGCCAATTGCTCTACAGGTACTTGGCGATATTCAATATTTTGTACATTTTCTTGTTCGGCATGTAAGCGTGCAACATTCAACGGCGCTTCGCCCATGTCGATACCCAATACTTGCGCACCGCGACGTGCCATGCTTTCAGCTAAAATACCGCCGCCACAGCCCACATCTAATACTTTCTTGCCAGTGATACCATTTGAATGCTCATCAATCCAGTTCAAACGCAGGGGATTAATCATGTGCAAAGGGCGGAACTCAGAATGCTGATCCCACCATATGGCTGCGAAAGCTTCAAATTTGGCAATTTCTTGTGGATCAACATTCAATTGCGACATCGGTTGCACCTCAATCAAGTCTTTATATTTTAGAAAAAAGTTTATGGGAGTTAGTGTAGCGCGTCCTGAAAAAAAAGCGATAAAAGCCTTAAAAAAGTTCACAGAATGAAAACGAAATCGACAGATTTGATTTATAGTGTTGCCATAAACTAATCATAATGATTTTGAGGACGATAAGTTCAATGAAAAAATTCCTTTTAGGCACGATTACAACAGCTATTTTGGCTTTTTCTGGCAGTGCGATGGCAGCGCAATTTGTCGCGGGGACTGATTACACAGTTATTCCAAAACCGATTAAAGTCGAACGTCCGGGTAAAATCGAAGTCCGTGAGTTCTTTTGGTATGGCTGCCCACATTGTTTTACATTAGAACCGCATATGCAAACGTGGTTAAAGCAATTGCCTAAAGATGTACGTTTTGTCCGTACACCTGCAGCAATGAATCCACTTTGGGAACAAGGCGCGCGTGCTTACTATGCATCGGAAGCACTGGGTGTTCGTCAAAAAGCACATTTACAATTGTTCCATGACATTCATGTGGGTCAAAAAAATATCTTAGAACAAGGCGCATTTGCTAAGTTCTACACCCGTTATGGTGTTCCTGAAGCGAAATTTAACAGCACATTTAAATCATTTGCTGTGTCTTCAAAAATTGCTCAAGCGAAAAGCTTAGCGGCTCAATATCAATTGAGCGGCGTGCCTGCGATTACCGTCAATGGTAAATACATCGTACAAGGTGAAGATGCACGTACCGTTGAAATCGTGAAATTCCTTGTTGATAAAGAACGCAAAGCGAAATAACAGATGTCATAAAAAAGCCGCACTCGATGCGGCTTTTTTTATGACGGTACATTTTGCGTTTTAGGTCGATAAATTTTGCGGATCAGCGATTTGAGCCAAAGATCGATCCCAATGTAAGATGCCACGAAATAAGAGCTGAACTTGAGTCTGAGCTTGGCGGCGAAATTGTTGTAGCGCATCCGTACGTTGTGGAAGGTCAATATGTCGATGTAAGTCAATCCACTGCATTGCCCAACTTAAGGCCAATTCAAACAAAATTTGTCCCAATACTTTGAGGTCTTGTTCGGATTGAATTTGTTGAGTCGCTTCAACTTGAGCCAGTGCATGGGCCAAATCAGTACTGAGAAAATTAAATTCACGTGTAATGGCTTGTCTTAAGGAAGCTGAACCACCCCAACGCTCTGCAATGAGAAACATCCATGCCTCAGGAAATTGCTCAACGGCATGAAATAAATAATCCAGACTCTGTCGTGTACGTGCATCGGGTGCTTGAAAGCATTGCTGACTCAGTTGATTGAGTACATTACGAAGGTGCAGGGCCATTTGGTCGACCAGTTCCAAACCGAGTTCGTCCATGTCCTGAAAATGACGATAAAATGCAGCGGGGACCAAGCCAACATGACGGGAAATTTCGCGTAAGCTCAGACTGCTAAAAGAACGGCCTGTGGTACTCAATGCAAGCGCTGCATCAAGGATAGCTTTACGACTTTGTTGCTTACGTTCTTCCCGTATCGACATGCAATTCGTCCTGAATATTGCGTGGCTTCAGTCTAACAAATTTCCTGATGACGTACGACGGTCCTATCAAAACTTGGTTGAATGGATTTTGTAAATGCACACGAATGCGTCCCGAATCTGGCTGTACCTTCTGTTATAATGTACCGCAATCAATTTTGTCAGATTAAGGACTCATTATGCGTATCGACCAACGAGCATTAGATCAATTACGTGAAGTAAAAATTACCCGTAACTACACACGTTATGCGGAAGGTTCTGTATTGGTTGAATTTGGTCATACAAAAGTTCTTTGTACTGCAAGTGTCGACAACTCAGTGCCGCGTTTCCTTAAAGGAAAAGGTCAGGGTTGGGTGACTGCTGAATATGGCATGTTACCTCGTTCAACACATACACGTACTGACCGTGAAGCGGCACGTGGTAAACAAAGCGGTCGTACTCAAGAAATTCAACGTCTGATTGGTCGTAGCTTACGCGCGATGGTCGATTTGAAAAAATTGGGTGAAAATACCATCAGCATCGACTGTGATGTGATTCAGGCAGATGGCGGTACACGTACAGCATCAATTACAGGTGCAGCAGTTGCCTTGGTTGATGCAATGAATGTCTTGCTTGAAAATAAAAAAATCAAACAAGATCCGCTTAAAGGCTTAGTTGCAGCTGTTTCTGTAGGTATGTATCAAGATGGAGCATTACTTGATCTTTGCTATGAAGAAGATTCGAACTGCCAAACTGACTTAAATGTGGTCATGACACAAGCAGGTGAGTTCATTGAACTTCAAGGCACAGCTGAAGACAAACCATTTACGCGTGCACAGTGTAATGAAATGCTTGAATTGGCTGAAAAAGGCATTCAAGAATTGATCAAAAAACAACAAGAAGCTTTAGGCTGGTAAGTTGTTTGATTCAGTTCAAACTGAATAAAGAACGCATCTTCGGATGCGTTTTTTTATGCGTTGAATATAGAAAATCCAACACGAATCGGCTATTCAGTAGCGTGTCTTTGACTCAAATTAATAGGATCAGGATGCTTTGAAGGACTAAATATGAAAAATTGGATGATGTATTTTTCTTTGTTCAGCGTATTGTTGATCAGTGGTTGTGATTTTTTTGGGAATCAGGATCAAGAGCGTGAAGGTGGTCGTTTTTCTGAACAAAGTGAAAACTCAAAAGATCAGGACGATGATCAAGATGAGCGCGAGCAGCATGAAGACGATGCGGCGCATGAAAAGGACTCTGAACATGAAGATCAACGAGGTGCAAAACAACAGCAAGATGATGATTAATTCATGCTAGAAGTTAAGCAGAAAAAAGGGTGCGACAGCACCCTTTATTTATGTTTAGAGTAAGCCTAGAGCTTAGGCATTAAAGCGCATCGATAAATCAATCGCTGTGACATCTTTGGTAAGCACACCCATCGAAATATAATCGACCCCTGTCGTTGCCACTTCACGTAAATTTGCAATAGTGATATTGCCTGAGGCTTCAAGTTTGCAGCGACCATTCACATGTTTGACGGCATCAATCATTTGTTGCTGACTAAAGTTATCCAACATCACAATATCCGCACCTGCTTCCAACGCTTGGTTGAGTTCGTCCCAAGTTTCTACTTCCACTTCAACGGGTTTACCCGGTGCAATCTGGTGTGCTTTGGCAATCGCTTGTTGGATTCCGCCTGCTGCCATGATGTGATTTTCTTTAATTAAAAATGCATCAAATAAACCTAAGCGATGGTTTTGACCGCCACCAACAGCAACTGCATATTTTTGTGCAATACGTAGGCCTGGTAAGGTTTTACGGGTATCGAGTAGACGAGTATGCAAACCTTCAAGCTGCTGGACATAGGCAGCAGTTTTGGTCGCTACTGCAGATAATGTTTGTATAAAATTTAAGGCTGGACGCTCAACCGTCAGTAAGCTACGCGCAGAACCTGCGAGTTTTAAAAAGGCTTCGCCTGCGGCAACACGGTCACCATCATGTTTCAACCAAGTGACTTGGACAGCGGCATCATAAGCCTGAATGAGCGCATTGACCCACGGTTGCCCTGCTAGCACCATATCTTCACGACTAATAATTGTTGCGGTCGCTTGTTCATCTTCTGGAGTTAAAAGGGCAGTGATATCGCCTTCGCCAATATCTTCTTGTAGTGCGTGTTGAATATTGATTTGGATAGATTGTTCAAGCAAAGATTGCGATATGCTCATAAGAAGTTCCGTATCTTTTTTAACCCAGGAAAATGTGCGCGCTATATTAGCATTGTTCCTGAAAAATGAGCGATTTTTAACTCCTTTCACAGACTTGAATTGAGATTTCAATGTGAAAGTTTTAGCATTAAACCTTTCAAGTAGGGCTCGGCGTTTTGATCTGCAGCATTGCAGGCCGGCTTAGACACAGGATTTTTTTATGTCACAAGCAACAACATTTCAGGTGCAGGATGGGCAATTGCTAGGTGCGCGTCAAATTCCATCACCGAATTTTAACCAGCGTCCTGAAGATACCGAAATTCAGCTTGTCGTCATTCATAATATTAGTTTGCCACCTTCTCAGTTCGGCGGTGGTTATATCGAAAAATTTTTCCAAAATCAGTTGGATTGGTCGAAACATCCTTATTTTCAAACTATTGAAGGGATGCAAGTATCGACACATTTATTGATCTTGCGTACAGGTGAAGTACTGCAATTTGTGAATTTTAACGATCGTGCTTGGCATGCAGGGCGTTCTACCTATTTAGCACAAAAAGAATGTAATGATTATTCGATTGGGATTGAGCTGGAGGGCAGTGATGACTTGCCTTTCGAACCTGTGCAATATGAGGTATTGACTCAAGTGGTGGCATGTTTGCAGCAGGTTTATCCAAAAATTCAACAACATATTGCAGGGCATTCAGATATTGCACCGGGACGTAAAACTGATCCGGGTCCATTTTTTGAGTGGAACGCTTTTCGTCAACAGCTGCATCATTTTAAAAACAAATAAACAATACATACTGCGTTTAATAAACCAATGAAATTCCTTGACGAGTTTCATTACAATAGGCGCACTTTCAAAAGTGAGAAATACCGATGGCGCTTTGGCGTTCGACAGTCATTGTCAGTGCAATGACTATGTTGTCCCGTGTATTGGGACTGGTACGGGATATTGTCCTGTTAAATGTATTTGGTGCAGGTAAAGACTTCGATACCTTCGTGGTTGCCTTTCGTATTCCTAACTTTTTTAGGCGCTTATTCGCAGAAGGGGCATTTTCACAAGCCTTTATTCCTGTATTGACTGAATATAAAACCAGTCGAACCCATGCCGAAGTCCAGATTCTGATTAGCCGTGTTTTTGGCTGTTTAGGTCTGGTGATGACTAGTTTGACCTTCGTTGCAATGGTGGCGTCACCCGCGATTATTTATATCTATGCACCGGGTTTCCATGGTGATGCAGACAAGTTTGCGTTAGCTACCGATATGTTCCGCCTAACGATTCCTTACTTATTGTTTATGTCCTTAACGGCATTTGCCAGCAGTATTTTGAACAGTTATGGCTCATTCAGTACACCTGCGTTCGCTCCAGTGTTACTCAATGTCGCGATGATTGCCGGTGCGCTGTGGTTAACCCCTTATATGGCTGAGCCAATTATGGCTTTGGGTTGGTCTGTTGTCGCGGCAGGATTCTTGCAATTGGCGATTCAGATTCCAGAGCTGTGGCGTAAAAAATTACTGATTCCACCGAAAGTTGACTTCAAACACGAAGGTGTTGATCGCATCATGAAGTTGATGCTGCCAGCACTGTTTGGTGTCTCAGTGACGCAGATCAACCTACTGTTGAACACCATTTGGGCGTCTTTCATGCAAGATGGTTCAGTGTCATGGCTGTATAGTGCTGAACGTATGACCGAGCTGCCTTTAGGTTTGATTGGGGTGGCCATTGGTACCGTGATTTTACCGTCATTGTCTGCACGCCATGCTGAACAAGATCAGGACAAATTCCGCCGTATGATAGATTGGGCAGCTAAGGTCATTATCTTGGTGGGTGTGCCTGCAAGTATTGCGCTTTTCATGCTCTCTACACCTATTATTCAGGCCTTATTTGAACGTGGTCAATTTAGCTTTGAAGATACACAGATGACCGCATTGGCATTGCAATGTATGAGTGCCGGTGTGATTTCATTCATGCTCATTAAAGTGTTTGCACCAGGGTTTTATGCGCAACAAGATACCAAAACTCCAGTACGTGTAGGTTTAATGGCGGTCGCAGCCAATGCCATTCTTAACGTGGTGTTTATTGGATTCTTTAAACTGATTGATTGGCATGCTGAGCATATGGCCTTGGCATTGGCATCATCTGGTTCCGCATTAGTGAATGCAGGGATGCTGTATTTTTATTTACATAAGCGCAATATTTTTCGCTTTGGTGCACATTGGAAAAAGTTGGTGATTCAGTTTGCGATAGCCAATGCTGTGATGATTGCTGCACTGTGGTATGGCTTAACATGGTACAACGGTGATGTATCTGCGTGGATGCGTGTCGCGGAAGTGATCATCTTATGTGTGATTGGTGTTGCTGCTTATGGTATCGCCTTAATTGCAACAGGCTTTAGACCACGTCATTTAAAACCATAAAGCTAAAACCATACAACGTAGTAAGTTTACGTGGATGTAAAAAAATAAGAGCCCATAGGCTCTTATTTTTTTCATTGACACTCAAGATGATAAAAACGTACGTTTCTTATCCATGAGTCTAAGGGGGGGGAATTTGTAGTTTAAAACGACATACAATCCGTCGCCTAAACTTTTCCTCGAGAGAGGAAACCAACAATTGCAAGGATAACTGCAATAACCAAAAGAATAACAGCAAAGTCTTTGGATAAGCCTGCCACACCACCAAAACCTAGCAGACTCGCAATCAATGCAATTACAGCGAAAATAATAGCCCAGCGGAACATAGTTTTATCTCCATGTGATTTTTTATTCTGTATGCCCATTATAAGAGGCTAAAAAAACCTACTATGTAGTCTTTTGTTTATTTAATGTTCAATATTCGGTAACTTAAACAAAGAATTAATGTGCAGGTTCAGTTAATATGCCTGCCACCTTTGTTGCGAGCGAGAAGATGACCGATACTCTACGCCCACATTTTTGGAAAAAGCATGCTTTGACTGAACTCACCCATTTGGAGTGGGAGTCACTCTGTGATGGTTGCGGGCTTTGCTGTTTAATTAAGCTTGAAGATGAAGATACTCATGAGGTTGCCTACACCAAAGTGGCATGCAAACTTTTAGATTGTGAAAAGGCATCTTGCTCCGATTATCCAAATCGTCAATCACATGTTCCAGACTGTATACAGCTGACGCCACATCAGATTCACCAATTTCATTGGCTACCACCGAGCTGTGCTTATCGTAGAATTTCTGAAGGTAAAGATTTACCGCGTTGGCATCATCTCGTGACGGGAAGTCGTGACAGTATTTTGAAGGCACGAAAGTCTGCCGCAGGGCGTTGCATCAGTGAAGAAGACGTCAACCCTGATGATATTGAAGATTATATTGTGCGTTGGGTACGCTAAAGGACATAGATACGCTCTATCTTGGGGCTAGAGTTGATCTTGTATCATGGCCAGAAAGTCTTGTTCTGACAGAACCTGAAAACCATGCTGTTTGAGGAGTGCTGTGGTTACTCCATAGCCTTCAATTTTTGTACGCGTAAAGGTGCCATCATAAATATAATGACTGCCGCACGACGGGCTACGATCTTTTAAGACCACCACATCAACCTTATGCAATTGGGCCAATTCCAACATGCGGTGGGCACCCGCAATAAATTCAGCACTGACATCTGTGCCCAAGACATCTTTGACTTGGGCTGTACCATTGAGCACATCAGTGGCTTGACCATTTTGAATTTCTGCAGGAAAACGTGGACAGCTAAGGCCGCCCATCATTTCTGGGCAGGCCGTAATGACTTGGTGAGTCTGCATCAGTTGGCAAATTGCTTGTTGTGTATTTGATTTGGCATCATAACGAACGGGTTGGCCTGCCAGACAGGCACTGACTAAATACTTCAGTGTCATCGTGTCTTGCTCCACAAGTTTTAGTGACTCAAAAGTTCCATCGCATGGTCATAACTGAGCGGACGATAAAAGTAAAAACCTTGTCCAGTATGACAATTACATTCTTTTAAGGTATCGACCTGTTCCGGTTTCTCTATACCTTCGACTAATATATTCAGGGAAACACTCGCACCAATTTGGGTAATCGCTTTGACAATGGCAAGTGCTGAACAGTCGGTATGCATGCGTTCCACAAAATTACGGTCTATCTTAATACAGTCGACAGGGTAATTACTCAAACGTGTTAATGATGAATGACCTGTACCAAAATCATCTAGAGAAATGTGTATGCCATGCTCTTTTAATAAATGGAGAGCGCGAATCACATAATTTGAGCCACGTTCTGACAGGCTTTGCTCGGTAATTTCGACTTCAATAATATCTGGTGATATACCAAACTGCTTTAAGCGATTCAGTAGTTTTTCCGCATAATCATCACGTAAAAATTCGACAGGGGCAGCATTTATTGAAATTGGTAGCGGTTGTAGTCCGAGTTCAATCCATTTTTGAATATCTTGAAAGATTTTAATTTGCATCGTTTCACTAATGCGTGAAGCCAATTCATAATCTTGAAATGCAGCAAAAATTTGAGAAGGTAATTGTAATTGTTGGTCTTTATCGTACCAACGCAGCAAAGCTTCAAAGCCGACCACTTGACTGTCAGAAAGGCGAACTTTGGGTTGATAAAACGGAATAATTTGATTGGACTTAATCAGGCTGCGCGCTAGCGTTAATTGACGAGTGGTATTTTCAAGGATTTTGAACATGGTGTGGTTGAACATTCGCACCCCACCACGACCACTGCCTTTTAAATCATTCAGTGCAATATCTGCGCATTTAAGTAAATTCGAGGAATTTTGTGCATCGCGTGGGTAGATCGCGCAGCCAATACTCATACCTATATTGATGCTTTGTCCATTATAGAAAATCGGCATATCCATTTGCTGACAGGCGATGCTGGCAATATCTGTTAATTGTTGTTGCGATTTTAAGTTAGGAATAGAAATGGCAAATTCATCGCCACCTAAGCGTGAAACCACGATATTTGCATCAAAACAGTGCTGAAAACGCTGCCCAAGGGTATGCAGTAAATGATCTCCGGCACTATGCCCTAAGGTGTCATTAATATGCTTAAAATAATCCAGATCGATCAATAACAAACCCAGTTGTTGCTGATGTTCTCGTGCCACTCTTAAGTGACTTTTAAAGACTCGACTAAAGGCACGGCGGTTTAATAAACCTGTTAAATCATCCTGTTCAATGATCCGTTGGAGTTTATTTTCCGCCAGTCGCTGTACCGTAATATCACGGGAGACACAGAGAATTTCTTTGACTTGGCCATATTCGTTGAATACTGGGCTGAGCATGTTATCCCAATAAGCCATGGGTTCATCGGCCACTTGGCTCATGCCGACAAAGCGAGAAGTTTTTCCTTGTTTGGCTTCTGCAAAAGCATTCAGACACGCGTCGCGGACTTCTTCAGGCAATAATTTGTGCCATGACATACCAAACTCAGTTTCAGTCGGCGACACACCGAGAGCTAAGCAACCAGCGCGGTTCATATGCAGAATATGACCGTCTAGGCTTAATAATTTAATACAGTCGACACTGGCATCTAACATTTGATTACGGCTGTCGAGTTTTTCGCGTAATTCTGCACATTGGGTATGTTGTAATTGTATATTCTTGGCTTGAGGCATTTGTTGAAATGAATATATAGATAGATCAATGCCTTGTTGAACTTGAGGTATTTGCTTTTGCTTTAATGATTGCTTCATACAATCTGTCCAATTGGGTCAGGCAAGCTAAAAATGGGATATCTAGCCGATCATACTTTAATTTGATCGATAAGGGATAAGATCTCTTGTTACATTATAGTTAACATTCGCCTAAGGATTTTTACATGCAAGATACTTAAATAACGACATCAAACCAGCCTCTTAAATTGAATATCGAATAAAGCAAAGATTCTGCCAAGGCAGTGTTAGAATAGAAAAAACGTCCCCAATTGCCGGAAACGAAATAATAAGATGTCAGACAGCCAAATTCCTCTTCCTGAACGCATGCGTCCTCATGATTTATCGCAAATTATTGGACAAGATCACCTATTAGGTGAAGATGCACCGTTACGTCAGATGATTGACCAAGGGCATTTACCATCGATTATTTTTTGGGGACCACCGGGTGTAGGTAAAACCACGATTGCGTTGTTGTTGGCGCAGGCTGTTGACCGACCATTTATTAGTTTATCTGCGCTTAATACTGGGGTGAAAGAATTACGTGAAATCATCGCCGATGGTGGAGATTTACTGACACCTGTGGTGTTTATTGATGAAATTCATCGTTTTAATAAGTCACAACAAGATGCCTTACTGAATGCTGTCGAAAAGGGCAAAATTACCCTGATCGGTGCAACCACAGAAAATCCCTCATTTGAAGTCAACAATGCCTTATTGTCGCGTTGTCAGGTCTATACCTTAAATGCTCTGGATAATGACGCAATTCAGCGCTTATTGGATCAAGCCATTCACCAAGATTCGTTTTTAAAAGAGCGTTATATTCAAATCGAAGAATATGAAGCTTTATTTCAATTTGCCGCAGGTGATGCTCGTAAAGCATTAAATCTTTTAGATTTAATCGCCAGTACGTTTGAGCCAGACTTAGAAAATATCATTAACAATGCGGTGGTAGTCAAAGTTGCGCAGCAAAATATTGCACGCTATGACAAATCGGGCGAACAGCATTACGATTTAGTTTCGGCTTTTATTAAGTCGATTCGAGGTAGTGATCCAGATGCCGCTTTGTATTGGATGGCTCGAATGCTCAAAGGTGGTGAAGATCCTGTCTTTATTGCTCGTCGTATGTTGATTGCGGCATCAGAAGATATTGGCAACTCAAATCCAAATGCTTTGCTGTTGGCAGGAGAATGCTTCCGATCTGTGCAGGCAATTGGTATGCCTGAGTGTCGAATCATTTTGGGGCAATGTGCGGTGTACTTGGCAACCAGTGCAAAAAGTAACAGCACTTATTTGGCCATAAACAAAGCTTTAGATTTGGCAGAAAAAACCTCGAATCTACCCGTGCCATTGCATTTGAGAAATGCACCAACCAAATTGATGAAAGAGCAAGGCTATGGCGTGGACTATTTATATCCACATAATTATCCTGAACATTTTGTCATGCAGGACTATATGCCACCTGAACTGAAAGGCACTAAGCTGTATGAGTCTGCACGCAATAAACGTGAAGTCGAAGGTGAGCGTTTGCAGCAACGCCGTTGGATGCAACAACAACAGCAACAATGATTTGAATGATCATAATGAAAAGGCGCTTCGGTGCCTTTTTTATGTCTAATTCACGCAAAAAAAAGCCCAACTCAAGGCGAGCTGGGCTGAAAAAATAGGATGCCTTTGGGGAGATACATCCTAGAGGGTAGATGGAAAATCTGGTCGGCATACACATTGGAAACTTATAGATCCTAATGCTGCCTGGTATGTGGCTATCTTAGTGTGAACTTGGCTAAATGTGAAACAGAGGATTTTTATGGTTAACATTTGTTTTTTCGATCATGGATTAATCGAGTAATATTTTATTAAAAAACCGAGCTAAAGAGCTCGGTTTTTTGAATCGATGAACGACTTAGATATCAGAAAGGTCGATACCTAAACGTGCAGCAACTTCTTCATACGCTTCAACCACACCGCCTAAACCTTGACGGAAACGGTCTTTGTCGAGTTTTTTCTTAGTGTCTTTGTCCCATAGACGGCAGCCGTCTGGAGAGAATTCGTCACCCAGTACGATACGGTCGTGGAACACACCAAATTCAAGTTTAAAGTCAACAAGCAGCATGTTGCCTGCATCGAATAGACCTTTAAGTACTTCGTTTACTTTATAAGTCAATTCTTTCATTTGAGCGAGTTGTTCTGCAGTCGCCCAACCTAATGCAATCGCTTGTGATTCATTCACCATTGGGTCGCCTAACGCATCGTCTTTGAAGAACAATTCGAAAGTTGGCGGAGTAAGTTCTTTACCTTCTTCAACGCCTAAACGACGGCAAAGTGAACCTGCTGCATAGTTACGGATTACGCACTCTACAGGAACCATAGTCAATTTTTTCACTAAAACTTCAGTTGGAGAAAGAAGTTTTTCGAAATGAGTTTCGATACCAGCCGCAGCCAATTTTTCCATGATAAAGGCGTTAAAACGGTTGTTCACCTTACCTTTGCGATCCAGTTGTTCAATTTTTTCACCGTTGAATGCAGAAGCATCGTCACGGAAAACTAGGATGAGGTGGTCAGAACTATCTGTTTCATAAACAGATTTCGCTTTACCAGTATAGAGCAAGGTTTGTTTTAACATGAGGGAACCTTTTTCGAGAAAAAATGCCTAGTACGACTAGGCTGGCCAATTTTGGTAAATCTGAGCTAACAGATCTGCAGCTTTTTCTTTGTCTGCAAAACTGTTATCGGCATTGAACACAGCGATGTTATTGCTTGAACCTACAGAAGAAAGTCTTAAGACATAGGTCTGCTGATCGACCTTGACGGTTACTTCGTAACGGTTTTTGCTCTGACCAACAATGGTATGGTTAAGGCTGCTGAGGGTAGCAAGTGTGTATTGCCAAATTGTAGCAGAATTTCCTTCAACTTTGATCAGTGGATTTTGATTTCCATCCACCAATAGTTGAGGGCGGCTAATATTTGTACTGTCTGTTGAGGAATCTGCGACGACATTATTTTTTTCCGCGGCTGGACGCGGAAGGGCATAGCGATTGCCACGCTTATTTTCAAGCTTTGGTGCATGCTCAATTGCTAGCGGGTCAACTGATGGAGCAGGATACAAAGGCGTTGCAGGACGAACCATTGACCCTTCAGGGTATTTCAGCGGTTCAACATCTGTGGTTTGTTTATAGTCCAGTGTGCCATTATTAAAGGCAAGTGAACTACAACCGGCTAATGTAAATACTGAAAGTGCCAGGCTAAGTCCTAAACGTAATTGCATGATGTTTGCTCTTCTTTATTTGATAACGCCCGCAGTGATGAGTGCTTCACGAAGCGGAGTACGATATTGTTCTGCAAGGGGTGTTAATGGTAAGCGAATGCCTGTTTCAATCAGGTTCATCTCATGAAGTGCCCATTTCACAGGAATTGGGTTCGATTCGCAAAATAAAATTTGATGTAAATTTGCAACAGTATTGTTTTGTTGCTCGGCTTGAACTGCGTCACCCGCCAAAGCGCTTGCACACACTTCGCTCATCTCTTTTGGCGCCACGTTCGCAGTAACCGAAATGTTGCCTTTAGCACCTAAACCCATTAACTGATAAGCCGTTGCATCATCACCTGAGTACACCACCATATCTTTGCCTTTAAGGCCTTCAATGAGTTCTTGACCACGAGGAACATCGCCAGTGGCGTCTTTAATGCCCACGATTTGTGGAATATCAGCAAGACGGATCACGGTGTCGTTGTGCATGTCTACACCGGTGCGGCCAGGTACATTGTATAAAATTTGAGGTAAATCAACAGCTTCAGCAATCGCTTTGTAGTGTTGATACAGGCCTTCTTGGGTAGGTTTGTTATAGTATGGTGTAACTAATAATGCCGCATCTGCACCTAATTCTTTGGCTTCTTTGGTGAGTTCAATTGCTTCGTGGGTTGAGTTTGCACCTGTGCCGGCAATAATTGGAATGCGTTTGTTCGCCACACGGATGATTTCTTTGATCACCTGAGTGTGTTCGGCCATGCTCAAGGTAGAAGCTTCACCTGTAGTCCCTACAGCAACAATACTATTAGTGCCTTGCTTTATATGCCACTCAACCAGCTTCTCGAGGCTCTTCCAATCTACGCTGCCATCTTCAAACATTGGGGTGACGATTGCGACAATTGAACCTTGAATGGTCTGAGCTTGCTGAGTCATTTTGAAAAGCTATCCTATTTGTCCATCCGACAAGATGAAATATTGATTTCTGGATGGTTTCGAATTTTGATTTGTAGCATGTTCATTGGGCTATACCCAAATTGAATAATGCTTACGCAAATTATGACTGATCAAACGCATAAGAACAATATGCTTTGGTCAAAGCCATAAAATTCTTTATACAAATCAAACTTAAAACAATCAAGTGTAAAATAGCGGTTTTTTTGCAGCCTGAAAATTGTTCAGCAAGGGCTGAATCTTGAAAATGTGTTATTCAATCGAGAGGGTTGGCATGGTTGATGGGATTGATTAAATCATCAGCAAAAGGTTGATCTATCTGTATTCCGTGCTTTTTAATCAGAATTTAAGATTAAATAACAATGACTAAAGATTTAAAAACTATATCAATTCGCTCGGGTTTTATTACAAATGATTGTTAAAAACTTGGGTAATAATCTTTTTTATATCTAATAGAAATAGACATGTTTTTATGAGTGTTTAAAAAGATCGCTTGATTTGACTGTTCATTGCACGATTCATATTTTTTTATTTTAAATTTTTAATTGTTTTTACGACTTTGTGACTTAAAGCACAAAAACTATTACACCATGCACGTAATCCAATTTTGGACGAAAGGCTTCAACTTATTGGTAGTTATATCCTTTATAAGGCTCAGCGATGATGCGACTTAATTTGAACGCTGATGACAACAAGGATTCTCCAATGGAAAAGTCAGATAACAAGCATGCTATTGTCACGGTAGCAATCTGTTTCCTTATTGCCGTAATCGAAGGTCTGGATATTCAGGCTGCAGGTATTGCAGCAGCAGGGATTCGTGAATATTTCGGGCTGGATAGCTCGCAGCTAGGGGTGTTTTTTAGTGCCGGTATTTTAGGATTATTACCTGGTGCTTTGGTGGGTGGTCGGATTGCAGACCGAATGGGCCGTAAAAAAATATTAATTTGGTCTACGGGGATGTTCGCCATTTTTACCTTATGTACGGTATGGGTAAACAGTTTCCATAGCTTATTGGCCGTACGTTTTCTTGCAGGTGCAGGTTTAGGGGCAGCAATGCCAATTTTGATTACCTTGGCATCTGAAGCGGTAACACCACAAAATCGTGGTCGTGCAGTCGGTTTGATGTACTGTGGTATGCCTGTGGGTGCGGCAATCTTGTCATTGGTTGCAATGACAGACTTCGGTGCAAACTGGAAAAATATTTTCTATTTAGGCGGTTTATTACCGATTGTTGTGATTCCATTGATGATTTGGTTCTTGCCTGAATCGCGTGAATTCTTGAAAGCCAAAGATCAAGCGGTTCAAGCGACTGCCAATGGCGAAGTGCAACAAGGTGCTTTCAAAAACCTATTCAACACAGAAAACCGTTTACGTACCTTCTCAATTTGGGTGAGCTACTTCTTCACCTTGATGGTGGTGTACATCATGTTGAGCTGGTTACCATCGTTGTTCACCGAACTCGGTTTCACACGTAAAGATGGTGCAACTGCGCAGTTCTACTTCATGGTGAGTGCAACCATTGGTACGATCATTTTAGGTATGTTGACTGACCGTTGGAAGAAAGCTTATGTGATCATTTTGATGTACGGCGGTATTTTGGCAGGTCTATTTGCGCTCAATGGTGCAGGTTCATTGACTCAAATGTACATGGCGTCAGCTTTAGTCGGTGCATTCGTGATTGGTTGCCAAGGGGTACTGTATGCCTTCGGTGGTATCGTGTATCCAACACAGTTACGTGGTACGGGTGTTGGAGTAGCTTCAGCCGTTGGTCGTGTCGGTGCAATGTTAGGCCCTGCAATTGCGGGTCAGTTATTGGCAGCAGGTTTTGGTGCGGCAGGGGTGATTACCGCTGCGATTCCATGTATCGCAATCTCTGCAGTATTTATGTTGTTGTTGGTACGTCGTATTCCAGCTTAAGGAACATGTCATATCAAAAAAGCCCGCATATTGCGGGCTTTTTTATGGCGACAATTGAAGTCGCGCTAATGCTTTAAATCAAGATAAATAAATGTATTTTATGTAAAAATACAGCAGAAAGAGAAAATAAAAAATCAACGTAGAGGGGCTATGTCAGCAAGAAAACTGGTCGCAATTTTTAAAGTTGATCAACGTGAATTCAGTTTGTATCTACATCAATACGAATTTATCTTGGAACTCAAACCTGTATTTCAAAGAAATCGCCATCAGCCGAGACAAAATGCGTGGTTGGCCTTTGCCGATGAACCTACCCTAGAAGATGTTGCTGAAAATATTAATGCGTTTGAGGTCATGCAACAGACACGCCGCCATTTATTAAAATATATCTTTCAACATCAACCGCGATATTTTTATTTTCATGCTTCGACTCAGCGAAAAGCCCGTATTTACCCACGCTTTGCACAACGTTTGGTTGAGCATTTGCCCAAGTATCGGTATTGTCAGGAAGGACAGTCATTTTATTTTTACGCACAGGACTGAATACTAAGGCTTTTAAAATATGAGCGAATCAGTAGAGTCGCCGAAAATGCATGACAACGGATGGAGAGATATGCAAAAAAATACAGCGCTGATTGTGGTTGATGTACAAAATGGTTTTACCCCAGGCGGTCAGTTGGCTGTTGCCAATGCCGATCAAATTATTCCAGGGATTAATCAACTGGGGCAATACTTTACGAATATTGTGCTGACTCAAGATTGGCATCCAGCCGACCATATCTCTTTTGCTGAAAATCATCCTGAGCATGTACCTTATGACAGCATAGAGCTGAATTATGGAACGCAAGTATTGTGGCCGACGCATTGTGTACAAGGCACACAGGATGCCGAATTGCATCCTGATTTAAATTTACCAACGGCGCAGCTAATTATCCGTAAAGGTTTTCATCAGCATATCGACAGCTACTCTGCTTTTATGGAAGCAGATCAGAAAACTTCAACAGGTTTGGCGGGCTATTTGCGCGAACGTGGTATTGATACAGTCTTTGTGGTGGGCATTGCCACGGATTTCTGTGTTGCATGGACGGCAATGGATGCACGTAAGCTTGGTTTTGAAACTTTTGTGATTGCTGATTTGACCAAAGGGATCGATTTACAGGGTTCTTTACAGCATGCATGGCAAGACATGTTGGCGAATGGGGTGAAGCGTATTTACCTGAAAGATATTGTGCAGCAGCATGCACAGGCATTATCTTTGGCATGACCCAGTGGGCTCAGTTGAGAAAAGGCACAAGGGTGTGCCTTTTTTTGTCCCTGTATTTAAATGGAAGATGCCTATGTCGGCTTTCTTAAAATTCACTCAATTTGTGCAGAAAACATTTGCGATTTGGGTGGTGCTGTTTGCAGCGCTCGCCATGTTTTTTCCCGATGTATTTGTTTGGTTAAAAGCATATATCCCATGGATGCTAGGCATCATTATGTTGGGTATGGGCATGACCATGACACTGCAAGATTTTAAAAGTGTATTGCAAAGCCCTAAAGCTGTGATGATCGGGGTTTTGGCACAGTTTATTGTGATGCCGGGATTGGCTTTTTTCTTGTGTAAATTATTACAACTGCCGACAGAGATCGCGATCGGGGTCATTCTTGTCGGTTGCTGTCCGGGTGGAACGGCTTCTAATGTCATCACCTATATGGCAAAAGGTAATACCGCATTATCTGTTGCCTGTACCTCTGTTTCGACATTACTCGCACCGGTTTTAACCCCTGCGATTTTCTATTTGCTGGCAAGCCAATGGATCGAAATTAATGCGGCATCGATGTTGGTTTCAATTTTACAAGTGGTTTTATTTCCGATCATTGTGGGGTTAATGATTCGAACTGTCTTTAAGCACCGAGTGGATGCCTATATACAGGTCATGCCATTGGTTTCTGTTGTGGCAATTGTAGCGATTGTGGCAGCAATCATTGCGGGTAGCCGAACACAGATTTTGCAATCAGGTTTACTGATTCTGGGGGTAGTGGCCTTACATAATGGCTTGGGCTATCTATTGGGTTTTTGGGCCAGCCGAATATTTAAATTGCCCTATGCAGACTGTAAAGCAGTATCAATTGAAGTCGGGATGCAAAACTCAGGTTTGGGTGTGGCATTGGCGGCGACCCATTTTGTCGCTTCACCTCTGACCGCTGTGCCGAGTGCGATTTTTAGTTTGTGGCACAATATTTCGGGTCCTGCACTGGCAACCTATTGGGCAGCGCGGACGAGTGAGCCCAAAGCATTGGAACAAGACAAGCCTGTGCAATAAACAAAAAAATTCAGTAAAATAGAGGGCAATGTCCCTCTATTTTTTATGTCGAAAATAAATTTTACGATTTGATGAACAGTGTTTTAGGGAATTGCATGCCTTTTTAATTGATTAATGCTATTTGTAACATAAGTGTCATCTCCGCTGCCTAACATGCCGGCAACCACTTTAGATATAGACTGTTTCAAACAGCATTGAGAGGGTATGCAACATTTTCAGCATTCATCAGAGACCTATTATAATCGTGAATTGTCACTTTTAGATTTCAATCGGCGGGTCTTGGCTCAGGCACTCGATTCAAGTTTACCTTTACTTGAACGCTTGAATTTTCTCATCATTTTTTCACGCAATTTAGATGAATTCTTTGAAATTCGCATTGCGGGGCTGATGAAACAACGAGATTTGAATGCGATTGCACGGACGCCAGATGCCATTCCGACTGAAGTGGTCTTAGATGAACTTTCCCAAGTGATTCATGACACGGTTGCAGAGCAATACCAGACCCTCAATCATGCTGTATTGCCTGCATTACAAAGTGAAGGCATTCGCTTTATTCAATTTAAAGATATTTTAGAAAAACATCGGGCGTGGATTAGCCATTATTTTAGTAAAGAAGTTCAACCAGTTTTAACACCGATTAGCTTAGATCCATCTCATCCGTTTCCACGCTTGGTCAATAAAAGCCTCAACTTTATTGTGAGCCTAGAAGGCAAAGATGCCTTTGGTCGTGCCATTGAAATGGCGATTGTGCCTGCGCCACGTTCGTTGCCGCGTTTAATCAAAATGCCCGTCGAAGTTGAAGGCAGTGCAGAGACACAAATTTTCCTGACCGCCATTATTCAGCAACACATCAATGACCTATTTCCGGGGATGAAAGCGACGGGCTGTTATGCCTTTCGAGTGACACGCAATGCAGATTTGGTTTTGGCTGAGGATGTGGATGACTTGGCGGTGGCATTAAAAGATGAATTGTCTTCACGCCGTTTTGGTCGGGCAGTTCGTTTAGAAATTGAAGATGATTGTCCGCAAAGCATTATTGATTATTTGTTAGATGAATTTGATTTGAGTGAGCAGGAGCTCTATCGCATTGACGGCCCGATCAATTTATCGCGGCTCAGTACCAGTTTTAATCGGCCAGAACTGAAATATCCGGTCTATACACCAATTATTCCTAAAGTTTTTCGGAAACAAACCGCGATTTTTGATGTATTAAAAACACAAGATGTGTTGTTACATCATCCGTTTGACTCCTTTCAACCGGTTATTAACCTATTACGTGAAGCTGCAAAAGACCCTCAGGTTTTAGCCATTAAGCAGACGCTTTATCGCAGTGGGCCAGATTCGGACATCGTACAAGTTTTGGCGGAGGCGGCTCGCAACGGTAAGGAAGTAACCGCAGTTATAGAACTTCGGGCGCGGTTTGATGAAGAATCCAATATTACCGTGGCCAATATATTGCAAGAAGCTGGGGCTGTCGTGGTGTATGGCATTGTGGGCTATAAAACCCATGCCAAGATGATTTTGATTGTGCGCCGTGAAAATAATCAACTATTGCGCTACGCCCATTTGGGAACAGGTAATTACCACGCAGGCAATGCGCGGATGTATACCGATTATGGCCTGATGACGACGCATCCCGATATTTGCGAGGATGTGCATCGCATGTTTCAGGAATTGACCGGTATGGGCAAGATGGCGAAGCTGAAAGCCTTACTGCATGCACCATTTACTCTGCATACTGAATTACTGAAACTGATTGAACAGGAAATTGTTGCCGCACAAGCGGGAAAATACGCAAGAATTATTGTGAAGGTCAATGCACTCACGGAACCGCAACTGATTGCTGCTTTGTATCGTGCATCGCAAGCAGGGGTATCTGTAGATTTAATTATCCGTTCGATTTGTTGTTTGATTCCTCAGGTCAAAGGTATGTCTGAGAATATTCATGTGAGATCTATCGTCGGACGCTTCTTAGAGCATACTCGAGTGTATTATTTTGAGCATGCAGGCGAAAAACGATTGTACTGTGCCAGTGCCGATTGGATGGGACGTAACTTATTTTCACGGGTCGAAACTTGTTTTCCCATTTTGGAAAGCCGTTTGAAAAAACGCATTATGAAAGATGGTTTACTTAACTATTTGGAAGATAATCAAAATGCATGGGAAATGCAGTCGAATGGGCAATGGGAGAAAGTCGCAGTTGAAGCAGGTACCGAACCGCATAACGCGCAAAAATATTTGATTGCACAGAAAATTTCGACTGTTTAAAACAAAAAATCCCGACTTAAGTCGGGATTTTTGATTTCGCTCAAACCTTTACGAGGCTTTTGACTGTTTGGATTTTAAAATTTCAGTTCTGAAGTTTTGAGCCAATTCAGCGGCATCACTGTCCATTCCATTGAGCATAAATGCATGACGAGTGAGCACATTGGTCGGATTTGGCAAACTGAACAATTGGAAATGATCTGAAATCTCTTTGAGCAAAGTTGTCGGCACATGAATGGCACTTTCTTTAGCAACCAATTGTTGGACTAAACGTTCAGCCGCTTGTACAGAAGACAATTGCATGGCTTCGACAGAGCTTGAAATCGCGCTACGGGTTTGTAAAACGAAACGTTTTTCTTCACGGTAGCGTTTATATAAAACATCTGAAAGCAATTGGAATACTGAGCTGATCATGGTGAGGCAACGCAGCGCATCTGGAGTGTCAGCGGTCATGCTGATGGTTGCGCCATGTTCATCAAACTTATGTACCGTACTGATGTCAGAACTGTTCAATTTATAATGTTGAACACAGAGTTCTGTGGTTTTATTTAAGAAAATTTGGCAGAGATTAAAATACGGCACAGACACGGTTTTGTTGACGCTATCGAGCAGCTGTTTCGGATCATAAAATTGAATATTTAATGCCAAGCTGTTGCTGTCGAGAACCACTGGTTTCATGTCTTTATGCTGTTTTGCTTTTGCTTGCGTATTTTGCTGCGCTTGAGCAATCGCCACAGCGGCATTATGTTTTTCTTGTTCTAAAGCCTGCGCTAGCGTTTGAATTTCATGTTTTAGACGTGATTCATTGTTGATTCGCGCTAAATATTCAGTACGACTTGGACGCGCAATAGCGCGATACGCCAACCATAACAAGCCATGTAAGAATAATGAAAATAGAATCGCAGCCCATTGGGTACGTAAGATTTCACCAATACTTGGTTTAATTAAGGTGATTTCAACCGTTCCAACTTTCTTTTCGTTTTGCAGCGCATCTCGAACAAAGATTTCACCGTCACGGGTTTTGGTCAAACCGCCTGTGGCCAAAACTTGATTATTGGCATTTAAAATGCGGATGGAAGCCACGCTCGGGTTGGTTGCATAGCGGTCAGCAAGTAAGGCTAATGATACGGTATTGGCCGGCTCAAGCTCAGATAGGCTGTCTGTAACCAATTGACTGGTCATCAGTTGTCCCTGACTGGCACGGTTTTCGTTCAGTTGGTGGGTTGTTGCCAATACCAATAAAAAGGTATGCAAAGCAAAACAAACTACTAATAGGCTAGCAAATAGCCCTTGTCTAGGCGCATTCAACGTAAACTTCCAAGGCAATTCTATTCAATTTAGATTATGATTCTTACATTAGTTGTAGCTCAGACCCGAGTCAATTCATGCGAGAAATCATTCTTATATCACTTTTAGGACCTGACCAACCTAATCAATTTACACGATTAATGCAGGTTTTGTCCGCACATTCCTTACAGATTTTAGATGTCGGACAAGCAGTCATCCACAATCAGCTGACTTTAGGTATTGTTGTTTCGTCGGAAGACCAGACTGCGACAGCATTAGCCATGAAGGAGATGTTGATTTTAGCACATGATATTGGCTTAACTGTGCGCTTTAAACCAATCTCTACAACAGAATATCAACAATGGGTAAATGAGGGAGGCCGCACACGCTATATCGTTACGGCACTTGCGCCAGAATTACAGGCATCTCATTTACAGGCAGTTACAAATATTGTGTCGAGCCAAGGCTTCAATATTGAAACTGTGACTCGTTTATCTGGCCGTCCAGAGTTAGATGGATCGAGCGAAGGTCCGCGCCGTGCCTGCGTTCAATTTGGTTTAAAAGGCCAAATGTTGGATGCCACTGCGATGCGTGCAGCATGTTTACGTCTATCTACCGAACTTGGGGTAGATGTTGCCGTTCAAGAGGACAATGCTTACCGTCGTAATCGTCGTTTAGTTTGTTTTGATATGGACTCGACGCTGATTGAGCAAGAAGTAATTGATGAATTGGCGATTGAAGCGGGTGTTGGCGCTCAAGTGGCAGAAATCACTGAACGTGCTATGCAAGGTGAACTCGATTTCCAACAAAGTTTCCGTGCACGTGTGGCACTGCTCAAAGGTATGGATGCTTCGGTATTGCCTAAGATTGCAGAACGTCTGACTGTCACAGAAGGTGCGGAACGTCTCATTTCAACGCTTAAATCATTGGGTTATCGCACGGCTATTTTGTCAGGTGGTTTTCAGTATTTTGCCGAATATCTACAAGCAAAACTGGGTATCGATGAAGTCCATGCCAATGTACTGGACGTACAAGATGGTGCTGTAACAGGTGAAGTGAAAGGCCATATTGTAGATGGTGCCCGCAAAGCCTTCTTATTGACACAAATCGCTGAAGAAATGGGGATTTCATTAGAACAAGCCATTGCAGTCGGTGATGGTGCGAATGACTTACCTATGTTGTCTTTAGCTGGCTTAGGCGTTGCCTTCCGTGCGAAACCTTTGGTGCGTCAAAATGCCAATCAAGCCATTTCAAGCGTGGGTCTAGATGGTGTTCTTTACCTGCTTGGTGTGCATGATAAAGATTTGAATCGTGCTTAAAACCATTTAAGTCATACTAAAAAACGTAGCCAAAAGGCTGCGTTTTTTTATGCCAAAAATTCAGCTCATCCGATGAACGGTAGAAGAAAATTGTCGATAAAAACAACGATTAACAGCATTCGAAAAATTAATTTTTTTAGCCTAAAACCAGCTGTTTTTTTTGTAATGACACTCGAAACGAGATGCCATCATTGTTCTAGAAATTCTTTAAAAAGAAAAAATGTAATGACAAAATAATGTTGCGACAAGGTGTGTCGCATGGACAAAAAACGAGACTTTTTTTATGCAAAAAACTCAGCATAATGCTTGCAAGAGATTGAGATCGACCAAATCTATTTACTGAAGATACAGTAGTGAGACGGCTCAGCATCCTGTAAGACAAGAGATGTCAGCTGTCAAATGACGGAGGTTTTTATGTTAACAGCGAATTTAGCAACAATCGTTGGCCTGAGCTTGGTATCGGCGGCTGTGATTGCTGTTTTCTTCTCGCCTTATCGTCGCTGGTTAAGTTTTATGCTGGCGGGGATGCTGGTGTGGGGACTCATTGAAGTGATTCGATTTGGCACACAAACCATGTTTGAATTATCAGTGACCTATAGTTATTTAACGGCATTAATGGCCGCAATGGTGGTATTCACTTTAGTATTGTTACGTGAAGACCGCCGTGCAGAGCGTGCGATGGCAAAGCGCCAATGTATAGAGCACACGCCTGTATATGATGAAGAACAGCAATGTTCGAGCCGATAAGTGTCAGAACAAAATTTCAATGAAAATGCGCCTGAGGGCGCATTTTTTTATGAACGCATTAGTCCGATTTGAGATACAAAGCCTTACTTCTCAAAAGCCAAGTTATGTTAGGATGAAGCCAGTCAATTTTCCAACAATTACAATAGGCTTTAAGTCATGAAACTATCATCAATTCCTGTCGTAAAACTACCTTTAGTTGATGTCAGTACGGATCCACTTGATTTACTCGTGGCAGGTTTAGCGCTTCGTATGAAACAGCTTGCACGTACTAGCCCTAAATTCATTGAATTGGTTCATGAGCGTCAATTCCGCATTCAAATCGGCACGGATTTAGGTGTTGCACGTCAAATTATTGTAAATAACGGACAGATTGATACTGTTTCAGGCGATGCTGAAAAAGCAGACTTTATTTTGCAATTTGCGGACAGTGAACAGGGCGTAAAAACCCTGATGAAAGGTGACCCAACTGCATTCATGACGGGTATGCAAAATGGCAGTATTAAAATGGAAGGTGATTTTGGTCTACTGGTTTGGTTTAACCAAGTGGCGAAGTTAATTCCACCTAAACTTCCAAAACCGGTTAAAGAAAAAATCAAAATCGCACGTGCGTTTATTAAAGAAAAAACAGGTAAGTAAGATTTACGCCTTGTTCTCCTCCTAAAGGAGGAGCATTAAAAAAAGCCCTCTTTTGAGGGCTTTTTTTAATGCTTCAGTGGTTATTCAACTTCTAAATTAAAGGTCACTGGACCGTCATTAACCAAATGCACTTTCATGTCGGCGGCAAAGATGCCTGTTTGTACATGGTCATATTGGCTCTTGGTGTAATCGACCAGCTGTTCATACAGTGCTTTGGCATCGTTTGGCGGCATGGCAGGGCCAAAATCGGGGCGCAGACCTTTTTGCGTTTGCGCCATCAGGGTAAATTGAGACACCAAGAGGATACCGCCGCCGGCTTGACTGACATTCCAGCCCATCTTGCCTTGTTCATCATCAAAAAAGCGGTATTTCAAGATCTTATCAATCAGCTTTTTGCCTTTTTCTAAATCGTCAGCTTTGCCAAGGCCTAAAAACACCAAAATACCGTGATTAATTTCACCCGTGATCTCACCATCGACCACCACTTTGGCTTCCAAAACACGTTGTAACAAGGCCCGCATAACTTCTTCCGAGTAGAAAATTGAACATAGGGCAGGGATTGTAGCAAAGACAGCATTCTTTCGAGGCAATGTGTAGAAATTTTTGGGCTCAAACATTTGAAAATAAACTGTATATTTTTTATAAATCTAATAATACGATTAAATTTATAAAAATAATCTGTTTTTATCTATTTATTGAATGCCAGTATCTTTGCGGGGCAGGAAAGGTATTTAACAGAGAGATTAAGACGATGTTTAAGCGTTCTTTATTGGTTGCGATGTTAGCAACAGCAACAGTGGCGACTCAAGCAGCGCCATTAACAAAAGACAATGGTGCACCAGTAGGCGATAACCAAAACTCGATTACTGCGGGTCCAAATGGTTCAGTTCTACTTCAAGACGTACAATTGGTTCAAAAATTACAACGTTTTGGTCGTGAGCGTATTCCTGAGCGTGTGGTACATGCCCGTGGTACAGGTGCTTATGGTGAGTTCGTTGCAACTAAAGATTTATCTGATCTCACCATTGCTTCATTGTTCAAAGCAGGTACTAAGACTCCAGTTTTCTTACGTTTCTCGACTGTAATTCACGGTAAAGGTTCTCCAGAAACTTTACGTGACCCGCACGGTTTTGCGATTAAGTTCTATACACAAGAAGGCAACTGGGACTTAGTGGGTAACCAAACTCCAGTGTTCTTCATCCGTGATGCGATCAAATTCCCTGACTTCATTCACGCAATGAAGCCAAGCCCAATCAACAACGTTCAAGACGCAAACCGCGTATTTGACTTCTTGTCTAGCCAACCATGGGCAACCAATATGTTGACTTATGTGTATGGTAACCAAGGCGTGCCTACCAGCTACCGCGAACAAGACGGCTTTGGTGTACATGCGTACAAGCTTTATAACGACAAAGGCGAATACAAATACGTTAAATTCAACTTCCGCTCTAAACAAGGCGTGAAAGGTCTGAACGTTAAAGAAGCTGCTGAGCAACAAGGTAAAGATTTTAATCACTTGACTAACGATCTTTATAACAACATCAACGCTGGTAAATTCCCGAAATGGGATCTTTACATCCAAGTGTTAGATCCTAAAGATCTCAACAGCTTCGATTTCGATCCATTAGATCCAACTAAAATCTGGCCAACGAACTTAGTTCCAGAAACTAAAGTGGGTACGTTGACACTGAACCGTATGCCGAAAAACTTCTTCCAGGAAACGGAACAAGTGGCATTGGCTCCGGGCAACTTAGTACCAGGTATCGAGCCATCAGAAGACCGTCTGCTGCAAGGCCGTATCTTCTCTTACTCAGATACTCAAATGTACCGTTTGGGTGCGAATCACCAGCAAATTCCAGTCAACCGTCCATTGGTTAACGTGAACAACAACAACCAGGATGGTTCTATGAATGTTGGCGGCACTTCATCGAACGTGAACTACGAGCCAAGCCGTATTGAGCCAAAACCAGCGACTGCGAAAGCGCGTGCGGTTGAAACGCCGCTTTCTGGCACAGTTCAGCAAAAAGGCGTGAAAGAGCAAAACTTCAAGCAGGCGGGTGAGCTTTACCGTTCATACTCTGCGAAAGAGAAAGAAAACTTGATCATGAACTTGGCGGCTGACCTTGGCAACGTGAAAGATTCAGAAACCAAGCACATCATGCTGTCTTACTTCTACAAAGCAGACGCTGACTACGGTACGCGTATGACTAAAGCAGTAAACGGTAACCTTGCAACTGTAAAAGCTAAAGCAGCACAACTGAAAGACTAATTTCGATCAGTCTGAAGGATTGGTAACTAGGGTCTAGAACGTTACCTCAAAAAAGTCCTATGAAGCTCCATACCTTTCCTGCACCCTATGGGGAGTTTCATAGGCACTCCTTAAATATTCATTTTTATGAAATGAATCATTTCTAATTCAATTCTACATTCGTTTTCTGTTGGAGTTCATCATGAAAGTTATGCAGCATTTGACTTTAGCCAGTCTTCTTGCGTTTGGTTCCGCATTCGCAAACGTGGCAATCGCGGAAGATATCTCCCCCGCTAAAGCAACTGCAAGCGATCAGATGACCTCACAACAGGAATTGATCGCAATTTTCTTTGCTGCAGCCAAAACTGGCAATGAAGAAGTCATCAATGAATTTCTTAAGCACGGTTTTCCGGTCGATGTGCGCAATGCTTCGGGTTTTACACCACTGATGATGGCGACCTATTATGGTCATCAAAATATTGTGACTCGTTTGCTAGAACAAGGTGCAGACCGCTGCGCACGTGACAATAAAGGCAACACCGCATTGATGGGTGCCATGTTTAAATTAGAATGGGCGATTGCAAAGCAATTACGCCAAGTGGATTGCGATGCAAATGCCAAAAAAATGGGGCAAAAGACTGCAGAACAGTTTGCGCGTGAATTTGGTCAAGAAGAAAAATATCGACAGTTACTCAAAAAATAGTGAGCTTGATCGCGCTCAGCTTCAGCAAAAAAATTGAAAAAAGTCGATGAATCGCGGTGATTTATAAGTTATTCCACTAAATCAATCGGCTTTTTATCAATAAAGTATGCTTTAATGCAAAGAGTTGATAAAAACTGAAAGTCTTTATGTCTCCAATCATCCAATCCTTATTAGACACAGATCTGTATAAATTCACCATGCTTCAGGTGGTGTTACACAAATTTCCGCAAACCCATAGTGTGTATCACTTTCGTTGCCGTAACTTGGATGATACAGCCTATCCACTGGTTGAAATTTTGGATGATTTAAACATGCAGCTCGACATGCTTTGTCAGTTGAAGTTTAAAGAAGATGAATTGCAGTATTTACGCAGTTTACGTTTTATTAAAAGCGATTTTGTTGATTATCTTGAATTATTTCAGCTTAAACGCCGTTTTATTAAAGCGGGTATTGATGATGAAGGTCGACTCGACATTTGGGTAGAAGGCCCAATGGTTCAAGCGATGATGTTTGAAATCTTTGTTTTAGCCATCGTCAATGAATTATATTTCCAACGTATTCGTACACCCGAAGTTTTAGCCGAAGGTGAGCGCCGTTTGCAACATAAGATTGCCTTGCTGAAGCAGTATGAAGCACGGCAAAATCCAAATGATCCACCATTCTTGGTCTCTGATTTTGGCACGCGTCGTCGTTATAGTTATGCATGGCAAAAGCATGTAATTGAAGAATTAAATCAGGCTTCACCGTATATTTTCCGCGGTACAAGTAATGTTCTGATTGCCAAAGACTTGAACATTACTCCAATTGGTACAATGGCGCATGAATTCTTGCAGGCGTTCCAAGCGCTTGATGTTCGTCTACGTAACTTCCAGAAGTCTGCGCTAGAAACATGGGTACAGGAATACCGCGGTGACTTAGGAATAGCCTTAACGGACGTTGTCGGTATGGATGCGTTCCTACGTGACTTCGATTTGTACTTTGCCAAACTATTCGACGGTTTACGTCATGACAGTGGCGACCCGTATGAATGGGGCGATAAAGCCTATGCACATTACAAAAAGCTTAAAGTCGATAGCAAAAGTAAAATGCTGACCTTTAGTGATGGTCTAAATATCGAAAAAGCGTGGGATTTGCATAATTACTTCAAAGACCGTTTCCAAGTTAGCTTTGGTATTGGCACCAACTTGACCAATGATATGGGGCAAACTGCGCTGAATATCGTACTGAAACTGGTTGAATGTAATGGTCAATCTGTGGCAAAAATTTCAGATAGTCCGGGTAAAACCATGACGGATAATGATACTTTCTTAGCGTATCTACGTCAGGTATTTGACATCCCAGAAGTTAGCGCTTAAACACAGCATTAGATAAAAATAAAAAAGCCGAATCAATGATTCGGCTTTTTTATATCTAAAATATTGCTAAAGGAATGCAAAAATTCAGAATAATAGTGAAAATGACTTATGCTAAGATCGAATTTAATCGCACAAAATACAACACGAACAACGATGACAGCATCTACACTGAATTTTGGTCTGCTGATTGAAGCGGAAGAATTGGTTCCACATCTTGGTAATGAAAAACTACGGATCGTCGATTTGAGTCGTCGTTCGGTTTATGACCAATTGCATATTCCACATGCACTGCATGTGCAGCCGAAACTGTTAGTGCGCCAAGAAGAACAAGCGATGGGGCTTTTACCTGACCAAGCCGGTTTAGAACAGCTCATCAGCTATCTGAATATCAGTCCAGAACATCATGTAGTAGTGTATGACGATGAAGGTGGGGCATGGGCTGGTCGACTGATTTGGAACTTACATTGCCTCGGTTTTGAAAATACCAGTCTACTGAATGGTGGCATCCATGCTTGGCTTGGGGCAGGCTTACCGACCTCGTCTGAAATTGAGCAATTTGAACCCGTGAGCCCATTGGTTGAAGTAAGTGCAGAGGCGCGTGCTCAGTATCAAACAGATTATGATGAGCTATTGGCTCGTGTGCAGCAGGAGCAAATCCAAGTATGGGACTGCCGTACCGAAGATGAATATACAGGCCTACGTTTGGCTGCGCGACGCGGCGGTCACATTCCGGGGGCACGACATTTCGAATGGAGTACTGCCCTTAACCGGGAAAATCATTTAAAATTGCATCCTTTAGAACGCACACAACAACGCTTAGAACAATTGGGATTCAATTTAAACGAACCTGTGGTGGTATATTGTCAGTCCCATCATCGGTCGGGCCTAGCTTATATACTGGGACGTTTACTCGGTTGGAATATTCGAGCTTATGATGGTGCGTGGAGCGAGTGGGGCAACCGACTCGATAGTCCTGTGATCACCGGAGAGTTGCCGTCTTGAGCCTTACATCTCAGTTAAAAAAACAAATTTTTATTCAAGCTCAGCGTGTTGTTCCGCAGCACAAATTATCACGTATCGTGGGTAAATTGGCTGCGAGTGAAAACCCTGTGGTGAAAAATGCTGTGATTACCGCATTTAAAGCACAGTATGGCATCGACATGTCGATTGCTGAGCAAAGTAATGCCCTGAAATTTAAATCATTCAATGAATTTTTCACTCGTTCTTTAAAAGAAGGCGTACGTGTAGTTGATGCAAATGCCAACAGTGTTGTTTCACCCGCAGATGGTGCGATTTCACAACTGGGTAAAATTGAAAATGGTGATGTATTTCAGGCCAAAGGGCAGAAGTTCACTGTTGAAAACCTGATTGCCGATCCACAATTGGCTGAGCCGTTTAAAAATGGTCAGTTTGCTACGGTCTATTTGTCTCCAAAAGACTACCACCGTGTACATATGCCATTTGCAGGGACATTGACAGAAACTTTGTATGTACCGGGTGAATTATTCTCTGTAAACCAAACCACTGCTGAAAATATTCCGGGTTTATTCGCTCGTAATGAACGCATGGTCTGCTTATTTGATACAGAAGTTGGTCGTATGGCGGTCGTACTGGTAGGTGCAATGATCGTGGCAGGTATTGAAACCGTGGCTACAGGTAAAGTTAAACCGACAGGGCGTTTGGAACTGAATCAACACGATTTATTCTTAGAAAAAGGTGCAGAATTGGGCCGTTTCTATTTAGGTTCAACAGCGGTTGTGTTGTTTGAAGAAAACAAAATGCAATGGGATGCGACCTTTAAAGCCAACTCGACTGTGGTGATGGGCGAAGCTTTAGGGCATACCATTTAATGAATTCCCTGTCCCTTTAGGAGAGGGTTAGGGAGAGGTTTTTGAGCTAAGCTGATGTATTCAAAAAAGAATCCCTTCTAACCTCCCTTTATTAAAGGAATGAATAAAAAAAAGCGCCATCAGGCGCTTTTTTTTAATTGCAAAATTTAGCGTTTTACGACAATCGAGTCGATACTGCTATGACGTAAAGTTTGCTGTGCAATCACAGCAGCTTCTTGTGAATCATAGGGGCCAGACACAACGCGATACCAAACTTTGCCGTTTTCATTACTTTGAATCACATCGGCAGATAAACCGTTCAAAATAATTTCAGCACGTCGTGCATCGGCTTGATCAGGATCATCATAACTGCGCACTTGCAGAATATAACTTGCAGCAACAGGCGCAGTTTCTGTGGTTTCTAGTCCAAGCTCTGTGGTTTCAACTGGCTTTTGTTCTGGTGCATCAACAATCACCACCGTTTCTTTATTTTCGGTTTCAGGCACAGCTTGTTCAGGAATTGGCGTCACTTGTTGCTGAGGCAATAGGTCGTAGAAACGATAGTCTTTATTGGTTTCTTCTTGGTAGTGTTCAGAGGTAATTTGACCTTTTGGCTTCACAGGCTCCCAAGGTTTCCAAAGCATGAGCGCAACTAAGAAACTCAACACGATTAAAATGATGACAAGTGTACCTAGCCATGCTGGAATCAATGGTTTTTTAGGCTTATTTGGCCGATCAGATACACCGCGCTGCGTTTTTCCAAACACGTGGAAACCTCATTTAATTTTAATTGTCACGAACCACTTTGGGGCAGCCCAAAGTAGCAAGTCTTGATTGTTATATATTACATGAGTGTCATCAGGAATTTGTTTAATTTTCACAATTTCAGCACAGCCAAGATGACACGGACATATTGCTGAATATAAACGAAATACAGGCTCATTTCGAGCCTGTATTGAAAAGGATTTTTTTTAGCACAATGCAATTGATGACGCTTAAACCCATGCGCTGTGTTTGTGCATGGGCGATGCCGATGAATTTCTATTGTGCTCGCAACATAAAGGGTTGCTTACATGCTTTCAGGCGCACTCACACCCAATAATTCAAGACCATTGCGTAAAACTTGCTGTACGTTTACAGACATTAATAAGCGAGCTTGAGTCAGTTCTGCATCATCACCCAAGACTTTATTTTCGTTGTACCAACCATGGAACAACGCCGCCAACTCTTTCAAGTAGTTACCCACTTGGTGTGGTTCATAGCTGTTTGCTGCACGAACCACAATTTCAGGGTAAGCCGCAAGTTTAGCAAGAACTTCAGTTTCAGCTTCTAACTCAAGTTTAGCTGCAAATTGACGTGCAGCTTCAGCAGAGAATTGAACGTCTGTCGCAGCAGCTTTTTCGAGCATACGGCAGATACGTGCGTGTGCGTATTGGATGTAGTACACCGCATTGTCTTTACTTTGAGACACAGCAAGGTCTAAGTCGAAGTCAATGTGTTGTTCTGATTTACGCATGACGTAGTAGAAACGAGCAGCATCGTTGCCCACTTCTTTACGTAAGTCACGTAAAGTCACGAATTGACCTGAACGAGATGACATTTGAACCATCTCGCCGCCACGCCATAGGCTCACAAATTGAACCAAAAGTACGGTCAATTTTTTAGAATCATAGCCAAGCGCATCAATCGCTGCTTTCACACGTGCAATATAACCGTGGTGGTCTGAACCCCAAATATCAATGATATCGGTATAGCCGCGTTGTAGTTTATTTAAGTGATAAGCAATGTCGGATGCGAAGTATGTAGTTTGACCATTACGACGTTTCACAACACGGTCTTTTTCATCACCAAAATCAGTTGATTTGAACCAGATGTTGCCATCTTTTTCGTATAAGAAACCACGTTGATCGAGCATTTGTAATGCTTCATCAATTTTTTCAGTCAAGGTTGCTTCGCTGAACCATTGATTGAAAGTCACGCCAAATTCACCGAGGTCATCTTTAATGTCATCAAGAATGGCTTTCAGCGCAGCTTGATGGAACACACGATAACCCGCAGCCAAATGGTTTTGTGAATTATGAATTAGGCCATCAATGTGTTTTTCTTTATCGCCTGAAACAACGACTTTATTGCCTTCGCTATCGAGTTCAGCGGCATATTGCACATCTTCTGGAACATCTTTGTAGATGTCGGCAACAGGGCGTACATAAGCATCGCCATCTTTGTCGATAATGCTTTGTGCGATTTCTTTAACGTAGTCGCCTTGATATGCATTTTTAGGGAAGACCAGTTGTTGACCGGTCAATTCTAAATAACGCAAGTAAGTCGATGTCGCCAAGATATCCATTTGACGGCCAGCATCGTTGACATAGTATTCACGGTCAACTTTAGCACCTGTTGCTTCAAGAAGATTGGCAACGGTCATACCGTAAGCTGCGCCACGACCATGACCAACGTGTAGGCTA
Source organism: Acinetobacter sp. YH12219 (assembly GCF_013417875.1). Classification (NCBI taxonomy): domain Bacteria; kingdom Pseudomonadati; phylum Pseudomonadota; class Gammaproteobacteria; order Moraxellales; family Moraxellaceae; genus Acinetobacter; species Acinetobacter sp. YH12219. The sequence continues at coordinate 61,524 of NZ_VPDC01000004.1, forward strand.
GACGTTGGGTTGGCTGAAACGAATTCCACTTGAACACGTTTTTCAGCATTGGCCTGAGTGCGACCGAACTGATCTTTCTGAGCTTGAATTTGGTCTAAGACAGCAAAACGTTGGTCAGCATTTAAAAAGAAGTTAATAAAGCCAGGACCTGCAATTTCTGCTTTGCTGATATCTGCGACTTCTGGAAGATTTGCCAGAATTTTTTCGGCTAAATCACGCGGCTTCATACCTGCAGCTTTAGAGGCAATCATGGCAATGTTTGACGCAAAGTCACCGTGGCTTCGGTCTTTGGTTCGGGTCAAATTGCTAGTATTGTTCCAGTCAGTTGGGAGTACACCTTCAGCTTGAAGGGATTGCACTGCATGATCGAGCGCTGCTTGTATTGCCGTATTCATAATCAGTCGAAAAATAAATGTCGCAGAAAAACGGTAAATATAGCAAATTTCAGGCTCTTTAGGTGAACCCATTTGTTGCGAATAAAAAATATTCGATAAAAGTGAAGCATTGCTTATATCGAAGTAAAGCGATATAAGTGGTTTAGCGATTCAGGATCACTGCTTGAGTATATGGACATGTCACAACCCACCCCTAAAATTTTTGGCAATGTGCCGAAGTTAGCTGCACGCTGGGCGCTGATTATTGTGCCGTTTATTTTATCCTGTCTTATGAGCGGTATTATTTCGTTTATTAATATGCTCAGAAATTTAGGGTGGTTTGAGGGATTTCTGACACTATGGCTGCATAATTGGATGATTTCATGGGCAATTGCTTTTCCCATTGTGCTGATTTTATTGCCATTTGTTCGAAAGTTTACAGGCCTGCTGGTTGATATGTCAGGGCCACAGCCACCTGCAAAATAAGACTGCATGTAAGTCACAGTTGAGTAAAACGGTGACTTACTGCATTTCGCTTTAAATATTTATAGGCTATCGCGACAACTTACTGCTTTAGAGAGTAATTCGGCTTTGTTGTTTTGGAAGGTATAGAGTTTTGAGGAATTAAACACTTTAATGACTTTGGCCTGAGCGACAGCGGTTTTAAAGCTTTGGAACTTTTGCTGATGGGCTGTCTCAAACGGATTTCCAAAGTTTTTATTGTCGAGCAGAATTTGAATTTGCCCCACATTTGTATCATGTGCTTTTAGGATCTCTTGGCCATCCGCGTTGCTTATACTGAAAGTTGGGCGCTGAGTGCTGATTTTGCAATTCAATTTGAGGCTCAAGGTAAAATTGTCTGCCGATTTATTTTTGAGGGTAGATGTGCCTTGTTGATCATTTTCAATATAGACCCACTGATTTTTCGGCATATTGGTCAGCAGAGTTTCTAACTGTTGTTGGGTACTTTTGCTGATATCGATAGTGCCTTTTTTATCGATTTCAGGGGCTTTTTCTTTACCGAGCATGCCCATCACTTTGTCGCTGACTGTGCTACTGGTTTTGGAAATGGTCTGGCAAGCGCTTAAGCTACTGATGATTAGAATAAATGGTAGTGTATAGATGGCAGGTAAATGCATAGATTTTATTGTTCTATTAAATTTTCGGATCGGCAAAGTTTAACGGTTCTACGCATAAAGCTCAAACCTGCGGCCAATCTCCTTTGAGGAGGACTGCTGCAGGCGGCTAAAGCAGCCATTCTACACAGGCACGAATAATCCCTAGTGCGAGGCCAATAAAACCACCGACCACGACACCATTGACTCGAATCATATGCAAGTCGCCACCGACTTCGTTTTCGATCTTATCGATCATTTCACGTGAGTCCCATTCATGTATACGTTCACTGATAAACCGAATAACTTTTTCGCTATATTGATCGGAGAGATTGATGGCAATATCACTCATTTTTTCATTCAGCAATTGGCGTACAGCGACATTAGAGACAATATTTTCGCCCACTTGTTGAATGGCGACACGTAGGTTTTGTGCAATCCCAGAGTCGGGTTTTTCTAAATCAGAACGAATCGCGTCGCATAAAATCACCACTGCACCACTGATAAAATTCAACATTTGTGGACTATCGAGCATGGCATCTTTGGTGCTGTTTAGGCGTTGGCTGGCAACACTCTGATTGTCCGCCAGTTGCTGCATGAGCTGCTGTGCCATGTCTTCGATTTTACGGCGCCACGGATGTTCATGGTCGGCAAGCATGGACTCGACACGACTGACCAGTGAATCAATGGTTCGCTGCTGTACATCAATACCAATCCAGCTCGCACCTTTGGCGAGCTTCCAAACCCCGAGTTCTTTAAACAATTGACGAGATAAATCACGAGTTTGTTCGGGGTGCTGTAACATCCAATCATGGGCTAAATCTAGTCCACGTTGCAGGACGTCTTGATGGAAATCATTTTCTAAAACTGCCCGCAGCATTTCACTGGCAAGATGGTTGACTTGCGTATTGCGCACCCATTGCACGCTATTATTTTGGATAAAGCGTCCAATTTGTTCCTGACCGACAAATTCGAAAATTTTCGGGACCGTTTGCTGAATGACTTGGGTCACTTGCGCATTATTGTGCGGATTGGCCAACCATTTCCCGACGGCAAGTGAGAGATCCGTCTCCGCTAAGCTTTTTTCAACCACTTGAGGTGAAAGAAAATTTTCCTGAACAAAGCGGCCCATCGACTCGGCAATGCGTGCTTTATTGCGTGGAATAATTTCAGTGTGGTCACGTAAAAATTTGGGAATCGGAATCCGACCAAAAGGATTGCGAAATAAGACAGTTATCGCATACCAGTCTGCCAAACCACCAACCACGCCAGCTTCTGCTGAAAGCATCAAAATATGAATAAGCCAGACGTATTCAGGCAGCAATTTAGCTGCGATCATCAATGCAATCCACGCCAGCACCGCCACCACCAAAGCAATGGTGGCGAAGCGTTTACTGCGTTGCAGATTGGGCGAAACAGCGGGCTGTTCAGTTGGGTTCATCAATGATCGGGTCTCTATAGATTGACTTATTTGGTGGTAGGCTCAGCGGCTACAGGCAAAGGATTTCCTTGGCTGTTTAAACCATATTTAGCTCCGAGTGACTGCAAAATTAAGCGAGCATCAAAGGCATCCTGAGGGGCTTTGGCACGATCTTTATAGCAAGTAATACTGTAGGAAACTTGAGTTGGATCGAGTGTGACCACCTGTGGAACGTCATAAAACGGGCCTGGCCAAAAACCAGGATGGCGACGGTAATAGCCATATGGATAAGGCATAGGGTCTGGGTAAATCACCGCTTGGCGCGGCGGTTTTTGACTCCGATTACTCGGGTCATCCATGACTTTAAAATATTGAAAGCCATTGTGTAGGGTGGTTTGAGCGGCTTTAACCAAGGTGATTTCTTCGGCAGTGCCATAGCTCATATTGGGTCTAGCTTGGAAGCTAATCCGATAGCTTTGAGCATTTAATGGCGTTGCAGCATAACGACCCAATTGTTCGAAGGTTAAAGGCTTCGATGGGGTGCTTGCACAGCCGGTGAAGCCCAGTGCTGCGGTCATGGCTGCTGCGATAATGAGTTTGTTCATGCGCATACTCCTGTTCAGTCGGTTCATGGCAAGGGGGAGATACTGGCCAAAAGCCGTCAATTAAAAGCTAGAATTGGGCTGGGTTAAAAATTCCAATTCCTCTGCTGTGGATGTTCTTCCCAATACTGCATTGCGATGCGGGTAACGTCCAAATCGATCGATAATCACTTTATGCTTTTTTTCAAATTCTAAGTTGATCGGATTGCCCAGTTGCTCAAATAATTTTAACGCGCTTTGATGGATTTTTGTCGATTCGCTATGCATAAAGGGCATATATAAAAATGAGCGCTGTTCAGGGCTTAATTGTAGGTCTAAACCCTGTGCGATGGCTTCTTGGGCAAGCGCCAAAGCCAATGCATCTTGGGCAAAAGCCAAGCCAGAGTCACGGAATAAATTTCTAGAAAATTGATCTAAAACAATAATTTCAGCCAAGCGACCTTCGGCAGTAGTACGCCATTGCCATAGTTCTGCTTGACTGGCTGCTTGATGGATGTCTTTAAACTTTTTTTCGATTAAAACATCAAAATTATTGCTTTTAGCGAACCAATTGGGCTGATTTTCTGGGTTAAACCAAAATTCGAGAATATCTTGATAATTCATAAGTTTTAAGCATTATTAGCATATATTTGTTTATAAAATCACAAATTTCAAATGTCATATAGAGTAAGTTTGTGATAAAAAATTGCCAAAATAAAATCACGGTTTGTCTCAAAACTATACAGTGGGTCATATGCCCACTTCAAATCGCGTTATACTGATATAAACTGATGATTTTATTTTAGTAGTTTCTTCCATTTAAGCGAGATAGCAATGAGTCAACCCGAATCGACCTCTCAAGACATTTTACCGACTTGGGTAGATTCTTCGCTGATTAAAGGAATGTTGCGCGGTATTGAGCGTGAAAGCTTACGTATGCAAAGCAACGGTTTCTTGTCTCAGGCCGACCATCCCCAAGCTTTGGGTGCGGCTTTGACTCATCCGCATATTACGACAGACTATTCTGAAGCTTTAATGGAATTTATCACGCCACCAAAAGAAACCATTACAGAGGCGTTGAACTATCTGCAAGATATTCATGCTGTTGCGCATACGCATTTAGAACATGGTGAAAAACTTTGGCCGTTGTCGATGCCATGCATGTTGGATAAAGACGAAGACAGTATTCGTTTAGCGCAATATGGCAGCTCGAATATTGGGCGCTTTAAAACCTTGTATCGTCGTGGTTTAGGGGTGCGTTATGGTCGCCGGATGCAGACCATTTCAGGGGTACATTATAATTTATCTTTCCCAGATCATTTCTTTGAAGCACTACAACAGCACGAAACTGACGACGCCCTCAAAGCATTGAGCTTACAAGATTATCGCAGTCATCGTTATTTCGGCCTGATCCGTAATTTTATTCGTTTAACGCCATTGGTGATGTTTTTGGTTGGGGCGAGCCCGTCGGTGTGTAAATGTTTTATGACTGGACGTGAACATCAGCTGTTACCGCTCTTAAAAGGCACGCTATTTTTACCCTATGCAACGGCGCTGCGTATGGGAAATTTTGGCTATCAAAATTCAGCACAAAAACAGTTAGGGATTCACTACAACGACATTCAGGCATATTTGGAAGGTTTGCAAAAAGCGGTGCATACCCCGTATGCCGCATTTAGTCATTTAGGTTTAAATGATGAACAGAGTGAACCGATTCAAATTAATGACCACGTGTTGCAAATTGAAAATGAATACTACAGTTTGGTTCGTCCGAAACAAGTGCCACAGGATGGTGAAACACCATCTGAAGCCCTGCAAAATCGTGGTGTGGGTTATGTAGAATTACGCGCAGTAGACGTCAATCCTTATAGCCCGATTGGGATCAATGAAGACACGGCAGGCTTGCTTGAAGTGGTGGCTTTATACTGTTTATTGCAAGACAGCCCAGCATTGTTAGATGCCGAACAAAATGAAATTGAGAAAAATCAGGCTGAAGTAGTAAACCGTGGCCGTGCGCCAAACGCAGTGATTTTACAGCAAGGCCAAGCGATTCCAATTGAAACATGGTGTCGTACACATGTTGCAGCGATGCAACCGTTGGCTGAATTGCTGGATGATTCTTACAATACAGATATTTACACTCAGGCAATGGCTGTGATGCAATCACGCATCGATGAAGTCGATGAAACATTGTCGGCACGTATGATTAGCGATACTTTAGAACAAGGTGGAACTTGGGGCTTTGGTAGCTTTATGGCCTTACAACATGCTGAAGTGTATGAGCAGCATGTTTTGAGCCCTGAAACTGCAGCATATTTTACACAAGCTGCTGAGCAGTCTTTAGAAAAACAGGCTCAACTTGAGCAAGACTGCACCTTGAGTTTTGAAGAATATTTGAAAAACTTTAGATAAAAAATTTAAGAGGATTTACCATGAAATGGAGTTTCCGCTTCGTGAGTGGTTTGTTGTTTTTAGCCAGCGTGATCGGTATGTCTTTTGCGCTGTTTTTAGAACATGTACAAGGCTTAGAACCTTGTCCGTTGTGCGTATTCCAACGTATTGGTTTGATTGGACTCGGCATCATTTCATTGATTGCGTTGATTCACAATCCAGCATCGAATTGGGGTAAACGCATTTACGCATTGTTGGGGACACTATCAATTCTTTGGTCTGCTGGGGTGGCTGCGCGTCATATTTGGCTGCAAAACTTACCGCCAGACAAAGTACCTAGCTGTGGCCCAGGACTGGATTATTGGGTAGAAACGCTGCCGTTAAAATCGGTCTTTGAGCAAGTACTAACCGGCTCTGGTGAATGTGCCAAAGTGGATTGGACCTTCTTGGGACAATCTTTACCGGTTTGGTCATTGGTGTTTTTTGCGGTCTTAACTTTGCTCAGTCTTTGGCAGTTAATACGTAAATACCCAAGCAAACCCGTGCCACGTTTACGTGATAAATTTTAATTCAGTGATACATAAAAAAAGCCCTCAGTTGAGGGCTTTTTTTACGAGTCTGAATGGGGGAAGTTTACCTTAGGTCAGGGCAATGCCTTCCATACTTTCCAAGTCCATCATAAATTCATAGATATGATCACAAGCTTTATCGTCATTGTTTGGATAGAACCAATGCACGATTTGTTCGGCCACTTGCGGGTGATGCTGAATTTCAAAATGGTTCAGGCCATAAAAAATCGCTTTATGTGAATCTGGCACTTTCAGTTGATACCGTGCATTTGGGTGTTCCCCCAATGCACTTTTTACACTGACCAAGTAATCTCCAATCACATGTCGCGTTTTATTGCGACGATGTTCATATTCGATGGTTCCTGCCACAAGGTAGGTATTGATATGTGATGGAATCGGGGCAGGTTTACGGTTGTCGTCCATGAGTCCAATGCGGACATCATTATGTTCCCAATCATCATCACGCACGCTGCCATAGCGCAAATCTAAAATGCCGTTACTGCGAATATTCACCACGTGCCCCACGATTTTGACCAAGGGGAAACGCCCCAATTGATCTTGCAGATGAAATCCGACACGTTCGAGTACCGCACCATGATGTGGTGAGCCCAAGCAGACTAGATTTTCAACTTGATGAATCCATTGATACATATTTTGTTTGCCATAAAAAATGGCACTACGGGACACTAAGCCCCCCATACTATGACCAATTAAGTCGATACTGGTAATACCGGGGTTACGACGGACCAAATCTTCTAATGTATTGGCAAGGCTGCGGCCATTGGTCGAAATACGACGACCTGTGTTGTAATTTAAATACAGCATGGTGTTATGGTCACGTTGTGACAGTAATTTTTCACCAATGCCGCCATATTTGGCTGTCGACCATGACAGATGATTCATGCAGAGCCCATGAATCAACAGAGTGATACGTCCGGTTAATTCGCCTTTTTGTACCGCACCATAATGGTCGTAAACCACCATGGGTAAGGCCATCGGGTTGTGATATTTCAGTAAATAGTCGCCCAAGACCCCATTCAGCGCGCCCACTAAAAAATGTAAAGACGGCGTGAGGGGTTTGTCGTGTAAACGTGGGAATTTTTCAATAATGCTACGCAGCGTTGGTGCGAGTAAATAATTGCCATAATTGAAAAAGGTGTTGTAAGAAAATTCGTAAATCCGTGCAATGGTCGGCTGCTTATGAAAGGCTTTCGAGCCTTGTTCGCTCATTCCAAAAATACTGATTAAAATTTCACGTTGAATGTTTTTGATCAAGTCATGCACGACATCACTAAAACGCATTGTCACGAGCTGTGCCAAACCTTCCAGAACATCTGCTTGACTGGGTGGCGTGCGGTCCCATTTACAATAGGTTTCATGCAATGGTGTTAAGCTAGGCATAATGTTCCTATCCTTACATTCAATGCTATCCCTCGATTGTATTTATTACTGGAATAGCCTGAAGTTTCATTGTTTATTTTATAAAATTCTCACGAACAGCTTTTACAATACCGATAACAGACCTGTCGGTGAATGCCTTTTGTCTGACAATTTTACTAAAAATTCAAATTTAAAAAATGTGACGCAGTTAGCACTTATATGCCACTTTTAAAGCAATTTAAAGATCAATTTGGAATCAAAATGATGAATATTGTGTATTTGCATGGTTTTCAAAGTAACTCAAATTCAGTGAAAGGACAGATATTGCGGCGCTATTGCGCAGACTTAACTGGTGTGCACGTACATTTGCCAGATTTGAATATGCCACCACTACAGGTGATGCAGCAGATGTCAGAGCTGATTGAAGGTTTGGATGATGTGGTTTTAGTGGGCAGCAGCTTAGGTGGCTTTTATGCGACGCAGTTGATGGCATGCCATCACATTCCTGCGGTTCTCATCAATCCTGCGGTCTATCCATGGCAATTATTTCGTGACTTATTTGGCGAGACGGCATTGCCCTATCAGGTGACTGAAACGTGGTGCTTAGATGATGCACAGCTCAATCAAATGCAGGCTTTGGCGGTATCTAGGATTGAGAATGCAGATCAACTGTTGGTCTTGCTCCAACAAGGTGATGAAACTTTGGATTATCGAGATGCTGCTGATTTTTATAGTGTGGCTCAAGCCGGCATGGCTATGCTGATTACGGAGGTCGGTGGAACACATGGCATGGATGATTTTGCAGAAAAAATACCGATGCTCTTGCAGTTTTTGTCCGATGCTGTCAAAAATATGCCTAAATAAAATGATCCAATCCAAATGCTGAAAAGCTAGATCCAACATACAAAAAATGGGCAGTTACGACATCATTTGACGTTTAAATTGTTTAAGAAAATGGCGGCTGATCACAAGAGATATGCATTTTAATAAAAAAGCATATACTGTAGCGCTTGAAGAAATGTTTTAACCAAAAAAGCAGGGAATTTTGCAACGTGACGCAATATACGGCTCAATCACTTGAAGTTTTATCTGGCCTAGATCCGGTACGTCGTCGTCCGGGGATGTATACAGACACTACACGACCAAACCATTTGGCGCAGGAAGTGATAGATAACGCCGTCGATGAAGCGCTTGCAGGACATGCCAATAAAATTACCGTGACAGTGTATAAAGATGGCTCATTGTCAGTTGAAGATAATGGTCGCGGGATGCCAGTTGACATCCATCCTGAGTATGGTCAAAGCGGGATTGAAATCATTCTGACCAAACTACATGCCGGCGGTAAATTCAGCACAGACAATTATCAATTTTCAGGTGGTCTGCATGGTGTGGGGATTTCTGTCGTCAACGCATTGTCCAACCGTGTTGAGGTGGAAGTTCAACGTCATGGCAACCTGTATAAAATGGCCTTTGAACACGGTGAGCCAGTTGCGCCACTGGAAGTTTTAGAAGGTAAATGTGCCAAACGTGCGACAGGAACGACCGTGCATTTTTGGCCTGAAGCCAAATATTTTGATTCGCCTAAATTTGCGCTGAAAGCCTTAAAACACAACTTAAAAGCCAAGGCTGTTTTGGCGGCAGGCTTGCAGATTATTTATATCGATCAAATCAACAACGAAAAGATCGAATGGCAATTTGAAAATGGTCTAGTCGACTATTTGATGGATGAGCTACAAGACCGTGACATCGTTCCTGTTCCTGCATTTGTGGCGACTGGTGAAGCTGAACGTGCTAGTGCTGAATTTGCCATTTGCTGGAACGTTGAAGGCGGCGAACAGATTCAAGAAAGTTATGTCAATTTGATTCCAACTGCGCAAGGCGGTACACATGTCAACGGTTTACGTTCGGGTGTGACAGATGCGATTCGTGAGTTCTGTGAATTACGTAACTTATTGCCGCGTAATATGAAGCTGTCTGCTGAAGATGTGTGGGATGGCGTCAACTTTATTCTGTCTTTAAAATTCCAAGAGCCGCAATTTTCGGGTCAAACTAAAGAACGACTTTCAAGCCGTGAAGCCTCTAGTGTGGTGTTAAATATTGCCAAAGATGCCTTTGCACTGTGGCTGAATCAAAACTCCGATATTGCTATGCAACTGGCAGAAATGGTGATTGCCAAGGCCGGTCGCCGTTTAAAAGCTGCGAAGAAAGTTGAACGTAAAAAGATCGTTTCAGGTCCAGCCTTACCAGGTAAACTGGCTGACTGTGTGGGGCATACCTTAGAAGAATCTGAACTGTTTATTGTGGAAGGGGATTCAGCGGGCGGTTCTGCCAAACAAGCACGTGATAAGAACTTCCAAGCGATCATGCCGATCCGTGGTAAGATTTTAAATACTTGGGAAGTGTCTTCAGACGAAGTTTTGGCATCGCAAGAAGTACACGATATTGCGATTGCGATTGGTGTAGATCCGGGCAGTGATGATTTGTCAGAACTACGTTATGGCAAGATTTGTATCTTGGCCGATGCCGACTCGGATGGTTTGCACATTGCGACTTTACTCTGCGCACTGTTCGTCAAACATTTCCATACTTTGGTTGAGGAAGGGCATCTGTTTGTGGCGATGCCACCGCTGTTCCGTATAGATGACAATAAAGATGTGCACTATGCCTTGGATGAAGATGAACTAGAAAGCATCTTAAAGAAATGTAAAACCAAAAATCCTCAAATCACACGATTTAAAGGATTGGGCGAGATGAACGCGAGTCAGCTGCGTGAAACGACTATGGATCCCGATACACGTCGTTTAGTGCAACTGGACTTGGATGACGTACAGTTTACTTCAGGTTTACTCGACAAATTATTGGCGAAGAAGCGCTCTTCAGACCGTAAATATTGGTTGGAACAGAAGGGTAATTTGGCCGATTTAGCGGTTTAAAATTGCAACAAGGAAAAAACCACGCAAGTGGTTTTTTTTTGCTTCAAATGTAGGAAAAGCTGCATGATTTGTGTGCTAAAACACCGTGTTTTTTGAAAAACGTCGCAAAATTGTTCAATTATAGGTCAAATGTTGGATACAAGTTTGTATGCATCTTTGCGGTGATTTTACGATTTTTGAATCGACCCATAAAAAATTAAAAGCAAATTTTATGATTGTAACTATATGAAAAATAACATTTAAAAATAAATAAAAGCACTCAATCAAAATAAAAAATAAGGCTTGGCACAGTTATTGAATTGCTCTGTTGTGATGAAAGACAACAAATGCATTTTAAAAATGTGAATTACAAGCTTAGGTTGGGAGTGTGAATAATGTTTCAACGCAATGTATTTGCTAAAAGTATTTTAGCGGCAACGATGACTGGGGCGATTGCTTTAACGGGCTGTTCAAAACCTGCAGAAGAAAAAACAGAAAGCGCTACATCAGAACCAAAAGCCGCTGCAGCAAGTGGCGATACTATTAAAGTCGGGATCTTACATTCGCTGTCAGGCACGATGGCGATCTCAGAAACTTCTCTAAAAGATACGGCCTTGATGGCGATTAATGAAATTAATGCCAATGGCGGGGTATTGGGCAAAAAACTAGAACCTGTGGTGGTGGATCCGGCATCGGACTGGCCACTATTTGCGGAAAAAACCCGTCAGTTGATTACCCAAGATAAAGTGGCCGTGATTTTTGGTTGCTGGACGTCGGTATCTCGTAAGTCGGTTTTACCCGTGGTTGAAGAATTAAATGGCTTATTGTTCTACCCTGTTCAGTATGAAGGTCAGGAACAGTCTAAAAATATTTTCTACACAGGTGCAGCACCGAATCAGCAAGCGATTCCTGCTGTTGAATATCTGATGAGTGAAGAGGGTGGTAAGGCAGAACGCTTTGTACTATTGGGCACAGACTATGTTTACCCACGTACCACCAACAAAATCTTACGTGCATTTTTGAAGTCGAAAGGCATTGCCGATGCAGACATCATGGAAGAATATACCCCATTTGGTCATAGCAACTATCAAACCATTGTGGGCAATGTGAAGAAGTTTGCGGCAGGGAAAAAGACTGCTGTGATCTCGACCATTAACGGCGATTCAAATGTGCCGTTCTATCGTGAATTGGGCAACCAAGGCATCAAAGCTGCGGATATTCCAGTGATGGCGTTCTCTGTGGGTGAAGAGGAATTACGCGGTATCGATACCAAGCCGCTGGTAGGACACTTGGCGTCGTGGAACTACTTCATGTCGGTGAAAAATCCAGTGAATACTGAATTCACCAATAAAATGAAGCAGTATGCCGTGGAATACAAACTGCCAAATGCCGATAAATTTGTGACCAATGACCCGATGGAGGCTACCTATGTCGGCATCAATATGTGGAAACAAGCGGTAGAAAAAGCAGGAAGCACAGATGTCGATAAAGTACGTGAAGCTATGGCCGGCCAAGAATTTAAAGCGCCATCGGGCTATACCTTGCAAATGGATGCGTCGAACCATCATTTGCATAAACCAGTCATGATTGGTCAGATCCGTGCCGATGGTCAGTTTGATGTGGTGCACAAAACCGCAAAAACCATTGCTGCAGAGCCATGGAGCCCGTACATCCCGAAATAATTCAATCCAAATGCCTACTGCCATTGTGTAGTGGGCATGTTTTGATGTGATCCCTAGATGGGGTTGTTCTATTACTCAATAGGGATGCTTATAAGATGAAAAAATTACGCAATTTCCCGATCCTGTTTCTATTCCTGAGCCAATTATTCTGTCTGCAAATCGTGCATGCAGAAACAGCAGCGGATGTGGTACCTACGGTGCAATCTGTGCAGCAAGGTGACGCGATTCAGCAATTTGTTCGCGGTAGTTTTACCGAGCGACGTAGCTTACTCAATCAATGGCCGGGCGATATTGAATCCTTAGATCAGTTGGCCGCATTGGTCGAAAAAGACCAGTTATATAGTGGTCAAAGTGGTCAAACCTATATTTTAGAAACTGACGAAAAATTATTGAGCTATCCTGATTTGCAAACCGTGACGGATTGGCCTGCCGATTTATCCCAAGTCACCTTGGTGAATACCCTTCGTAAAGCCTTAACTTTTGCGCAAGCGAAAGAAAAGCTGCAATCGGATGATTTAAACCAGCGTTTAGATGCGATCGATATTTTAGAAAATAACTTGGTTGAGTTGGATGTTAAAAATATTAATCAATTGTATTTAAATGAAAAAAATAACAAAGTTAAAGCCCGTTTAGCGCAGCTCAAAGCACGCTTGGACTATCAAAACCCCGATGTATTACAAAAAATACAGGCGGCTAAAGTGCTGCAAGATTCTAACCGTCCCGATGTGTTGGCAATGGTGGAACAGGAATTACAACGAGCCAACCTGCATCCTGAGTTAAAAGCCGCACTGACAGAAGCCAAGAGCAATATTAAAACCCGTATTCAAGCCAGTGAATGGACTGGACATGTCTTTTCTGGACTGAGCACAGCCAGTATTTTACTGCTTGCAGCGTTGGGACTAGCCATCACTTATGGTCTGCTAGGCGTAATTAACATGGCGCATGGTGAACTGATCATGATCGGGGCCTATACCACGTATGTGGTGCAAAGCCTGTTTAAGAGTCATCTCAGTAGCTATGTCGACTGGTACTTGATTGCCGCGATTCCTGCTGCATTTTTTGTTAGTGCTTTGATCGGCATGTTGATTGAACGTACCGTTATTCGTCCCTTGTATGGCCGTCAATTGGAAACACTATTAGCCACCTTTGGTGTGAGCTTAATTTTAATGCAATTGGTGCGTATGGTTTTTGGAGCGCAGAACGTTGAGGTGTCGAATATTTCATGGCTGTCTGGGGGCATTGCCGTGACACCGAGCCTGATGCTGCCTTATAACCGTATTGCCATTATTGGCTTTACCGTTGCGGTACTGTTGTTGCTGGTTTACTTGCTGAATAAAACCCGCTTTGGTTTATTTGTTCGTGCCGTGACGCAAAACCGTCAAATGGCACAGGCCGTTGGTATCCGTTCTAGCCGCATTGACATGATGGCTTTTGGTTTAGGTTCAGGGCTTGCAGGTCTTGCAGGCTGTGCCTTAGCACAAGTCGGCAATGTCGGTCCTGACCTAGGACAAAACTATATTATCGATGCGTTCTTGGTGGTTGTGGTTGGCGGTGTTGGCCAAGTATGGGGCGCAGTACTGGCGGCCTTAGGTCTAGGTGTCAGTGGCACAGTGCTGGAAATCGGCATGGGTGCGGTCTTAGCGAAAATTATTCTACTGGTTCTTGTGATTTTGTTTATTCAAAAACGTCCACAAGGTTTGTTTGCCATCAAAGGCCGTTTTGTGGAGTAAGCGCATGAAAATCACTTCATTATTATCGGATAAACCCTATAGCGGTATGGCGATTGCCGTGTGCTTTGCCATTTTGCTGATTTTACCTTGGTTACATGTATTACCCGCCGATTCAGCACTGCATTTATCAGCGTATTGGGTCACGCTCATTGGCAAAATTATGTGTCTCGCCTTGGTGGCATTGGCCTTAGATTTGGTTTGGGGCTATGCCGGCATTTTAAGCTTAGGGCATGGTCTGTACTTTGCCTTGGGCGGCTATGCCTTCGGTATGTATCTCATGCGTGAAGCGGCAGGCGATGGCTTACCCGACTTTATGCGCTTTTTGAGTTGGACCGAGCTACCGTGGTACTGGATGGGTACTGAACATATCGTGTGGGCATTGGCTTTGGTGGTTTTGGTCCCAGGACTGATTGCCTTCATTTTTGGCTTCTTTGCCTTCCGCTCAAAAATTAAAGGCGTGTATTTTTCAATTATTACCCAAGCCATGACCTTTGCTGCGGCGCTACTGTTTTTCCGCAATGAAACCGGCTTTGGCGGTAACAACGGCTTTACCGGTTTTAAAACCATTTTGGGTATGGATATTACCTCTGCACCAATGCGTGCAACCTTGTGTTTCCTCACGGCACTGACTTTGCTGGTCTGTTTTGTCGGCTTACGCCACCTGATGAATAAACCCTATGGTCGTGTACTCGGTGCAATTCGTGACAGTGAAAACCGTTTGCAATATTTAGGTTACCGCACCTTATGGTACAAGCTCTCTGCATGGGTGTTGTCTGCCGTGATCGCAGGGATTGCAGGCGCTCTGTATGTACCCCAAGTTGGCATTATTAACCCGAGTGAGATGAACCCTGTCAATTCGATTGAAATGGCGGTGTGGGTGGCTGCAGGTGGTCGCGGTACGCTGATTGGCCCGATACTGGGTGCAGGTTTGATCAACGGGATGAAGACCTATTTCACGGTGGCTTATCCAGAGGTATGGCTATTGATTTTAGGTGCGCTGTTTATTGTGGTAACGATATTCCTGCCAAATGGCGTGATTGGGCTATTAGAGCGGTTTAAAAAGGAGCGCAGCGAATGAATGATCAATGGGTTCAACCGCATGGCGGTCATGCCGCAGAAGGTTATGGACGACCGAAAGAGCAGGGTGCGGACTTCAGTCACGGGATTGCCCTGTATTTAGAAAAAGTCAGCGTTTGGTTTGATTCTTTCCGCGCATTAAATGATTTGTCGTTATATATCAAAGAAGGTGAGCTGCGCTGCATCATTGGTCCCAATGGTGCAGGCAAAACCACGCTGATGGATGTGATTACGGGTAAAACTCGCCCAACAGAAGGTTCGGCTTTTTTTGGGCAAACCTATGATTTGGCAAAAATGAGCACGGAGCAAATAGCGGAAGCCGGAATCGGTCGTAAGTTTCAAAAGCCAACCGTATTTGAAAATTTTACCGTGATGGAAAATCTGTTATTGGCTGCACCTAAAGATAAACGGGTGAAAAAGAGTTTTTTCAGCAAACTCGATCCAGATGCGCAAAACGCCTTGGACGAATCTTTAGCACAAATCCGCTTAGAAGAATTGATCCATAAACCGGCAGGGCTGTTGTCACATGGTCAAAAGCAGTGGTTAGAAATAGGCATGCTACTAATGCAGCGTCCAAAATTGATTTTGCTGGATGAACCTGTAGCAGGAATGACCGATGCTGAAACAGAGCGTACCGCAGAGCTGTGTTTAGAGTTGAAAAAGAACCATACCCTTGTTGTGGTTGAACATGACATGAGCTTTATTGACACCATCAGTGAAAAAGTCACCGTGTTGGCGCAAGGTGCGATTTTGGCAGAGGGTACATTGGCCGAAGTCCAAGCCAATGAAGATGTCATTGAAAAATATCTCGGACGTTAAGGAGCAGACCATGTTAGAAGTCAAAGACGTCAATCAGTTTTATGGTGGCAGTCATATTTTAAGAGATGTGACATTTGCCGCTCCTGTGGGCGCATGTTCGGTGGTGCTCGGGCGAAATGGTGTGGGTAAAACCACCCTCTTAAAATGTTTAATGGGCATTTTACCGATCAAGTCAGGGCAGATCCTACTGGATGGCAAAGATATTTCTAAGCTAAGTCCAGAACAGCGTGTACGTGAAGGCTTAGCTTATGTACCGCAAGGGCGGGATATTTTCTCGACCTTGACCGTTGAAGAAAATATTTTGATTGGGATGGCAAAATTTAAAGGCGCTAAAACCCGAAAAGTGCCAGAACATCTCTATGAGATTTTCCCCGTATTGGATGAAATGAAACATCGACGAGGTGGAGATTTATCTGGAGGTCAGCAGCAGCAATTGGCGATTGCCCGTGCGCTTGCTTCCGAACCGCGGGTATTGATTTTAGATGAACCGACTGAAGGCATTCAGCCCTCGATTATTAAAGACATTGGTCGTGTGATTCGTCAGTTAGCTGATGGCGGAGAAATGGCGATTGTTTTGGTTGAACAGTTTTATGATTTTGCAGAAGAACTGGCAGATGAATATACCGTGATGGCGCGGGGGCAAGTGATTGCACAAGGTGTCGGTAGTGAAATGCCCGAAAAAGGCATTCGGGAACTGGTGGCGATTTAGGTTGTTTAATACCCTCTTTTGCTCCATATTTTGGGGCAAGAGAGGGGGTAGGTATTTTACTCACGGCTGTAATGCTTAAAGGGAGGAAATTTTTATGTGGATTAAAGTTCAATGTTTTCAGGCCAAAGAAAATAGCCACCATATTGATTGGGCTTGAATTCTCCTCCAATGAATTTACCTGAATCTGTAAGCGTATGCTTACCTTCTGCTTTTTCTTCAAGTAACCCTTTACTCACCAATAGTTCTAATAATTCAGGGGTTTTTAATTTGTGCTTTGCGGCGAGTTTTGAACTGGTTAATTTAGATTGTAAAAGTGATTCTTCTTCATTTTTTTCAATAGTAGGTTTTTCTGCTTTCACCTCATCTAAAGTAATGCGTACTTCATCACTGATGCGAATAATACGTTGGGCTTCTTCATAGGCATCTTTAAAGACTTCATCATCTTCGTATTTACGAACTAAAATCCCCATTTCATTGTTATTTACTTGGCTAAATTCATAAAGATTTAAACTTGAAATAATGCATTCACCTTCATTTAAATAGCACTTTGCATGCAAATTTTTACAAAAGCTCACGCGGACATAATCCAGTTTTTGCATCCATTTTATTTCATCTGGATGTAAGTCACTCTTACCGTAGACAATACGAATATCAATTTTCATACGGTCTTTATCTTCAAGAAGCTCCTTAATACGGTCATTTAAACGTAAATAGGGGCTGATTAAAATCAAACGCTCTTTGGCATTTTTGATTAACTCTTCAAGAAAGAAGTTAGTGCCACTGGTATTTAAGAATTTTGCCATTTATCCCCCTGATTAATTTTGATAATTTTAAATTTTAGCGCATAAAATTCATACTTTGAAATAATTCGCTTTTAAACTTTAGACATGCATTTGTTTTTTGATAGCAGGTGGTCTAATTGAATTGGCGGTAAGCATAGTAATAGTGAGTTACTTATGATTTCAGTCGGAATAGATTGGGCTATACATGAATTGAATAAGTCAGCTGATATACAAAAAATTGTATAATTATTGCTCAATAAAAGTTAATCTTAACTAAATACATAACAAGAAGATAAGAATATGGACGCGATATTATATTTGATCCCACCGAATGATTTGGAAACTCTGATTTTAGAAGCAGAAACCCCTCAAGATGTCTTGGATTCACCTTTTGTACAACACTCCTTTTTTTTAGGGGAAGCGTGGCAAGAGTTGAATCCATTATTAAGCGTGAACAGTGATTCAGCTGCGGCACTGAGTTATGCCATTCAGGCAGAACATCCTTTGTCAGAGCGACGACCGGGACTGAGCCTTGCAGTGCATTACAATACTGTAGTTCGCGTTGCAGAAATCCATCCGGCATTACAACAGTTAAGCGTGGATGAAATCAAAAAACGTTATTTGGTCACGATTGCAGAAACCGCACCTGAGCAAGAGCTCAAATTGGCCGAATTAAAACTGCTTTTTTTACAGTTACAAGACCTTTATCGTGATGCAGCGCGTCATAATTTATCGGTGCTGAGTGTGATTCAAGATGGTATTCGTTTGGATAAATTACCATAAACACAGCTCAACACGGGCTATAACTGAAGTTGCATCAGGACGAGATCACGCCATTCACCAAACTTTTGTCCCACTTCAGGCATATAACCTGTTTGCTTAAAGCCTAATTTTTTGTGTAGGGCAATCGAGGCGCTATTGCCGTGGTCAATGCCTGCAATCATGACATGCATATTTTGGCTTTTGGCATGCTGAATCAGATGTTCTAATAATTGCTGACCAAGACCGAGTCGAGCATAGTTTGGGTCAATATAGACAGAGTGCTCAACAGTATGTCGATAGCCAGCAAAATGACGGAATGAACCATAGTCAGCATAACCCGCGATTTGATGCTGTTCTTGATCTTCAATCACCACAAAAGGAAAATTTTGCTTTTGAAAATCCAGCAATTTCTGTTGAAAAGAGTCAAGGGTATAAGCTTGATCATTCCATGTCGCAAAGCCGTTGAGAACTTCATGATTATAGATTGCGAGAATGGCCGCTAAGTCTTGTGGAGTTGCAGGTCGAATGAGAAAAGACATGCGCAAATTTCTGATAAAAATAAAGTCAATTTAAAAACTTAGGCATAAAAAAAGCAAGGTGATGAACCTTGCTTTTTTCTTCATAGCGTTCTGAGTTGAACTTAGAAGTGGTATTTCACCAAAGCGCTGACATCGTTTTGGTCCTGACCTTTCAGGCCATATTTGTTGTTCCAAACCGAGTGTTCAACACCTACGTAGAGCTTAGTCTTAGGAGAGATATGCTTACCGATATTCCATTTATATTGGCTTGTCCAGTTTAATTCACTAGCTTGCGCCCCTTTTTCAGCTGTTGACCAGTCAAGGAAAGCATCTACTAGAAAATCTTCAGAGCCAATTTTAAATGGCACAGCATAAGTGATCGTCATTTGATAATCATCTTTAGTACCGGCTGATTTAGAATCATTATCGGCTTTATAGAAGTTGATGTTTGCATACTGTGTATATGGAATGTCTAAAGCAAAGCCAATACCATACAAGAAGTTATTAAACTCAGAATTTTTGTCGTAGCCGGCATTATGTTCCCAAGTCGTTGCAATCAGAACGTCTTTGATCGGCCCCATAGAAAGGTCTTTACCAGAAACTTCGCCTAAGCTAAGGCGCGGTGCAAGCTCAAGGTAAGTCGATGCTTCATCATCTTTGTCCCAAGCTTGGTCAACGAAGAAGAATACATCTGAATATTTCAGTTTAGCGGCATATTCTGCTGTGATCGTTTTCTGTTCATTGTTGTCACCATCAAAAGGCACAACATAATTTTCACCATATAGGCCAGTTAAGCTGAAATCTTGCCATACGATAGGTGAAGCTTGAGTGAAAGCAGCAGCAGATGCTAATGCACATGATGCAACGATTTGTGTAAGTTTCATTAAAAAATATCTCCCCCGAGAAGCACTGAAAGCATACAGATTATTAAGCAAAAATAAAGCCAAATTTTACTCAACGGCAAAATTGTTTTGTAATTTGAAGGTGAAATACGCTGTGAATGATCGATGATGGTAAAGCGAGATTTTGAGTTGGAATGGAATTGTGCAAATTGAAGGTGGACGTCGATGAAATGCACAAAAATATGACCCAAATCAATTAAAACAATGCAAATCTACAATAAAGTCTTACTTTTTGTATGTATATTAAAAAAATATCAAAATAGCACTTGCAAAATTCTAACTTAAGACCGATATTCGAAGTATAAGGACACGGATCTGCAGACTCTAAAGTGTTCATCATTCAATGTGGAGGACGACGTTCCATACAAAGTTGAAGATGGTCATTGCTGTAACATTTACAGCAAATGTAACGTGCCAAGATAATAAGTTTTGCACAAATTTTTATAGCTAATACAGATAGATATGAGGATGATATTATGAACATTGAAATCCGTACAGATAAAAACATTATAAACAGTGATCGACTAATTACATACGTTCGTGCAGAACTTAATGAAGAATTTCAGCGCCATAGTGAACGCATTACCCACTTTTCGGTGCATTTAAGTGATGAAAATGGGGACAAGGGCGGCAGCGACGACATAAAATGTATGATTGAAGCACGTCCAGCAGGTTTGAAGCCTGTCGTGGTCAACCATCGTGGTCATAATGTAGATACAGCTATTCACGGTGCAATTGATCGACTTAAACGTAGTCTTGAACATGTGTTCGAAAAGAAAGAGAACCCGCGCAGTACGCAACCTGCTTTTGCTGATGCGGATGACAGCGTAGACGACGAATAAGTCTCAAAATTAAAAAAAAGCCCTGCGGGGCTTTTTTTGTGTGTTTTGTATTTTGTTTTACATGAAATTCAAACAAACGCAGCTTTATTCGGCATAATAGATCAAAATAAATTGAAGTGAGCTTTCCAGATGTTAACAGCGCAACAACAGCTTTTTGTGCAAGCGTTAGAAGAACAAGATCTTGCACAGGTGCAACGCCTGTTGGCAGATGGTCTTAATCCAAATTTTATCGACTTTGAAAAAGGACCTGCGGTTTCTGTATGGTCTGATGGTTTGTTTCAATGGTGGGAAATGGTTTGCGAAGCGTATGAAGCAGGCCAACCTTTAACAGCAGAACAGAAAACACAACATTTAGACGTACATATGCAAATCTTGGAAGCGCTGATTCAAGCCAAAGCCAATGTGCATTTATGGGATGCTGAAGAAATTTATGGTCCATTATGGGACGCCGCGAGTGCAGCATGTGTCCCTGCGGTACAGCGCTTATTGGATGAAAAAGTGAATCCAAATATGATTGATAGCGATGGTTTAACCATTTTATCGTCGATTAGTGAATTATTTTTTGACTGTGATTTTGACGCGGTAAATTGGTCAGAAGCATTGGAAGAAGAAAAACAAACCTTGGAGCTTTTGCGTAGCCATGGCGCAAAAATGACCAAAGAATTAGCATAATTGTGAGTAAAAACATGACTGTATTTAAAGTTTTAAGCATTGCAACATTATCCAGTTTGAGCCTGTCTGCATTTGCGGCGGATTTTTCATTTGACCGTCCGGGTGCGGGTATGGGTACAGGCATTACCCCTGTTGGTCGTTTGGCATGGGAACAAAGTTTGCCAGCAGCGAGCTATAGTGAAAGTCGTGATGAAAATGGTGAAAAAGTAAAAAACACCACTTTAAATGCAGACATGTTGTTCCGTACTGGTTTGGCAAAAGATTTGGAATTGCAATTGGGTTGGCAAGGTCCGGCATGGTCTAAAACCAAAGTTGCGGGTCGCTCAGTTGAAGACGATGGTTTGGGTGATGTCAGCATTGGTCTGAAAAAAGCCATTGATTTGAATGATGAGAAATTGTCGATGGCTATTCTTGCTGAAGCGATTATTGCAACAGGCAATGAAGGTTTTAGTGCTGAGGACGATATTTATAGTCTGACTTCCGCTGTGGCTTATGATTATAGCGATACAATTGGGACTTCAATGACCATGCGTTATGAAGTTCAAGATGGTGATTGGGCTGTGAGTGCCATTCCAGGAATGGAATATCACATTGCGGGTAATTTATCGGGTTTTTCTGAGCTGGTTTATCGCAAAGCAGAGAGTACGGATCAGGAAGTGTCTTTGGCTTCCGGTCTAACGTATGCCGTTTCGGATCGTATGCAGTTGGATGCGAGCGTCGGTCTAGAACTCACTGGCGGTCATAAAAATTATCAGTCAGGTTTGGGTGTATCTTACCTGTTCTAAAAAAACCTAAATTTTAAAACGTAAAAATACAGACTGAGGATGAATTCAGCTGAATGAAACAATGGACTTATGTTGCGGCAGCGGCTGTGCTGTCGTTCAGTATGGGCGTCTCTGCTCAGGATGCATTACTTTCAGCTGAAGATGCTTTTCCTTTCTCAGTGGTCTCTGATCGTGCAGATCAGGCGGAGCT
Organism: Acinetobacter sp. YH12219; assembly: GCF_013417875.1. NCBI lineage: Bacteria > Pseudomonadati > Pseudomonadota > Gammaproteobacteria > Moraxellales > Moraxellaceae > Acinetobacter > Acinetobacter sp. YH12219. Next base: position 83,736 of record NZ_VPDC01000004.1, read on the forward strand.
GAGTTGGGATATTCCAGCGCATTATTATCTGTATCAGCACAAAATAGAGGTGAAGCAGGGCAATCAAGTTTTAGCTTTGGATTTGCCTGCTGCTGAGGATTTAAAAGACGATAACTATGGTCATACGCAGGTGTATTACCAACAGTTGAGTTTTAAAATTCCGACTCAAAAACTGCAGACCTATCAAGTCAGTTGGCAAGGCTGTGCCAAGGATCGGGTGTGTTATCCACCACAGAGCATCAGCTTTGAAACGGATGCTTCTGGCTTGGTCACACAGCAAAATCTTGCCAGTCCAAATAAACGCTTACTCGATTTTGCAGCAGAAAATACTGCCGAACAGCCTACGGCGAATCGTTTAGATCAGCAGCGGGCAGATAATGCTGCACTGGCTTCTGATCGCTATACCGCAAGTGACCAAATGTGGTCTGAAAAATTAGCACAAAGCTCCATATTTTATGGCCTTTTCCTGTTTTTTGGCTTGGGTTTTTTGTTGGCCTTTACCCCTTGTTCATTGCCAATGCTGCCGATTTTAACCTCACTGATTGTCCGCGACAGCCGAGGTTTAAAAGCGTGGATGATTGCACTGACTTTTGTCACCAGTTTGGCGATGGTGTATGCCATTCTTGGCTTGGTGGCCTCGTCAGCAGGTTTGAATTTCCAGCGTTGGTTGCAACAACCCTCGACTTTAATTGCCTTTAGCGTGCTCTTTGTGGTTTTTGCCCTGAATTTATTTGGTTTATTTGAGCTGAAATTGCCACGCAGTTGGGTCAATCGCTTAGACCAAGCTCAGTCGATGCAAAAAGGTGGTAGTCTCGTTGGCGCAGGGGTCATGGGGATGATTTCTGCATTGCTGGTCGGTCCTTGCATGACAGCACCGTTGGCAGGCGCATTATTATTTATTTCGCAAACCCAAAGCCAGTGGCAAGGTGCATTATTGTTATTCACTCTCGGCTTTGGCATGGGTACACCGCTATTGTTGGCCAGTGTCCTTGGCTCACGGGTATTGCCTAAAGCGGGTTTGTGGATGAATCAAATCAAGGTGCTTTTTGCTTTCATCATGTTGGCATTGGCTTTGTATTTTATTCGACCATTGATCAGTGAAGCTTGGTTACAGTGGTTATCCCTTGCTCTGGGTCTGGTGTTTAGCGCTTATGTGCTTTGGCGCATTTTATGGCGCAGTACTCAGCTCAAATGGTTGTATATCTTGGTGTTCTGTGCAGCCGTACCTTATATTGTGTACAGTCAATATCAACACAGCCAACGTTTTTTAGTCGAAGAAAACCAACAGCAAAGTGCTTGGCATGTGGCACATACAGCGGAAGAGTTTCAACGTTTGTTAAGTGAAATTCCTCAAGGTCAATCCGCAATTATTGATGTCTATGCCGATTGGTGTGTGGCCTGTCAGCCGATTGAACATAAAGTTTTAAAATCGGCAGCAGTACAACAGGCTTTGGCACCGTATTATTTAATTAAGTTGGATTTGAGTCAGTATGATGCAACCCATCAAGTACTGCTTAATCAATGGGATATTTTAGGGCCACCGACCTATTTATTTTTAGATACAGCACATCAAGAGATACGTGGACTGCGTTTGACGGGTGCTTTTAGCGAGAAAGAATTGCTAGCGCAATTGGAAAAATTTAAATCGCGTGGAGAATAAAAATGATGCAATTATATATTGCCAATAAAAACTATTCGACGTGGTCTATGCGACCGTGGTTGGTGTTACACGCGTTTAATTTACCCTTTCAAGAGATCTTGATTCCTTTTTCTGAAGAAGCAGATGGCGGAGCATTCAAGCAGCAAATGTTAGCCCTACATGCCAATGGCAAGGTGCCCCTACTGCAACATGACGGTATGATGATTTGGGACTCATTGGCGATTTGTGAATATTTGGCAGAGCAGTTTCAAGAGCTTCCACTGTGGCCAAAAGATGCTACACAACGTGCATGGGCACGGAGTATTTGCGCGGAAATGCACAGTAGTTTTATGCAATTGCGTAGCTTATGTAGTATGAATCTGCAGGCGGATTATGGTCGTCATGGTCAGAGATTATGGTCTGAACATGCCGAATTGCGTGCTGAAGTGACTCGAATCGAGCAGATTTGGTCGAGTCGTCCTGCGGTGGATGGCTTTCTATGCGGTGAATTTAGTATTGCCGATGCATTTTTTGCACCCGTGGTGACACGTTTACAGACCTTCCAGCTACCTGTGAGTGACAACACACAGCGTTATATGCAAAAGATTTTACAGCATCCTTCTGTGGAGGCATGGATCACGGCTGCTCAACTGGAACAGCCAGTCCGTCGTATGGAACAGTATCCACGTTAAAAGCTCAACGCCACGTCTGATCTGTATAAAAGTTTTAAACCAAATGGCTAAAGCTTTGTTGTTCGGTGTAGGCCATCACCATGTTGCGGCCGCCAGCTTTAGCAGCGTATAGCGCTTGATCTGCATGGGTCAGCAATTGTTGCGGTACCAATTCTGGCGTAGAAATCGCAATGCCAAAACTGGCTGTCACATGAATTGACTGACCTTCATGCCCCCAAATTTCAAGCTGCTCAATGGCTTTTCGACAGCGCTCTGCAATGAATATCGCTTGTTCTAAGTTAGAGTTTTTTAACACCAAAATAAACTCTTCGCCGCCAAAACGCCCAACCACATCACTACCGCGTAAATGTTGGTTTAATACTTGGCTGACGAGAATCAGGGTTTCATCGCCTTTATCGTGTCCGAATTCATCATTGATACGTTTGAAATGGTCTAAGTCCAATAAGACCAGTGCATATGTAGCTGTTTTAGCATTATCGAGCTGTTCCAAACACTGATTGATACTGCGTCGATTAAATAAATTGGTCAGTGGGTCGACTTGACTAAGTTTTTGAATCAAATGCTCTCGATGACGCCATTGGCTGAGTAAGATTTCAAATAAAGCCAAACAGGTTAATAAAATAGGAACAATGAAAAAGATCATTGAGAAGAGCCAAAAACTATTTTGATAGCCATAGGCATGAGGTTGAAAAATCGGGGCATAGGGGGTAATGCCGCGGATGCTTAAATACATGCAAATAGATAAAAAAATCGTGGCTGGGATCAGCATGCTATAGACGATTTTTCGTGTAAATAGTACCAATCCAACGGTCACAAGGCTCACGTAGGAGATCATGGTGGCTGGACTCATAACGCCAATTAAATAACCATCACGACATAAAGAAATGACGAATAAGCCGACCGAAAGATAAGGTAAAATTAGCTGAATCTTGGGATTATCTTTTCCAGCATAGCAAGGCCAAATCAGGAGGACCATTAAGCAAAAAAAGACGATATTGGTCCACAATTGAGAGTGGATGAGATCAAGGTTAACCCACTGCCAAAGTTCTGGCGTGACATAAACATAAAATTTCCAAATAATCCAAAGCAGATGAATGGTTGAGCCAAGCATCAGCATGAGCATACACTTTTTCAGGATGCTCCAATTCATGACCACTTCATCTTCCAGTAAATACTGGGCGATTCTATTGCGAAGGATCATGTCACGTATGCTTGATTTCACCGTCATCCTGTGTCTTTGCCCTGTTCGAGTTATCAGTTTTTTTCTTAAAGTTTATATAGATATCATTTTATAGGCTTACATTAGCATGAAAATTTACACTTGATAACGGTCAAGAACCGCTCAGTAATTTTAAATTTTTTACGAGTTCAAAAAGATTGTTCTAAAAATAAAACATAGTGTCATAAGGATCGGGATTATTCTATTTATGAAAAGTGATTACACTAGGCTCAAGTTAATAACAACAGCTTTAGGTTTTAGTCATGAAAATTCTGCATATTGATTCAAGCATCATGGGCGACGCTTCAGTTTCACGTCAACTCAGCGCTGAAATTGTACAACAGCTACAGCAAAAACATGGTGATGCAGCACAGGTTCAACATCTCGATTTAGCAGTACAGCAGATTCCACATCTCAGCAGTGAAATTTTGATGGGCCAAAATGCAGAACAATCGGCTTTAGGCGAGCAGTTGTTGCAACAGTACTTAGATGCCGATGTGGTTGTGGTCGGTGCTGCTATGTATAACTTCGGTTTGCCATCAACTTTGAAAGCATGGATTGACCGTATCAGTGTTGCAGGTCGTACCTTTAAATATACAGAACAAGGTCCAGTGGGCTTGGCAGGTGACAAAAAAGTTTATATTGCCAGCAGTCGTGGCGGTGTGTATGGCGATAACAGCCCTGTAGATTATCAAGAAGGTTTATTAAAAGCCGTGTTTAATTTTACAGGTGTCAGCGATATTGATGTGATTCGTGCCGAAGGTGTCAATATGGGGCCTGACATGAAAGCACAAGCAATGGCGACAGCTCAGGCTCAAATTCAAGCCATTTAATAGATTGACATTTCCCTCTTAGGTCAGCATCTGCTGACCTTTTTTTGTGGTGACTTTGATTAGTTTCAGGGATCAGTTTTCAGGAATTGGTTTTCACGGATTAGTCCTGATCCAGTCGATGTGCAAAATCAGCTAAATCACTCAGCGCACGTTGTCCTTCTCCAAACCAAGAGCTAAACATTTGGAAGTTATGCCACATGCCAGTGTACAGCTTAAATTCAACATCTAGGCCGGCTTCTTCTGCTTTGACTTTAAAGCGCTGCGCATCATCCAATAAAATTTCTTTAGAACCCACTTGAATATGAATCGGAGGTAGTTCTTTGAGCTCGGCAAAAAAAGGCGAGACCAATGGATCAGCTCGATCGACCGAGCGTGGTACATAATAATCAATGCCGGTTTCGAGGGCTTCTATGCTTAACAGTGCATCATGCTTACGGTTATAGCGTAGGGACTCACTGCTCAGCGTCAAGTCTAAAAACGGTGACATCAACACCAAACCACAGACTTGTGGGAGTTGTTCCTGTTGAATTTTAAGGGCTAAGGCAAGCGCCAAGTTTGCGCCACAAGAGTCGCCTGACAAAATAATATCTTTGGCTTGAACCCCTTGATCTAATAACACCGCATACACATCAAAAAGGGCATCGAGTGCTTCAGGAAACTGCGTTTCTGGGGATAAAGGATAATCCAAATGTAACACTTGCATTTGCGTGCGTGCGGCAACTTGGGTCAGAAACGCCCGATGCGTGTTCATCGAACCCAAGAAAAATGCGCCCCCATGAATATGAAAAATTAATTGGGTCGATGTCTGTTGCGGCTTGATTTCTTCGGCTTTTAAGCCAGCTAAGCGAATTGGACGAATTTGTACATCCGGGTTTTGGGGAAATGCACGACACATTTGTTCCAAAGCAAAACGTAAAGTATTGGGCGGTAAATTGAACTGGCTCGGCCCACGAATTGTGGTTTTTAAAATGCTTTCTGTAATCAGTTGTTTCGTCAGTGGCGATATCTTCATTGTCTTTCCATCTTTTTCTATTTTTGGAATCGTGTGAGCATATTTACCAACACAAATTACAAGGTTACACTAAACGGTCACATACAAAAATTGATAAATTGTTGTGACTTTTGGATACTAATGTCGTCTATATCAGACCAGGGAAATAAACAAAAATGAAAAAAATTGCACTAGCATTAGGATTGATGAGTTTAGCCGCATTTGCAAATGCTGCAGACCCGCTAAATGGTACAACTTGGAAAACCATTGATGATAAAACCAAGCAGCCAAAAGCGATTGTAAAATTCACCGAGCAAAAAAATGGTACGCTTTCAGCGAGCATTCAGTCAGTTTTGACACCAGGTGAAGAGAATGCATGTAAAAAATGTGAAGGCCCATATCACAACAAATCATTAAAAGGCTTGCGTATTGTGACCGGTCTTAAAAATGTTGGTGGTACAAGCTATGAAAACGGTTCAATTTTGGATCCTCAATCAGGTAAAACTTACAAGTTAAAAGGTCAATTGGCTGATGGTGGCAAAAAATTAGAGCTTCGCGGCTTTATTGGTGTTGCTGCTTTAGGTCGTAACCAAACATGGATCCGGGCCAACTAATTTGACGTGATTCCAACAAAAAGCCTGACGATGTCAGGCTTTTTTTATGACTGCTTGCTGAGTCAACATGGAACAAGGGCAGTGCATGAGTGTGATGAAAAAATTTATTTCAATGCACGGTAAGCGTTTTCATCAAAGCCAACCAATAAATCGCTACCTGTATCGAGTACAGGGCGTTTAATCATGCTGCTATGCGCTGTTAAACACTGAATCAAATTTTCTTCACTGGCTAAGGCTGCTTGTTGCTCTTCTTCACTGAGTTTTTTCCATGTGGTGCCTTTTTTGTTGAGAATCACATCAGCACCTTTGGCATCGAGCCATTTTTTCACGGTTTCAGCATCAATCGCTTGTTTTTTATAGTCATGAAATTCGTAGGTCAGGCCTAATTCGTTGAGCAAGTCGAAAGCTTTTTTCATGGTATTACAGTTTTTGATGCCATAAATTTTAAGCATGAACAGGTGTCCTCAATTATTCAAAACAATAAGATAAAAAATACAATTCAGCATTATCCTACAGGCTAATTCATCAATGCTCAAAGCCCGATCGTGATGTGGATTGAGAAATAAATGTTTTGCTGTACAAGTCGCATGCTGTAAATATTAGGCATTGTCATCAAAACGACATTTTGGTCTTTTAGAATAGCCTACAGCACAAAACGAATCAGAAAAGAAAGCGATGCCATAACAAGAAAATTCAGCCTAAGGTTGCACAGTCAGAAGTAGAAATAAAGCGAGAATAAGAAATTGCTGTGCAGTTCGAATTTTTAGCTGTTTTATTTGGGGGATGTTTTGAGTCTAGAGATGCAAGGGCCAGATAAGAGAAAACCCGCATTTAATCATCCTGATCATGCGGGTCTCAGTCCAACGTCCATTGTCACATCCTTGAACACAAGCTAAATCATTTAGTTTGTTTTTATACTTCCTTCGGCGTCCAATCCTTTTGTGTCATCCTGACATGTCCCTTTGCCGTGCGACCATAATGCTATGTTCAAGTTATGAGATAAATCCACAAATTCGTCATGTAATGTGAGAAATAACCTCTAATTGAGTAAACAATCGTTCACTCAATTAATTGTTGGCAGCTTAAATTTTATAATCAATAATGACAGGGGCGTGGTCGCTAAACCATTCATCTTTAAATATCCAAGCATTGACTGTACGTTCCTTCCAGTCTGGTGAACATGCATGGTAGTCGATACGCCAACCCACATTTTTGGCACGTGCTTGTCCGCGGTTAGACCACCAAGAGTAAAGCTCTGCTTCTTTGCGAACCTCACGGAAGGTGTCGACATAGCCAAGTTCATCATAAATATGATCGAGCCATGCACGTTCATGCGGTAAGCAGCCCGAAGCCTTTTGGTTCCCAGACCAATTTTTAATATCGATACGTTTGTGTACGATGTTGTAGTCACCGCAAACAATCACTGACTTATTTTCAGCACGCCATTGCTTCAAAATTTGTTGATATTCGCCTAAAAATAGGTCTTTGCGCGCCTGAGCTTCATCACCCGATGAACCTGAAGGCAGGTAGAGCGAGCAAATATGCGCAGTTTGTCCAAGTCCTAAATCGAACTCAGCAGAAATAAAGCGGCCTTGAGTGTCTGCCAATTCAAAACCTAAACCATCTGTCACCGAAACAAAGGGTATGCGGCTATAAATCGCTGTACCTGCGTAGCCTGGACGTTCTGCAGGGAAAAGGTGTGTAAACCAACCTTCGGGTTTAAATTTATCGGTCCATTGTTCATGGGTAATGCGGCTTTCTTGCATGCAGATGACATCGGCATCTGAAGTTGCCATCCAGTCAAAAATACCTTTTTTTTCAGCGGAACGCAGACCATTCACATTAATTGAAACGACACGTAAAATTTTTTGATCACTTGGATAGCTACTCTTTGGTATCATGCTCAGGTTTAACCTCAAACTTAAAAAAATGGAGCACCTCATGACAGCGCAAGCGGCATTTAATCCACAAGCTTTTATCGAACTCGCATTATCACGTGGTGTGCTTAAATTTGGTGAGTTTACTTTAAAATCGGGTCGTGTGAGTCCTTATTTTTTTAATGCAGGTCTACTAAACGATGGTGAAGCCTTATCATTGCTGGCTTCTGGCTATGCAGTAAAATTAACAGAATGCGATAACGTGGAAGTGGTCTTTGGCCCAGCTTATAAAGGTATTCCATTTGTAGCAGCTACGGCTGTCGCACTGTCACAAAACCATGGTGTGAGCGTACCTTGGGGCTTTAACCGTAAAGAAGCGAAAGACCATGGCGAAGGCGGTGTATTGGTTGGTGCGTCTGTTGAAGGTAAAAAAGTCTGGATCATTGATGATGTGATCACTGCGGGTACAGCGATTCGTGAAGTAGTAACTATTCTGAAAAATGCCGGTGCACAAATTGCGGGCGTATTGGTGGCGCTAGACCGTCAAGAAAAAGGTCAGGGCGATTTGTCTGCGATTCAAGAAGTGCAAAAAGAGCTGGAAATTCCAGTTCATGCTTTAATCACTATGAAAGATTTAATGACTTTCTTAGATGCAAAAGGCGAAACTGAAGCCTTGGCGAAAATGGAAGCGTACCGTGTTAAATACGGCATCTAATTTTTCGGGATTTCAAAAGGCAGCTGAAGCTGCCTTTTTTACGTCTTTAAATGATGATTGTTGCATCTAACTAACAAAAAACGTGAAATATTGCTTAAAAAGTAGGCGTTAAACGTGAAGAATCAATAAAAAGCCGTCTCAGTGCGCTATTTACTGAAACGGCTTTAGTTAAAGTATTGATACTTATAGAAAATTTAAAGAATTTCGTATAACGTGTATTATGTTAATTTTAGAAAAATTAATTAATTTTCAGAATCATAGTGACTCATATCACCAGATAATAAGATTTCTTAAATTTTCTCTGATAACACTTTAACCAATGACTTTAATTCTTCTTTTAGTTTATTTAAATTTTCAAGTTGAATACTTTGAGTCAGCTCTTTAGGAATCATTTCTGCGGCAGCTCGTAGCTCTCGACCCTTTTCTTTTAATGAAATAAGGACTCTTCTTTCATCATTAGGATCACGTGATCGATTAATAAGTTCAGACTTTTCCATTCTTTTTAGTAAGGGCGTTAGTGTCCCACTATCCAGGTGTAAAATTTGTCCAAGATCACCCACACTTACACATTCTTTTTCCCATAAAACCAACATCACTAAATATTGAGGATAAGTGAGTCCGAGAGGTGTAAGAAAAGGGCGATAAGCTTTTACGATTAAATTAGATGCAGCATAAATAGGAAAACATAGTTGCTCATCTAGGCAAAGCTGATTCTTGGACATAGCTTTTTATTTGGTATAGACAGTGGTCGATACCTGTATATTACCTCGAATAGCGTTGGAATAAGGACATACTTGATGCGTTTGTTCCACGATCTTCTCTGCATCAGCTTGTGAAATACCTGAAAGAGTGACATCTAAGTGTACTGTTAAGGAAAATCCACCATTGCCATTAGCAACCATGCCAACAGTACTCAGGACTTCTACATCGTTATCACGGATTTTATGTTCTTTATTGCTACGAGTTACATGGATCACGGCATTTCCAAAGCATGCAGCATAGCCAGCTGCAAATAATTGCTCAGGATTCGTTGCATCACCTCGACCACCTAATTCTTTTGGCAAAGCTAATTTTAGTTCTAAGATACCATCTTCACTACGAATATTCCCTGAACGTCCACCGATTGCTTTAACTTGGGTAGAATAAAGATTACTCATTTTAATTACCTTTAAATAATATATTGTGTGCAATATAATTGTATAAAATTTAATTTATGTCAAATTTTTTTATATGCGATTTAACATAATGGCGGTTATACGAAGTCGACTTGTAATGCAATTTGCATTACAGTACTCCTAGTACATTAAATAACTGGGAGATATGATGGCTACTGTTAACTTCAGGGTCGATGAAGCCCTTAAAGAAAAATCCTATTCCATCCTTAAAGAACAAGGTATTGCACCTACAGATTTCTTTACTAGTATTCTTGAGTATGTTGCTACGACTGGGAAACTACCTGTCAAAAAAGCTTTGCTTTCAGAAGAAGATGAAGAATTGTTAGCTCTTGTCCGTAAGCGCATTAATGACCCTAAAGAGATGTTTGAGGAAGTCACATTAGATGACTTATAAGCTTTTACGTCACAAGGACTTTACAGCAGAATGGGAAAAACTCCCTGTTGCTATACGGGATCAATTTAAGAAGAAACTAGCCAAAGTCATAGAGCAGCCACATATTCCAAAGAATATGCTGAGAGGCGATCTTGCAGGTTGCTATAAAATTAAATTATTAAAAGCTGGTGTCAGACTTGTCTATCAAGTTAAAGATGATCAGGTAGTTATCTTGCTCATCACAGTCGGGAAACGAGCTGATAGCATAGTTTATGACGAAGCTAAAAAGCGCATTAAAGACTAAAAATGGGAGCTTATAGCTCCCATTTTTTGACTTCGTATAACGTGTATTATGTTAATTTTAGAGAAACTAAACTGATTCAGATTTAAAAAATAAACTCTATTAAAGAGAAAAAATAATGCAGCACAAAGTAATGGTCTCTTTATGTTTGGTTTTTCTTATAGGATGTACACCTAAAGAAAAATCATATATTCCTCAGGAAGGAGATCTAGTGACATGGAAACAGAATCCACAATTGATAGTTAAAGCGAAACTTGGACTGAGACGAGAACATATACCTGATCAATTTGATTATGAGTTTTATAGACCTGCACGAGAACACTATTTAGGTCAATTTCCAATTGATTATACACCTGAAAAATTTGAACCTATTGCACAACAAGAAGCTGACAGTTTGCCGATGCCTGATTCGAATCGACAATTACAGTTTGATTTAAAATTAAGCAATTTAGATTTTCAAGCAACAGATGGCTATTTACCTGATCATGATGACCAAGTGAGAGTCAGGATCGAAGGTCTTACCATAGATATGCGAGCTGAGAAATTAGACACATATAAGACATTTTTACAAAGGAAAGAATTTTTTAAGAAAAATTCAAAATTTGAAAAATATGGTCTGACTTGTTACCCAAAAAAAGTGGCTGATAATTTCTATGGTTGTTATGGGAAATCCAAAGAACAGGATGTTGCTGGTGTTTTATTGGATGTAGTTGCTTTAGAAAATACGGTAGATAATCGATTTGTTCAAATTAGAGGAGAGAGTTATGAGCCCAATAAATATGGCGGTATATGGGTTCAGTGGGAAACGAATTTAAATAATTGGGACAAATGGCAAGAGATAGATAGTGCAATTTGGCGCTTATTAGGTACATGGAACTCTGCTCCATCACCTCAAAAACTAACTAAATAGTTCCCCATTTAACATAATAGAGGTTATACGAAACGTATTTTTAATATTACTTTAAGATCAGTATCTTATCGTTATTCATACCCTCTGGAACGTTCTCGTTCAACCGACTTGGAAACAAGTCGGTTTTTTTATGAACAGTTTTGATAGTTCTTGCCAATAAATCTGACTAAAAATTACGCTTTTCAGCTTGAGTGATACAATTTTGTGATACATTATTGTATATACAAATTTGAATGTTTTTTATGGAACAGTATTTCGAATGGGATGAGGCTAAGAATCGAAAGAATCAGAAAAAGCATGATATCTCTTTTGAAACTGCAAGCCTTATATTTGAAGATCCTCTACGGATCTCAATCCAAGACAGACATACCAATGGGGAAGAGCGTTGGCAAACCATTGGTAAGGTCAAAGGAGTACTGATGTTATTAGTTGCTCATACCATCTTTGATGAAGATGACTGTGAAATCATACGAATCATTAGTGCAAGACAAGTAACCAAAGCGGAGCGCAATCAATATGAGCATGGTTAGATATACACGCGAAGAGCTGAATGAAAACTTCAGTGACAAGCAAGATGCTGAAATTAAACGCTTGCTTGCTAAGGGAACTGTGTCTGATAATCAATTAGACCTGTCTGATATTCCCGAAATCACCGACTGGAGTAATGCAGTTCGTCATGGGCAATTTTATCGTCCAGTGAAGCAACAGACTTCAGTTCGTCTAGATGCTGATGTACTCGCATGGTTGAAATCACAAGGTAAAGGCTATCAAACACGTATGAACAAAATTCTACGTGAAGCAATGCTAAATGAACGTAAAAATCATCAATAAAAAAAGGGAGTTATAAACTCCCTTTTTTATTTCGTATATCTGGGTGGTAGTTTAATTTTATTAATTTTATTAAGTTTATTGATTATCTCTTTGTCATCTTTGTACTACAGCAGTGGATCAATTTCTGTACATTATATCCAATCGCCTAAAAGTGAAGTTTTTTAATGGCTAACCATTGTGTTCTCTCAAACACTTGGTACCGCACTTGGTGATTGGATCGCTGATACTCAAGGGATAGGATAAGCTGTCTTTTTTTATTTTAGGTAAAATAATGGAAAATAAAATTTTTATAAAAACAGCTAGCCCACCGAAATGAACTAACTGGTGTCGTTTTGCGCCAACTTTTACTTAAAAAATACTAACCCTGAGGGAATGGAACATTAGTTAGTAGAAGTATTATATTAAAAAAAACACAAAGATGTATTCAAAATACATTTAAACATTAGTTAAATAACTTATTTTTAAGATAGCCTTATTTTTGATAGTAGTAATAGAACATCTAGTATTCCTAACTACTCTAAATGGGGCTACTGTGCAATCAACCAGAAAGAAAAGTTTTCATTAAAAGGAGTTATAAAATGAGTCATAAGGAACTTGCCGAATTCATTATAGAGCAAACTAGTGATGCATTAATTTATGCTGATAATCACGGTAATATTCAACGTTGGAATGATGCGGCTAGCCAATTATTTGGATTTTCCAAAGATGAAGCACTTGGACAAAGCCTTGATATCATAATTCCTGAACGTGCTCGTAAAGCTCATTGGCATGGTTTTAACATTGCTATCCAAAATGGAAATCTTAGACTATCGGGCAAACCAACTTTAACGAAAGCACTTCATAAAGATATAGATAAAAGACTCTATGTAGAAATGAGTTTTTCTTTAATTAAAGATAATGATGGTCATGTTCAAGGAAGTGTTGCTATCGCCCGTGATGTAACAAACTCAAAAAAATAAGATTTTTTTTTACACTTTATAGTTCTTCTAAAATTAACATAATACAGCTTATACAAAATTTCAAAAAAATAGCCCCAGACTAAGGGGCTATTTAACATAAAATCTCTTATACGAAACTCTCTTCATCACACTTCTTACATTCCAACATTACCCCTAACTTTTCGTTCCGTCCTTGCTCAGTGATAACCCAAGGACGGTTTTGCCAAGGCGGATCATGCCGGACATGCTGTGTATGGCCACAAGCTAAAATAGCATACCAATGATTTTCATCATCCAAGGCAAAATCAACAATGGCTTGCTGCATATCGGACACCTATCTAAACTGAACTTATGTTGAAAAGGGGAGAGAGCTCATGCTGAGCAATCACAACGGCTTGAATATCAAATTGCTAAATAGACTGTGAAATTTGGTTTATTTCTGCCGCACGCTTACGCCGCGACAATTCTATTTTTCCCGCCATGTTTGGCTTTATACAGCGCTAGATCAGCACGCTTAATTGTATCTTCGTAGGTACAATCTTCAGGCATGATGGTTGTAACTCCTATGCTCACGGTGACATGCGCGTTATCTATTGAAAAACGACTTAATTCTTTTCTGGAATGTTCATGAATCCGTTTGGCAAACTGGATGGCCTGCTCGCAGCCCGTGTTGGGTAATGCGACTACAAATTCATCTCCACCTAAGCGGCAGGCGCAATCGGTCTTGCGCAGCGTTAAACGAAGAATATCTGCGACTGCTCGGATTGCCTCATCACCGACATGATGGCCTTTGCTGTCGTTGATTTTTTTGAGGTTATCAAGATCGAGGTCTGTATGGAATGCCGTAGGTATGGCTCATAATGTAATGCTAAGTCATGCTCTAATTTTCTTCGGTTGAAAAGACCAGTTAACTGATCTGTATGGCTGAGTTCTTTCAGCTTGATTTCCAAGTCGTGACGCGCTGAAATATTACTTGCGACCCAAAGTACAACGTCTTCTTCATCTACCGAAAAACTAAGGGCTTGGATGCGCACTTCAAACCAAATGGGCTCTTCAGGACCATAATCGGGCAGACCATTTACATCCCTATTGCTCAATTCGTACTCTTCGATGAGTAGATTTCCTGACGCTAGAGCTTGGTCGATCAGTTGCATAAAAAAGTTGGCTTTATCTGGCTTGATCACATCTGAAATATAGGTACCAACAAGACCGGAACCATCGTGGTAATAGCGATTATCGCGCCCACCAAAAACCGCAACGTATTTTCCACTACGCGATATGACAAAAGCAGGGTCTGGCAAAGCATCAAGAATGATAGCCATCTGCTCAATGTTGATCATTAATTAATTCTATTTCTTTATTTACAATAATTAACACAATAGCTAAAAAAAATAAAAAGCACGTGTTTTTTCACCAAAAATAATGATGGGCGAGATGTAGATGTGATGAATATCTGTCTCAATTGCTTGGCGTCGATTTACACAGGCCTAACGCCATAATGCTTTCATGGCTTATTTCCATTATTAAGATAAAGCCGATGATAGAAATGTTTTGAATTATCGCCTGCATCACACGAATCCATACATACACATGCAAAATCAGAATAAACAAAAGAAAAATCTCGGCTATACTCATTCATAAATTAATAATGAACAGAGCACTGAATAATGCGTGTACTTGTTGTGATGGATCCCATCGAAAATGTAAACCTAAAAAAAGATACCTCAATGGCGATGCTATGGGCAGCAGCACGCCGTGGACATGAGCTAGGCTATGCATTACAGCAAGATTTATATATCGATCAAGGCAAAGCCTTTGGTTTGATTTCACCGCTAAAAGTTTTTGAAGACTACAACCACTATTACGAACTCGGCGAAAAACAAAAAGAATCAATTGCAGCTTATGACGTGGTTTTGATGCGTAAAGATCCGCCGTTTGATATGAACTTTGTCTACACCACCTATATTTTGGAACAGGCTGAACGCGAAGGCGCATGGATTATTAACAAGCCACAAAGCCTACGTGACTGCAATGAAAAATTGTTTGCGACGCAATTCCCTGAACTTCAAGTACCGACCTTAGTGACCTCGCAGCAAAGCCTGATTCGTGAATTTTTGCAAGAACACGGCGATGTGATTGTGAAGCCATTAGACGGCATGGGCGGTATGGGCATTTTCCGTTTATACCAAGATGGCGTTAATATTGGTTCAACCATTGAAATCCTGACCAATAACGGCACACAGCCGATTATGGCGCAGCGTTACATCCCAGAAATTGTGGATGGCGACAAGCGCATCTTGATGATCAATGGCGAACCCGTACCGTATTGTTTGGCGCGTATTCCGCAAAATGGCGAAGTGCGTGGCAACTTGGCGGCAGGTGGTTTGGGCGAGGCGCGTCCATTGACCGAAAATGATAAAGCCATTGCAGCCAAAGTTGGGCCATTCCTTCGTGAAAAAGGGTTAGTGTTTGTTGGTCTGGATGTGATTGGTAATTACGTGACTGAAATTAATGTCACCAGTCCAACCTGCGTACGTGAAATTGATGCGCAATTTGGCACCTCGATTGCCGATGATTTATTTGATGTCCTTGAGGCAGGTTTAAAAGCTTAATTTTGCACTAGATTTAAAAGAGTCCTTCACGGGCTCTTTTTTTGGCCTGCGCTAAGGGGAGGGGAGCTTAAAAAGCAAAAAAACTGTAAGTGAATGCAATTAAAGTGAAAAATTGTCTGATTTTTTTTCAATTCTCATAGATTAATAATAAAACTAGTTTAAACTTTTAAAATAGTAGAAAAAAACAATCATACGCCTGTTGAAAAAAAGTAAATTACCTTTCACGGTCATGCGTTTGTGATTACAATTGTTTGCTTAAAATCGAATATCATTAGCCTCTTTTTAGAATTGAAGAATTAGACAGTGACCGAAGTAACGCAAGTAAAGCCGAAACATGTCATGATGATGGCTGCCGGAACCGGTGGTCACGTCTTTCCAGCGCTCGCTGTTGCCAAAGAGTTGCAACAACAAGGCTGTAAAGTTTCTTGGCTCGCAACGCCAACAGGCATGGAAAATCGCCTGCTTAAAAATCATAATATTCCAATTTATCAAATTGATATCCAAGGCGTACGCGGCAATGGAGTCGTGCGTAAGCTGATGGCACCGTTTAAAATTCTCAAAGCTACTTTGAGTGCCATGCGTTATATGAAACAACTCAAAGTTGATGCAGTTGCAGGCTTTGGGGGTTACGTGGCTGGGCCAGGTGGCTTGGCAGCTCGTGCATTGGGCATACCAGTCATTATCCATGAACAAAATGCTGTGGCTGGGTTTACCAATACGCAATTATCGCGTGTGGCGAAAACGGTGTGTCAGGCATTTCCAAATACTTTTCCAGCTCAAGATAAAATCGTGACCACAGGCAATCCTGTACGGAAGGAAATTACAGAAATTTTAAATCCGTCATGGCGTTACCAAGAGCGTGAAAAAGCTGGGTTGCCATTACGGGTTTTAATTGTAGGTGGCTCACTGGGCGCACGTGCCTTAAATGAATGTGTGCCGGCTGCTTTGCAGCAATTAGAACAGCCCCTCAGTGTATATCATCAGTGTGGTCAAAATAATGCTGAAAGCACATTGGCTCGTTATGCAAACGCACCTGAACATATACAAGTTGAAGTTCAGCCGTTTATTGAAGATATGGCAGCAGCCTATTCTGCAGCGGATTTGATTATCTGTCGTGCTGGTGCACTAACCGTCACTGAAATTGCGACAGCGGGTGTAGCAGCCGTGTTTGTTCCTCTGCCAAGTGCAGTGGATGACCATCAAACTGCAAATGCAGGGTTCTTGGCCAATATCAATGCTGCAAAAATTTGCCCACAAGCGGACATGACCGCAGAAAGTTTAACAGCGTTGTTGAAGCCGCTGATGAATCGCCAACGACTTATGGAAATGGCGGTTAAGGCTCGACAACAGGCACAACCCGATGCGACACAGCACGTGGTTGGTTTAATTCAAGATTTGTAAAATTCGAGTAATCTATGTCTCCATCAACGCCTGCCGATCAAGCGAAAAAGCTCATTAAAGTGCCAGAAATGCGCCGTATTAAACACATCCATTTTATTGGGATTGGTGGTGCGGGCATGTGCGGTATTGCCGAAGTATTGAAAAACCAAGGCTATAAAGTTTCAGGTTCAGATATTAAAGCGTCGAAAACTACGGCTCAGCTTGAAGAAAACGGCATTCAAGTTTTCATCGGTCATGCTGCTGAAAATATTCAAGGCGCCAATGTAATCGTGGTATCAACAGCCATTGATTCTGAAAACCCAGAAGTGAAAGCGGCGATTGAAACCCGTACACCTGTTGTACGTCGTGCAGAAATGTTGGGTGAATTAATGCGTTACCGTCATGGTATTGCCGTTGCTGGGACGCATGGTAAAACCACGACAACCAGTCTTGTGACCTGCATGTTGGCAGAAGAAAATCTGGATCCAACTTATGTCATTGGTGGTTTGTTAAATCGTACCGGTGTAAATGCTGCATTGGGTGCAAGTCGTTATATCGTGGCAGAAGCGGACGAGTCAGATGCGTCATTCCTACACTTACAGCCGATGGCAACGATTGTCACTAATATCGATGCTGACCATATGGATACCTATGGCGGTAGCTTCGATGTATTGAAAGATACCTTCGTACAATTCTTACAGCGCCTTCCATTTTACGGTTTAGCTGTGATGTGTGGTGATGATGCCAACATCCGTGAAATTATGCCGCGTATTGGTCGTCCTGTCGTGACGTATGGTTTCAATGAAGACAACGACATTCGTGCCGTTGATGTGGCTCAAGAAGGCATGCAATCACACTTTACAGTTTTGCGTAAAGACCGTGAGCCGTTACGTTTAACCATTAACTTGCCGGGTCTTCATAACATCTTAAATGCCTTGGCAGCAATTGGTATTGCAACGGATGAAGGCGTTTCTGATGCTGCGATTGCGCGTGCCTTAGAAAGCTTCAGTGGCGTAGGTCGTCGTTTCCAAGTACAAGGCGAATTTGAAGTTGAAGATGGCTTGGTGAAATTGGTCGATGACTATGGTCACCATCCAAAAGAAGTGGAAGCGACCATTAAAGCAGCACGTGCAAGTCATCCAGATCGTCGTTTGGTGATGATGTTCCAGCCACATCGTTTTAGCCGTACGCGTGACTGTTTTGATGACTTCGTTGATGTCTTGTCTCAAGTCGATCAACTGTTGTTATTAGAAGTTTATCCTGCAGGTGAAAAACCAATTGTGGGTGCGGATAGTCGTGCGTTGGCTCGAAGCATTCGTCTCCGTGGTGAGGTTGAGCCGATTCTCATCGATCCAGTAGAAGGCAACTTACAAGCAGTAATGAAAAAAGTGTTACAAGCAAATGACTTGTTATTAACACAGGGCGCAGGTAATGTTGGAGCAATCTCAATCGAACTTGCTCAAAACAATCTCTATGTAAAATGATCATCGCTTGGTGATCCAAAGTTTGTTTAGACCGTAGATAAAAGTTTAAGGATATAAACGTGTCAAATGCTTCAAAATTCGGCAAAGTTGCCGTGTTATTAGGTGGGAAATCTGCCGAACGTGAGGTTTCTCTCGATAGTGGTAAAGCTGTACTTGAAGCATTGGTGCGTTCGGGTGTAAATGCCGAAGCATTTGATCCGCAGCAACGCAGTGTGACTGAGTTGGTGGCTTATGACCGTGCATTTATCGTACTTCATGGCCGTGGTGGTGAAGATGGTCAAATTCAGGGTACTTTGGAATGGTTAAACATTCCGTACACTGGAACGGGCGTTCAAGGCTCAGCGATTGGTATGGATAAAGTCAAAACTAAACAAGTTTGGCAAGGTTCAGAACTACCGACAGCACCTTATCGTATTGTCAGCAAAGATTCAGATTTACAAGAAATTGTAGATTCAATTGGTTTGCCATTTATCATTAAGCCGGTGCATGAAGGCTCAAGCATTGGTATGAGCAAAGTTGAAAAAATTGAAGACTTTGCAACCGCAATTGCAAAAGCGACCCAGCATGATGCAGTTGTGATGGCTGAAAAATGGATTACCGGACGTGAATTTACCATTGTGATTTTAAATGGTCAGGCATTACCGGTGATTCGTTTAGAACCGCCTGCAGATGTGGCTTTTTACGATTACGAAGCGAAATATAACCGTAACGATGTGCAATATGGTATTCCATGTGGCTTGACTGAAGATGAAGAAAAGCGTCTACAAGCTTTATCTTTACGCGCTTTCCAAGCGGTAGGTGCGAGTGGTTGGGGCCGTATTGACGCGATGCAGGATGCAGAAGGAAACTTCTGGTTACTTGAGGTAAATACTGTTCCGGGTATGACCAGTCATTCTCTAGTGCCAAAAGCGGCCAATGCCGTAGGTTATAGTTTTGATGATCTTTGTGTCGCGATTTTGGAACAAACCCTAACAGGTGCGGCACACTAAATTATGGCTCAACTTCCTGCGTCTATGCGCCGTAAACGTGCAGCAACGACATCGATACATGACAAACCACCGACACGTAAGGAAAAGCTTACCAATGTGGGTGGATGGCTGTTGTTGTTTATTGCATGTGTGGTCTTGATTGCTGGGATTTGGGGGCTATATAAAGTCATGACGGATGCACGTGTGGCTGAACTTGATGTGGTGGGTGTGCGGAGCGCCCAAGAAAAACAACAAGTCATGTCATACGTTTCACCGATGATGACTGAAAACTATTTTACCTCTGATTTACGTGTCATTCGTGACCGTACTTTAGAAATCTCTTGGGTCGATCGCGTGGTGGTATCGCGTGCATGGCCGAATGCAATTCGTGTACGGGTGATGCCGCGTCAAGCGATTGCACGTTGGGGAACTGGGCGACTGTTAAGCGACAGTGGTGATGTATTTGCTGAATTAACTCCGACCAATCATCAGAATTTACCGTTATTGCATGGGCCGACGAGTCAGTCCAAAATGATGATGCGTCGCTATAATGAAATTAATCAACTATTTATACCTGTTGGCATTCGTTTAAAAGAATTATATTTAACCGAACGAATGACTTGGTTTATGCAGTTTGATTCAGGCTTACGCGTGATTGTCGATCAAGATCAGACCATGAGTAAGTTGCAGCGTTTAAGTTATCTCGCACACAGTGACTTAAAACCTGTTTGGCCACGAATTTCTGCCATCGATTTGCGCTACCGAAATGGTTTAGCGATTCAATGGAAAAACTCTGTGCCAGCAAAGTCGGTAAATGGTCAGTTTGTTGTAACCAGTGATGACATAGGCATTGCGAATGCAGCGCCTGTAAAGCCATAATGATCGGCTTTATAAGTAGAGGCTTTAAGCCATAAATTAAACAAACATGTGAATGGTAGTAGTAAATAATGAATGAAGCTGTTCCCTCGGTTGTTGCGATTGACATTGGGACACACAAAGTTTCAGTTTTGATTGGTAAGGTACACGCGCCAGACAATATCCAAGTGGTAGGGATGGCGACCGCTCGTAACCGCGGCATGAATAAAGGGAAAATTGTCAGTCTCGATAAAGTTGTTACCGCAATTAAAAATGCAGTGCAGGAAGCGGAAGATATGGCGGAATGTCGTGTACATTCTGCGTGGATTTCCATTCCCAGTGCTGAACTAAAAAGTTTTTATGCCTCTGGTCGTACTCCAATTGAAAATAATGACCATGCGATTACCACCAATGAAGTGGTGCGTGCTTTAGAACTGGCCAAAGCCAGTCATTTAACGTCTGACCATTATTTGGTGAGTGCTGTACCTTTAGGTTTTGAACTAGATGATGAACCTGAATGGGTGTTAAACCCGATTCGCATGTCAGCACGGAGTATGACAGGACATTATCATTTGATGATGTTGCCAATCAGCACCATGCAGAATTTGGATCGTGCATTAAAAGGTGCCAATATTGGTGTTGAACGCATGGTCATTTCATCATTAGCAACTGCTGAAGCCAGTTTGCTTAAAGATGAAAAAGAATATGGTGTGTGCTTGGTTGATATTGGTGCTGGTACGACCAATATTGCGGTGTATTTAGATGGTCGCTTGGCGATGACACACACTTTGCAACGTGGCGGTGAGCATGTAACGCGTGATATTGCTGCTGTATTGCAAACCACAACAGAAGAAGCTGAACGTATTAAGCTGTTGTATGGTTGTGTTGACCTGAAAGTGGTTAAACCTGAAAGTATGATTCAATTCCAAGGTATTGATGGTCCACAAACCATTAGCCGTATTGAACTGACCGAAATCATTATTGCGCGCTATGAAGAAATCTTTAATCAAGTGCGTAATGAGTTGGTGGATCATGGTGCGATTCATGGTTTATACCATGGTGTTGTACTCACAGGTGATGCCTGCCAAATTGAAGGGATGGTGACATTTGCGCGTCGGATGTTAGGTGTTTCTGCACATTTAGGTAATCCACCTATGCAAGTGTATGCTGATGATCAACAGCAAGCCGCTTTACGTCGTTCACAATACGCGACTGCCGCAGGTCTGTTAATTTTCAGTCAAAGTGAAACACAAGATACGATCGTTGAGCCAGAAGATACGGAAAAACTTTCAGTATTGAATCGGGTAAAACGTGCATGGTCGGGCTTCAATGACACCTTGAAGTCGATCTTTTAAGTTGAAATATTTGGGAATATTGTTGGGAAGTTGTACGGATTATTGCTTGTACTTGACAAGCTGGAACTTGGACAGCATTCTAAAAAACAATTTTTATTAAGATCAAGGCAGTATACGGGCTGAAGTGTCTGCCAATTATGGATTAGGAATTTTTTAGGCATGGCCTCATTTGAATTTTTAGAAGATGATCAAAGCGACAGCAACGGTCAAGCCCGTTTCACAGTATTCGGTGTAGGTGGTGCTGGCGGTAACGCTGTGCAACACATGTTGGAATCAGATATCGAGGGTGTAAAATTTGTTTGTGCCAATACAGACAAACAAGCACTCGACCGCATGAATGCACAATTTAAAATCCAACTCGGCGAGCAAAGTACGCGTGGTTTGGGTGCAGGTGCAAATCCACAAGTGGGTCAAACTGCTGCTGAAGAAAGCCGTGAGTTGATTCGCCAACACCTTGAAGGTACGGACATGGTGTTCGTGACTGCAGGTATGGGTGGTGGTACAGGTACCGGTGCTGCGCCAGTTGTTGCTGAAATTGCCAAAGAAATGGGTATCTTAACGGTAGGTGTGGTGACGACTCCGTTTAACTTTGAAGGTAAACGTCGTCAGCAATCTGCTGAGAAAGGTATTGAAGCACTTGAGCAACATGTTGATTCTCTGATTATTATTCCGAACCAACGTCTACTTAAAGTATTCCGCGATATTTCAATGAAAGATGCTTACAAAAAAGCAGACGATGTATTGTTAAATGCGGTGCGTAGTATCTTTGATTTGGTGGTACGTCCGGGTCATATCAACCTTGACTTCGCCGATTTGAAAACTGCCATGAGTACACGTGGTTACGCAATGATGGGTGCAGGTTCTGGTCGTGGTGAAAACCGTGCGCGTCAAGCTGCTGAGCAAGCGATCCGTAGCCCGTTGTTAGATAACGTGACCATCATGAATGCAAAAGGCATTTTGATTAATGTTACAGGTGGCGATGATGTAACCTTCGGTGAAATTGAAGAAATCACTGATGTGGTGAACCAAATTGTCGATCTTGATGAAGGTCAAGTGTTCTACGGTACGGTATTTGATCCAGATGCACGTGATGAAATTAGCGTAACGGTGATCGCAACGGGTTTAACTCGTAATTCTGCCGATTCTGCTGAGCCAGTGAAACGCCCTGTCGCACAAGCAACGCGTACAGTCGCTTCTGCACAAGTACCTGTAGATGAAGATGATGTGCCAGCGATTCAACGTCAGCACAATGAAGCAGCTGCTCCGGCTGCAGCAGCGGCGTCAGCATCCAATTCACGCCCTACGCCAATGAGTATTCAAGACTATTTGAAAAATCAACAACGTAAATAAAATAAATTCAATGACTTAAATGTCTGTTGATTACAAAAGGTAGCTGATCAGCTACCTTTTTGTTTTTTATCAATGGCTAAATATGCTAACGTATAGCGGTTTTGTGAACTGATGATAGAAGACACATGTTGAAACAACGTACCCTGAAACGCATCGTGAAAGCGAGTGGCATCGGACTGCATAGTGGGCAAAAAGTGATGATTAACTTTGTGCCACATCATGCCGATGGGGGGATTGTGTTTCGTCGTATCGACTTAAATCCACCGATTGATATTCCAGCCGATGCTATGCTGATTCAAGAAGCATTCATGTGTTCTAACTTGGTGCAAGAAAATGCCAAGGTGGGCACAATTGAGCACATTATGAGTGCGATTGCTGGATTAGGGATTGATAACCTGATCGTGGAAGTGTCGGCGTCTGAAGTACCCATTATGGATGGGAGTGCCGGCCCGTTCATTTATTTGCTTATGCAAGGTGAACTACAAGAACAAAATGCACCTAAAAAATTCATAAAAATACGCAAACCTGTCGAAGCACTGATCGATGATAAACGTGCTGCCTTCCAACCCCATGACGGTTTCCAATTAAATTTTACGATTGATTTTGACCATCCTGCATTTAAGAAAGAATTTCAGTCGGCAACAATCGACTTTTCAACCGAAACATTTGTCTATGAAGTTAGTGAAGCGCGGACTTTTGGCTTTATGAAAGATTTGGACTACCTAAAAGCTAATAATTTGGCTTTAGGGGCGAGTCTTGAAAATGCCATTGGTGTAGATGACAATGGTGTGGTCAATGAAGAGGGCTTACGCTTCTCGGATGAGTTTGTTCGTCACAAAATATTAGATGCTGTGGGTGATTTATACTTGCTCGGTCATCAAATTATTGCGAAATATGATGCCTATAAGTCAGGTCATGCATTAAATAATCATTTATTACGCAATGTCAAAAGTGATCCAGATAGCTATGAAATTGTAACATTTGATGACATTAATGATTGCCCAATTAGTTATGTGAATGTGACATAAGTCATTGTCTTATAATGGTGATGTTATATTGTATCATTTGTAAGTGTTAAGTCTGTCACATTCTGAGCATTCAAATTTGTCTGTTACAACTGGGTGGTTACTTTTTATTGCTTGCCAAACGCAGCATTGCTTGGCTAAGCTTAGGGTCGCTCACAAAGTCAGCAGCATTACGGAGTAAATCCTGAGTTTCTGTACTGAGGGTTCTTGAAATTTTTTCAGGGGAATGGGGCGTTGGAGACGGAGTTCTCAGACGGACTTGAATCTTGTGCAAATCCTTGAATTCGTATATTTGTGATAATTGTGCAATATATTGCTTTTGCAAATAGGCCAACTGACTAATCAGTGCCTGATTTTCTCCAGTTAATATAAGTACACCATTTATATAACAAACAACTTGCCATTGATCCGGTTGGGGCAATAGCGGTTGAACAATTTTCGTAAGTTTCTGCCATACAGCAACTTGCGTTGAGAGAAACGACAAGTTTCCTGTTTTTATGTGTTTTCTTGTTGGTTGAAAGACGTTGACAGGTTCTGACATACATATTTCCTACATGTTTATGTCTTAATCTTATGCGCTCCTTTTGGCTGATATCAAGGACGAAATCACACAAGGAACAAAAGAGAACAGTTTATAGAGGTTTTTTATGCATTTACGACGTATTTTATTGGCGTTTTCATTGGCAGCTTCGGCCGCTTCAGTCGCTTTTGCAGATTTAGTTGAATTAAATCAAGCAGATTCATCATCAGATCGTATTGAACAGTTAACTCGCACTTTGTCTCAAGGTGCTTACTCTGAAAGCAATGATATTGATATTCCAGCAGAAACAAAGTTGAATGTTCAAATTCGTGAAAAATCAATTGAACTCAACAATGCGACAATCGCAAAAAAATACGGTTCAAGCAATTCCTCTAAAAACTATTCAGCAAGTTCAAATAATCCATATTCATGGTTAATTGCCCATCCACTTCCAGACATGAAGCGCGTGAGTTCGAACTATGGTGGCCGTACCATGGGTGGCCGTGCAGAAAATCATTCAGGTTTAGATCTTTCTGCGGCTAGTGGCACACCTATTTATGCAACGGGTCCAGGCATTGTAACAAAGTCAGGCTGGGGCACAGGTTATGGTCAATATGTTGAAATTAACCATGGTAACGGTTACCTGACACGTTATGCACATGCATCACGCTTAATTGTACGTGTAGGCGACCGTGTTGCTGCGGGTGAGCATATTGCTAACGTTGGTTGTACTGGTCGTTGTACTGGCCCACATTTACATTACGAAGTAGTGAAAGATGGTCAACGTAAAAACCCATCAACGTATTTAGCGATGTTACCATAAGCACATATAACATCTATATACGAAGCCATTGTCTGAACCTCTACAGACAATGGCTTTTTTATTTATCGCTAATAACTATAAAATTATCATTTTAAAAAATATTGTCTGTATGAAAAATGGCGAAAATTGACCCAAAAATGTAAATTTGTGTAATTGTTAATCAATGAGTATTTAGTAAATAAATAACAGAGCTATTTCGTATTCATTTGTGGCGATAACTGAGCCTAGCCAAAATATGGTACTAATAGAGCCATATATTTAGCACATAGGATAGGTGAAGTATGGCGTTTTATGGCGATACAGATGCGCAAGAAACCCAAGAATGGCAGGACGCATTTGATTCAGTTTTACAGCACATGGGAACTGACCGCGCTGCATTTTTGCTTGAAAAACTCTATCAACAAGCGATTGCTAAGCACGTTCCCATTCAGCGACTAAATACTCCTTACTTAAATACCATTTCAGTTGAAGAACAACCGCCTATGCCGGGTGATTCGGATATGGAGCGCCGTATTCGTGCGCTGATCCGCTGGAATGCCTTAGCGATGGTACTGCGTGCCAATAAAACTGGTGATGACTTAGGTGGTCACTTGGCAAGTTTTGCATCATCTGCAACTTTATATGACGTGGGCTTTAACCACTTCTTCCGTGCCAATAGCGATAGCTTTGGCGGTGACATGATCTATTATCAAGGTCACTGTGCACCGGGTATCTATGCACGTTCGTTCTTAGAAGGTCGTTTGACTGAAGAACACTTAAATAATTTCCGTCGTGAAGTTGGCGGTAAAGGTTTGCCTTCATACCCACATCCATATTTGATGCCAGATTATTGGCAGTTCCCAACCGTATCGATGGGTCTAGGCCCGATCATGTCGATCTATCAAGCACACATCCAAAAGTACTTGATGAACCGTGGCCTGATCAAAGAAGAAAATCGTAAAGTTTGGGCTTACCTCGGTGATGGTGAAATGGATGAACCTGAAAGTACAGGTGCCATTTCACTTGCAGGTCGTGAAAAGCTCGACAACCTAATTTGGGTCGTGAACTGTAACTTACAGCGTCTAGATGGCCCAGTTCGTGGTAACGGTAAAATTATTCAAGAACTTGAATCATTGTTCCGTGGTGCAGGCTGGCGGGTAATTAAAGTGGTATGGGGTCGTCATTGGGATCCGCTACTGGCAAAAGATGATTCAGGTGCCTTAAAAGCGGTGATGGAAGAAGCGGTCGATGGTGACTTCCAACGCTATCAAGTGAAAGGCGGTGCGTATACGCGTGCACATTTCTTTGGTAAGTATCCTGAAGCTGAAGAGTTGGTGCGCAACTTAAGCGATGAAGATATTGATAACCTGAACCGTGGTGGTCATGACCCATTCAAAGTGTATGCGGCTTATGCCGAAGCGATGAAGGAAACGGGTCAGCCAACAGTTATCTTGGCAAAAACAGTCAAAGGTTATGGTTTGTCGGAAGAGATTGAAGCAGTCAATAAGACGCATCAAATCAAGAAAATGCAGCTTGAGTCGTTGAAATACGTGCGTAACCGTTTCAACTTGCCATTTACCGATGAACAGCTTGAAGAAGTGCCATTCTACCGTCCAAGTGAAAATTCACCTGAAATTAAATACATGAAAGCACGTCGTGAGGCATTGGGTGGTTATTTACCTGCACGTCGTAAAGAAAGCGAGCAGCTGGCGATTCCTGAATTGTCTGTGTTTGATGCGGTACTCAAAGGCAGTGGCGGTAAAGAGCAATCGACGACCATGTTGATGGTACGTTTGATTTCATCATTATTGAAAGAAAAAGCCATTAAAGATCGTGTCGTACCAATTGTGCCAGATGAAGCGCGTACTTTCGGTTTGGAAGGTATGTTCCGTCAGTTGGGGATCTATGCTGCGCATGGTCAAAAATATACCCCTGAAGACCAAGAACAGTTGATGCATTACCGTGAAGCCAAAGATGGTCACATGTTACAAGAAGGGATTAACGAAGCAGGTGCGATGAGTGCTTGGGCTGCGTTAGGGACCAGTTATTCGACCAATAACTTGCCAATGATTCCGATGTATATGTACTACTCGATGTTCGGTTTCCAACGTATTGGTGATATTGCATGGGCTGCAGGTGATGCGCAGGCGCAAGGTTTCTTGCTCGGTGCAACTGCGGGTCGTACAACACTGAACGGTGAAGGTTTACAGCACCAAGATGGTCATTCACATATCTTGGCAAATACGATTCCAAACTGTATCTCTTATGACCCATGTTTTGGTTATGAGCTGGCAGTGATCGTACATGATGGTTTAAAACGTATGTACGTGAACCAAGAGCGCGTGTTCTATTACTTAACAGTAATGAATGAAAACTACGAACACCCAGCTATTCCTGAAGGTGCTGAAGAAGGCATTAAACGTGGTATGTATCTCTTCGAAGAAGATGAGAAAGCAACGGTTCAGTTGATGGGTTCAGGTGTGATTCTGCGCGAAGTGATTAAAGCAGCGAAAATCCTTCGTGATGAATATCAAATTCATTCAAACGTGTGGAGCGTCACTAGCTTTAACGAATTAGCTCGTGATGGTATGGCGTGTGAAGAATACAACCGCTTACATCCGTTAGCTGAAGATACGAAAGAAGCTTGGGTCTCTCAATTACTTCGTGAAAAAGACGGTATTGTGGTGTCGGCAACCGATCACATGCGTGCATATAGCGAACAAATCCGTGCTTATCTTCCAGACAATCGTCCATTCGTTGCATTAGGTACAGATGGTTATGGTCGTTCAGATACACGTGGCAACTTACGTAGCTATTTTGGTGTCGATGCCGCACATATTGTGGTAGCAACATTGAAAAAACTCGCGGATGAAGGCGAAGTTGATGCACGTTTAGTTAAAGATGCCATCTCAAGCTTTGAACTAGATACTGACCGTCCAGTGGCATGGGCTCCGCAGGAAACGCCGGAACTGCATGCTGTGGCTGACTACAAAGAGGAGAACTAATCATGCAAATTACGACTCCTGATATTGGTGTAGATAAAGCAACGGTCGCTGAGATTTTAGTGAAAGTCGGCGACACCATTAGCGTCGATGACAGCATTGTGTTGTTAGAGTCTGATAAAGCCTCTGTTGAAGTGCCAAGCACTTCGGCAGGCGTGGTGAAAAGCATTGCAGTTAATCTGGGTGACAGTGTTGCTGAAGGTGCTGTGCTGATCGAGTTGGAAGCAGAAGGTCAAAGTGCTGCTACAGCTGAGCCAGTACAAAATGCAACTGAAGACCAAGCAGCAGAACCAACTCCGGTTGTGGAAGCAGAACAAGCTGCAGCAGCACCTGTTGCAGCCAATGCTCCTCTGTCGCAAAGTATCGATGTGCAAGTCCCTGATATTGGCGTAGAGAAAGCTACGGTGAGTGAGATTTTGGTCTCTGTTGGTGATGAGATTGATGTTGATCAAAGCATTATCGTGGTGGAATCAGACAAAGCGACAGTCGAAGTCCCAAGTACTGTATCAGGCCGTGTTGAATCGATCACGATCAGTGCTGGCGATGTAGTGAAAGAAGGTGTAGTGATTTTAACGGTAAAAACGGCGGCTTCATCTGCTGCGGTTGAATCGGCTCCAGTGCAAGAAACTGCACAGCCTGTTGCTGCACCCGTTGTCGCAGAAGCAACACCAGCGCCGTCTACGGCTACAGCGTCTGGACCTGTAGAAATTGCAGTGCCTGACTTAGGTGTTGATAAAGCAGCGGTGGCTGAAATTTTAGTCGCTGTGGGTGATGTGGTTGAAAAAGACCAAAGCATCATCGTGGTGGAATCAGACAAAGCAACGGTAGAAGTGCCAAGCTCTACTGCTGGTAAAATCACCGCGATTCATGTTCAGTTAGGGCAAAGTGTCTCTGAAGGCGTCGCTTTGGTGACGATAGAAGCCGAAGGTCAAGCTGTTGCAGCACCCGCACAAGCAGCGAAACCTGCACCAGCTGTAGCACAGCCTGCGACAGTTGCACCTAAAGCTGAAAGCAAAGTTGAAGCAGCTCCACAATCACAAGGCGCAGATAAACTCACCAAAGAGCAAAATGCTGCCAATGCCAAAGTGTATGCAGGACCGGCCGTTCGTAAGCTTGCACGTGAATTGGGTGTGGTTTTGGCAGAAGTCAAAGCATCTGGCCCGCATGAGCGTTTAATGAAAGAAGATTTATTCGCTTATGTAAAAACCCGTTTGACTACTCCGCAAGCGGCACCTGCAGCTCAAGCTGTGGCACAGGTTTCAGGCTTGCCGAAATTGCCAAGCTTTGATGCTTTTGGTGGTGTCGAAGAGAAAGTTTTGACACGTTTACAACAAGTGTCGATTCCGCAATTGTCTTTAAACAATTTTATCCCGCAAGTGACGCAGTTCGATGCAGCGGATATTACTGATCTTGAAGCTTGGCGTAATGATTTAAAAGCTAACTTTAAGAAAGAAGGTATTGGCTTAACCATTATGGCTTTCATCATCAAAGCAGTGGCTTATTTGTTGAAAGAAGAACGTGAATTTGCAGGTCATTTGTCTGATGATGGCAAGTCAGTATTGCTACGCAATGAAATCCATATGGGGATTGCCGTGGCAACGCCTGATGGTTTGACCGTGCCTGTACTGCGTAATCCAGATCAAAAATCGATTAAGCAGATTGCAATTGAGCTGGGTGAACTGAGTCAAAAAGCACGTGACAAAAAACTGTCGCCGAAAGATCTACAAGGTGCGAACTTTACCATTACCAGTCTGGGTTCAATTGGTGGTACGGCATTTACACCGCTGGTTAATTGGCCACAGGTGGCGATTTTAGGTATTTCACCTGCAACTATGCAGCCGGTGTGGAATGGTGAAGGCTTTGATCCACGTTTGATGCTGCCGCTGTCATTGTCATACGATCACCGTGTAATTAATGGTGCGGATGCTGCACGTTTTGCCAATAAGCTGACGAAGCTGCTCAAAGATATCCGAACTTTATTGATCTAATCTGACCTGTTTAAGTTTCAAAATGAACCCTGCTTTGGCAGGGTTTTTTTATGGCGTCGTGGTGGTGGACTGACAAAGCCAATCAGGAAGTTCAATGGGTGAAGGGTAGAGCTTTAATGCTGAGTTTGCATTGAGGTTATAAGTGAGTGGAAGTGTACGATGTGGGTGCGCCGTCGACCAAAGCTTTTGTCTTAAATGTTCAAAGCGTTGGAAGTCTTTTAAAAATAAGCCCCAAAACTTTTCATAATGCTCCAGTTCTTGCACATGTTGATGCTGATACGCATGTGTTTGGCCCTGTTGGTGCTGGAAGTCATAGCCCATCAGCCAAATACGCTGCGGTTGAAAGAGATGTGCGAGTGAATAGGCTTGAAGGCCGCAATTATTACCATACACAAAGTACGGTGAATGAAATAACTCCGCTTGCGTATCGATGCGCACGGTTTTGAAGTTAATCACTTCATGTTCAGGATATGGACGGTTGTGACCTAAACCACATCCGCTAATGATGTCACCTTGAAAGCAGGCTTTGAGCATGGGTTGATAGTGTAACCACCACGCATAATCTGAATGATGGGCAATTTGAGCCTGAGGAAGTTGAAGAAAACTTTGATTACAGCAAATGATTAGCAGCTTTTTTGAGGGCTGAATGGTGGTTAAGTCAAAACTGAGCTGAGACGGGCCGCCTGCAATGATTAATACATCCTGCACATGCATATAGTGTTGAATAAATTCTTGAAATTTTTGATTATTGTTTTGCATATCAAATTGAGTCATCGAAAATTAAAATTGCGAAAACATGCATTCCTCGCTAGAATAGCATTACTTCATTGGGGAGTAGCCGCTTTTTACGCAAAGTAAAAAGGTGATGGTCAACATATTTGCTCTAAAACGAGCATGGTCATCATAGCAAAGAACCAAATGAGCTCTTCGTAGCTTTCTTTTGTTGGCAAGACCTTTGATTTATCACTCTGCACATTGGCTAGCAGGAGGGATAAGTCATCGGTATATGTTATTGCTAGCCAGAGAAATGCACCATGTTAACCGCTTTCTTCATTTCCCTTGCTGTTGTTGCCCTGTCAGAAATGGGCGATAAAACACAATTACTTGCCTTACTGCTTGCTGCACGTTTTCGTAAACCCGTTCCGATCTTAATTGCAATTTTCCTCGCGACTGTGGTGAACCACGGGGTTTCTGCTGTGCTGGGTCAATGGATTACCACTGTTTTAAGTCCAGCCGTTTTATTGTGGATCGTTTCTCTGGGCTTTATTGCTATGGCGGTGTGGATGTTGATCCCCGATCAATTGGATGATGAATCTGAAAGTATCAATAAGTGGCAAAAATATGGGGTTTTCGGCGCCACTTTCGTTTTGTTCTTCTTGGCTGAAATTGGAGATAAAACCCAAATTGCCACTGTTGCACTGGCTGCACGCTTTGACAGTATTGGCTGGGTGACTTTGGGGACGACATTAGGCATCATGTTGGTTAATGCGCCTGCGGTATTTATTGGGAACAAGCTAGCTGAAAAACTACCGATTTCACTGATTCATAAAATTGGCGCCCTAGTATTCTTGGTGATTGGTTTGGCTGCGTTGGCACAACACTATTTATTTTAAATAATGATCTCACCATATTAAAAATACATGAAATCCTGAGTTAAAAACTCAGGATTCTTTGCCAATAAATGAGACCCAATTCACTGATATTTCAGATAATATTGACTTAATATTTATTGTAAGTTTCCCTAAATAAATATATGTTATTCACCTATAGAATATATTTTTTTTGATAAAAAATTTGGGGAATGGGAATGGCTTTCGAACGCACAACATCACAGGTACTTTATGATGATGGAAAGCATAAATGTATTAGCTTTACCAGCTTGGTAAAAGGCGAGGGCGTACAGGCGAACCAGTTCCTGATTTTGGATAATGAGCGCGCAGCAGTGCTTGATCCAGGTGGTGACTTGACCTATGTCCCACTGACTATGGAACTGAATAAATATACCCGTTTGACCAATCTTGACTATGTGATGGCCTCGCATCAGGACCCAGACATTATTACCTCGATGCCGCGTTGGTTGGTTTATACCGACGCCAAAGTGGTGGCATCTAAACTGTGGGCGCGTTTCTTACCGCATTTAAACTCTGCATTTATGAGTGACCGCATGAAAGGCAACTGGCTAGATCGTCTGATCGAACTGCCAGATCATGGTCAGGTGATTCCATTAGGCAACAGTCATTTGGTGGCTGTTCCTGCACATTTCCTACATTCGGTTGGTAACTTCCAATTTTATGACCCGATTGCCAAAATTTTATTCTCAGGGGATATGGGCGCATCTATGGTGGATGATGCCTCTAAACCTTTAGAAAATTTTGCCGCTCATATTCCTAAAATGAAAGGCTTCCATCAGCGCTACATGTGTTCGAACAAAGTGATCCGTCTGTGGGTCAACATGGTACGGACGATGGATGTGGAAATGATCGTACCGCAGCACGGCACGCCATTTATTGGTAAAGAACAGATCAACCAATTCTTAGATTGGATCGAAACCTTGCAGTGTGGTGTCGATTTAATGGATGAAACAGTCTTTACTTGCCCAGTATAATGACTTGAAAATTCAGAAAAAATAATTGAGTTTGCAGATAACATTTTTTAGTATTTTTCGTCCATAAAATAAGCTTTTAGATGACGAGAATAGATAAAAATGTTGTCTCAAATACCGACTCAGGATGCATGTTTAACCTGTGGAGCATGTTGTGCCCACTATCGCGTTTCTTTTTATTGGGCAGAAGGGCTGAATATGCCCGAACATTATACTGAGCCGGTTAATGCCGTGTATTCATGTATGGCGGGCACCAATCAAACACAGTCTCGTTGTATCGCTTTGGGTGGGAAAATTGGGCAAGCAGTGAGTTGTAGGGTGTACGAGGCTCGGAGTTCCACATGTAAAAGTGTGCAGATAGCTGATGAGCAATGTAATAAAGCACGCATCGCGCATCAAATGATTCCATTGATCAGTATTCCACTGCATGACGCTGAAAATGATGAAGATTTCGATCAAGTCAGTTAAGGCTTTAGTTCCAGAATAAATTTATTGAAATTAAGCGGTAGAGTCTTCGGATTCTGCCTGTATTGAACAAGTTGCTGACTAACCCTCAGTGTATTCTTGCTGAAAACAGCATATTCGATGGTTAATATTGAAAACTCTGTAAAGAATTGCCGCAATTAAAATGAAAATTGAACGGAAATTTGTATATAATGGCTCACGGAAATTACCAGCGAGACTGTTATGTTGACCATCGTTCAAGAAGCCCTAACCTTTGATGATGTCTTATTACTCCCTGCCTATTCTACTGTTCTCCCAAAAGATGTCTCTCTTAAGACACGTTTCACACGTGGCATCAATTTGAATATTCCACTTGTTTCTGCTGCGATGGATACTGTGACTGAATCACGTATGGCGATTGCAATGGCGCAAAACGGTGGTATCGGTATCCTGCATAAAAACATGGATATTGCTGCACAAGCTGCAGAAGTTCGCCGCGTGAAAAAATTTGAAGCAGGTATGGTGAAAGACCCAATTACCGTTACACCAGAAACGACTGTACGTGAGTTGATTGCTTTAACTCAAGCAAATAACATCAGCGGTGTACCAGTGGTGAAAGACGGTCAAGTGGTGGGTATTGTTACTGGTCGTGACACTCGTTTTGAAACCAATCTTGAGCAACCTGTTAGTAACATCATGACAGGCCATGATCGTTTGGTGACTGTTCGTGAAAACGAATCAAAAGAAAACATCCAAGCATTACTTCAAAAGCACCGTATTGAAAAAGTCCTTGTTGTAAATGACAACAACGAACTGAAAGGTTTAATCACGGTTACTGATTTCCGTAAAGCTGAAAACTATCCAAACAGCTGCAAAGATGACTTAGGTCGTTTACGCGTTGGTGCTGCAGTTGGTACAGGTGCAGAAACACCAAGCCGTGTAGAAGCATTGGTGGAAGCGGGTGTAGATGCGATTGTTGTTGATACAGCACATGGTCACTCTGCAGGTGTAATTGAACGTGTACGTTGGGTAAAAGCCAACTATCCACAAGTTCAAGTGATTGGCGGTAACATCGCGACTGGTGATGCAGCACTTGCATTATTAGATGCTGGCGCAGATGCAGTGAAAGTGGGTATTGGCCCAGGTTCAATCTGTACTACACGTATTGTGGCTGGTATTGGTATGCCGCAAATCTCTGCGATTGACAGCGTTGCCAATGCACTAAAAGATCAAATTCCATTGATTGCAGACGGTGGTATCCGTTTCTCTGGTGATATGGCAAAAGCGATTGGTGCAGGCGCGAGTACCATCATGGTAGGTTCATTGATGGCGGGTACGGAAGAAGCACCGGGCGAAGTTGAATTCTTCCAAGGTCGTTACTACAAAGCCTATCGTGGTATGGGTTCATTGGGTGCGATGGCAGGTGCAACAGGTTCTGCTGACCGTTATTTTCAAGACTCAAAAGCAGGCGCTGAAAAACTTGTACCAGAAGGTATTGAAGGTCGCGTACCTTACAAAGGCCCAATGGGTAACATCGTTCATCAAATGATGGGTGGTTTACGTTCATCTATGGGTTATACCGGTTCTGCGGTGATCGATGACTTACGTAAAAATGCACAGTTTGTCAAAATTACTGCGGCAGGTATGTCTGAATCTCACGTACATGACGTGACTATTACTAAAGAAGCACCAAACTACCGTGTTGGTTGATATTTAGTAGCTTTTAGCCGAAAAGGCCGTCATTAATATGACGGCCTTTTTGTTTTTGGTGTAAAGTATTTGCAGTAAAAAGTGATGATTAAGATCACCATTAAGAAGTGAGTACAACATGAGTTATTTTGGTACAGATGGCATTCGTGGCAAATTCGGTGAATTGCCTATTACCCCTGAATTTGCATTAAAACTAGGATTTGCCGCAGGTAAAGTATTAAAACAATACAGTAAAAAAGCAAAGCCCATCGTTGTACTAGGTAAAGATACCCGATTATCGGGCTATATTTTAGAGTCAGCATTACAAGCCGGTTTAAACGCAGCAGGTGTTTATGTTCATTTGTTGGGTCCATTACCTACACCTGCAATTGCCCATTTAACCCGTGCATTACATGCCAGCTTAGGCATCGTGATCTCGGCGTCGCATAATCCTTATTTTGACAACGGCATTAAGTTTTTCTCGAGCGAAGGTAAAAAATTGCCGGATGAAATTCAAGAAGCCATAAACAAAGAACTTGAAAATGACTTGGTGATTGAAGACCCTGCAAACTTAGGTAAAAGTGTGCGTGTAAAAGATGCCAATGGTCGTTATATCGAGTTTTGTAAATCAACCTTCCCGTACCATTTTGACCTGACAGGCTTAAAAATTATGGTGGACTGTGCCAATGGTGCAGCCTATAGCGTCGGCCCTTCGGTGTATCGTGAACTGGGTGCAAAAGTGATTGCGCTGTTTAACGAACCGGATGGTTTAAACATCAATAAAGACTGTGGTTCGACGCATCCTGAATTTTTACAAAAAGCCGTTGTTGAACATCAGGCGGATTTAGGGATTGCTTTTGACGGTGATGCTGACCGCGTGATTATGGTCGATAAAAACGGTCAGCAAATTACTGGTGACCATATTCTGTATATTTTAGCCACTCAAGCGAGTCAAAAGCCTGCGGGTATCGTGGGTACTGTGATGAGTAATATGGCGCTTGAAATTGCTTTAGATCAAGCCAATGTGCCTTTGCTTCGTGCCAAAGTTGGTGACCGCTATGTATTACAAGGCCTAGAAGAAAAGGGTTGGGTAACGGGCGGTGAGCCATCAGGTCATATTCTGACTTTGGACAAGAGCACCACAGGTGATGCGATCATTGCTTCACTTCAGGTGTTAACGGTGATGGTTGAGCAAGGTAAAGCTTTGCATGAATTGGTGGAAGGGTTTGAGTTATTACCAAATGTCTTGGTGAATGTTCGCTTGGCTGCGATGTTTGATCCCTACGCCGTACCTGCACTGGTGAGCGAGTTTGAAAAAGCTGAAGCTCAGCTTAAAGGGCGTGGTCGCATCTTGATTCGTAAATCAGGCACAGAGCCGGTCATTCGTGTCATGGTTGAAGGTAATGACCTTGAAGAAGTCACCGCATTGGCAAATCATTTGGCCGATGCTGTTCGTGCCAATGCAGCTTAAATCAAGAGGGGAAATTGCATGAATGATGTGATTAAGGACTTAAGTGAACTGCGTTTAACTTATCAAAAAGGTGAGTTGCATGAAGATCAGGTGAACCGTGATCCACATGAGCAGTTTTTATTATGGTTTAACCATGCCTTAGAAGCACAATTGCATGAACCCTATGCTATGTCTTTGGCTACGGCAAATGCCCAAGGTCGTCCACACGTGCGGACGGTCTTGTTGCGCGGTGCGACCCATGCAGGTTATGACTTCTACACCAACTATGACAGTCAAAAAGGCAATGATCTGCTCGATAATCCTTATGCAGAATTATTGTTTTATTGGCAAGAGCAGGAACGTCAAATTCGGGTCAGTGGTCGTGTGGAAAAGATATCTCTCGAAGAATCGACAGATTATTACCATAAGCGACCGCGTGATAGCCAAATTGCAGCGCACATTAGCACCCCACAAAGTGGTGTTATTGCCAGCCGTGAAGAATTACAACAGCGATTCCAAAATTTGCATGATCAAGTGGAAAGCAAAGAGGTATTGGCGAAACCTGAGTTTTGGGGTGGCTATCGTTTAGTTCCGGATTATTATGAATTTTGGCAAGGCCGTCCGAATCGTTTACATGACCGCTTGAGTTATAAACTACAGGATGGTCAATGGGTTTTACAGCGACTGATGCCATAAATGTCTAAACTTTTAATTCAACAAAGACCCTATTTGACGCGCCCTGAAGATATTCAGGGCGTTGCCCCGTTTATTGCGGACTTATTGGCACGTCGCGGGGTTTCTTCCGCACAAGAGCTGGAATTGAAGCTTAAGCACTTACATGCGCCAAACTTAAAGGGTTTAGAGCAAGCGATTGAAATAATCGATCAAGCAATTGATACTCAAAAGAAAATCGTCATTGTTGGTGATTATGATGCCGACGGTGCGACCAGTACTGCATTGATGGTCTTGGCACTACGTGATATGGGCGCGGATGTTGAATATCTGGTTCCAGATCGTTTCAAATATGGTTATGGTCTGACACCTGTCATTGCTGATTTGGCCTTCGTGAGCTTTACTCCAGATGTGCTGATTACGGTCGATAATGGTATTTCGAGCCATGCTGGTGTAGCACAGGCACAGGCGCATGGTATGCAGGTGATCATTACCGACCATCACCTGACCACAAAGGAAACACCACAAGCAGAAGCGGTGGTAAATCCCAATCAATTGGGATGTGAATTTCCAAGTAAAGCCTTGGCTGGCGTAGGGGTTGCATTTTATGTGTTGGCAAATTTGGCCAGTATGCGTAAAAAAAATGCTAAATCCACAGCCAACCTCAGCCAATATTTGGACTTGGTGGCCTTAGGCACTTATGCGGATGTTGCAAGTCTAGATCTGAATAATCGGATTTTGATCGATGCTGGTTTGAAGCGGATACAGCAAGGATTATGTCGTCCAGGGATCAGTGCATTATTGGATATTGCCGGTCGTGATCCTGCACAGTTAAAAGCACAGGACTTGGGCTTTGTAGTTGGCCCACGACTCAATGCAGCTGGGCGTATGGAGACTATGGATATTGGGATTGAGTGTCTGATTGCGGCAGATTTAAGTACGGCTTATCCGATTGCGCAGCAGTTGAATCAACTCAATATTGAAAGACGCCAAGTCGAAGGGCAGATTAAACAGGAAGCTCTGGCTGAGTTAGAACATATTCAGCTTGATCAGGATAACTTACCTGCAGCCTTGATCATGTTTGAACAGCATTGGCATCAAGGGGTAATTGGGATTGTTGCAGGGCGTTTGAAAGAACAATTCCATAGACCTGCAATCGTCTTTGCCGCAGATGAAGATGGCGTACATATTAAAGGTTCTGCGCGTTCGATTGAAGGTATTCATATTCGAGACAGTATTGAGCGTATTGCTGAATTATATCCGCATTTGGTGAGTCATTTTGGTGGGCATGCTGCCGCGGCAGGACTAACCATTCAAAAGCAGCATTTTTCTGAATTTAAAACTGCCTTTGAGGCACTGATCGCTGCGCAAGATGAAAGTTTATTTCAGGCGACTATTTGGACAGATGGTGAATTGCCTGATTCAGCCATTAATGTCGAAACCGTCGATCTGCTGCAAAATTTAAGCCCATGGGGACAAAAATTTCCTGCACCAGTCTATGAAGGTCTATTTAAAGTTTTAGATTATCGTTGGTTGAAAGACCTGCATCTGAAGTTAAAACTTGCTTTAGAGAATGGCTTAATGGTGGACGCAATTGCATTTAATGCGGCAGAAAAGTATGAATTTAATCCAATGCAAGATCAAATCCGTTTGGTCTACGAACTCGATAAAAATGAATTTAGAGGAAATGTCAGTGTTCAATTGAGAGTTTTACACTTGGCTCAATAAATTCTATTTTTACAGGCAAATAAAAAAACCGCTCAGAAGAGCGGTTTTTTTTATGTTTTTGACTTCAATGGATTAGAAGCGGTATTTCGCTGCTACACCAAATGAATTGTAGTCATTGTTGCCAACTTCACCGAAACCAACACGACCTTCAAGGCTCACTTGTTGGTTGAAGAATTTACGTGCATTGATCCCTACTTCGTTACGATCAGTGACATCGTTGTTGTAGTAGTCAGCACCAACACTGAATGTTTTGTCGATGAAGTAGTCCGCTGCTAGATTGAATTCATCTAGATCACCGAATGCTGCACCCGCTTCAAGGTTGATGTCTTTACCATTGCTTAAAGTTGTTACGTATTTAGCACGTAAAGTTGGATCTACGCCGTCATCTTCATCGTTATCCCAACCTTTCACACCAACTGCAACTAAGAAGCCTGGTGCAGGAAGATAACCGACTTCAGCGCCGTAGTAAGTTGTATCGTTGTCTACTGTGCCGAATGGAGTGTCAACTTCGACATTATTACGGCTTACATCACCAGATACATAGAAATCTGAGTTTGGTACGAAGTATTCGATACCAACGCCATAAGTATTGTCGTCAACATCACCACGGTCAGCGAAAGTTGCGTGTGCATTTACGTTACTTGCACGGTTTAAGAATGCAGCTTCTGCAAGAGGAGCGTTACGAGTTTGAACAGGGTTGAAGTAATAAGTACCGTTTACACCAAATTCACTGCCAGAGCTTCCATTATCTGGGTCGATGTAACCAGCTGAAGCGCCTACTTCTGCTTGATAAGCATGAGCTGTACCTGTAATAGCAAGTGCAGAAAGAAGTGCTGAAGCAATTGCGAGTTTTTTCATGGAAACTACCCCTCTAAATTGTTTGGCTAAATTTAATACATTTTTTGTTACAAGTTTTAGTCTAGAGAATTTTTAAAGATGGTCAATCGCTGCAAAGTTGCAGAACTGTGTATTCGGTAATTTTATGTAATTTTAGTAATTTAAGATATTGAAAAATATATAATTATTATTAATGTTTTGTTTTATTAAAACTGTGTAGATATTATGAATTTGTAGATTATTTGGTCAATAACTCGACTTTTTTTAAAGTAAATATTACATCCAAAAGAAAAAAGCACCTCAAAATTGAGGTGCTTTTTTATGCAAATTTCTAATTCAAATGAAATTAGAAACGGAAAGTTGCATTGATGTTGAACGCTTGAACGTCATCACCAAAACCAACTTGACCACCGATTGCTAGGTTCGGGTTAAGGAAGTATTTTGAACGGATAGCGAAGTAATCCGTGTCTTCATCACCATCATCTTCGATGTTGTAAGATGCACCAATGCTAAAAGCTTGGTCGAAGTAGTAGTCTGCACCAATCGTAACAGAATCTAAATCACCAAAAGCACCATCTGCTTCCAGGTTGATGTATTGACCATTGTTCAAAGGCGCAACATATTTTGCTTTGACAGCAAAACGGTTGTCTTCGTCTTCATCGTTGTCGCCTTGATAGCCATCAATACCAACAGCAAGTAAAAGGTTAGAGACAGGTAAATAACCTACTAATGCGCGGTATGTTGTTGAATCATAGTCCTCGCTTGCTGAAATACCAGCAACTTTTACTTCAGCTTTTTCTTCTTTGTAGCCTAATTCACCATTAAAGTAGAATTGTTCAAAGAAGTATTCAGCACCTAATGAAATATGGTGGCTGTCATATTCTGCTTTGCCTGCAAGCGGACCTGAAACAGGAAAATAATCTGATACATCAACTGTTTTTGTATCTAAATATTGATAGCTATATTTAGCATAAATATTGCTGTTATGGCCTAAAAATGCAGCTTCGTTTAATGGGCCATTTTTAGGGTTTACTGAGTCTAAATATAACGTGCCTTGTAAGTTGAACAATCCGTTTGAATCTACGATGTCATTGTCCCAATCTGTATAAGTAAAACCGCCATCAACTTGACCATCATAAGCAAAAGTTGATGAAGTGATAACAGCTAACCCTAGTGCAAGTAATGTCTTTTTCATAAAACCCTCGAAACAATATTGTTGTAAATAAAATGTAATAAATAGTAATGCGAGCGTATTGTTCATATTATGTGCATTGAAGTCAATGATTTGGATGATCAATCTGGCTGAAACTGTGCAAATGCTCTGTGATATAATAGGCGGCTATTTAAGCCAAATTTTTTGATTGAGAGTAATTCACGTGGAAATTAATCCGTATCTATTACAGCTAAAAGACTTAAACGACCGTGGTCAAACATTACGGGGGTATCTTTGACTACGATCTGAAAAAAGAGCGTTTAGAAGAGGTTCTACGTGAGCTGGAAGACCCAGCAATTTGGAATGATCAAAGCCGTGCACAAGCAATGGCAAAAGAAAAAGGTGAACTCGAAAACGTCATTAACGTGCTCGAAGGGCTTTCAACTCAACTAGAAGATGCCCAAGCGATGTTGGATCTTGCGGTTGAAGCAGAGGAAGAAAGCTTACTTGCAGATGTGCAAGCAGAGTTAACTTCAGCGGAAGCAGAACTTGCGAAATTAGAATTCCGTCGTATGTTCAGTAATCCGATGGACCCGAACCCATGCTATGTCGAAATTCAAGCAGGTTCAGGTGGTACTGAAGCACAGGACTGGGCATCGATGTTACTGCGTATGTATCTACGTTGGATTGAACGTCATGGCTTTAAAGCAGAAGTGATGGAAGAGTCTGATGGTGATGTGGCAGGGATCAAGTCTGCAACGATCCGTGTAGAAGGTGAGTATGCATATGGTTGGTTACGTACAGAATCTGGCGTACACCGTTTAGTCCGTAAGTCACCTTTTGACTCGGGTAACCGTCGCCATACTTCATTCTCAGCGGTTTTTGTATCCCCTGAAATTGATGACAATATTGAAATTGAAATAAATCCAGCTGATGTTCGTACTGATACCTATCGTGCATCTGGTGCGGGTGGTCAGCACATTAACAAAACAGACTCTGCGGTACGTTTAACTCACGCTCCAACAGGGATTGTGGTGGCATGTCAGAACCAACGTTCACAGCACGCCAACCGTGACCATGCATGGAAACAGTTACGTGCAAAATTGTACGAACTTGAAATGCAAAAACGTAATGATGCGGCACAAGCGTTGGAAGACACCAAGTCCGATATCGGTTGGGGCAGTCAAATTCGTTCATACGTTTTAGATGACTCGCGTATTAAAGACTTACGTACTAGTGTAGAAAGTTCAAACACCGGTGCAGTGCTTGATGGCGATTTAGATAAGTTTATTGAAGCCAGCCTCAAACAAGGTTTGTAATTTAAATTTATATATAAAACAAAGTTCTATTTGTTCTTGATCGATATATCTAAAAAAATCGATATAAAAATCGAAAAAATACGATATATTGTATTCAAGATGCTGAATAGAACTTTGTTGTCCAAATTTTTATTTAATTAAACCCGTTTAAATTATGGATATTGATTTAATTTTTAAAGCACTTGCCAATCCGACTCGACGTCAAATCTTGGAATGGTTAAAAACACCTGAACAATTTTTGTCAGAAGAACAATGTGGCGGCTTTAATCGTGGTGTATGCGCTGGCAATATCGAAAAACTCGGTAATGTTTCGCAGTCTACGATGTCTAATCATTTGTCTGTGTTACAACAGGCGGGCTTAATTCAAGCCGAGAAATATGGTCAATGGTCGTATTTTTCACGCAATGAAGAACTCATTCAGCAATATATTGATTATCTGCAGAACTCACTTTAAATCATTTTTCGCATTTGAAGTGTCAGGCGAGACATATATGGCTGAACTTAATACTCCTCTCATTTTGGGTGATTTAAACCTCAAAAATCGCGTTGTAATGGCGCCACTAACCCGTAGTCGTGCAACCATTGACCGTGTTCCAACGCCGATGATGGCTGAATATTATGCACAGCGTGCAAGTGCTGGATTAATCATTTCAGAAGCAACAGTCATTTCAGAAGCAGCTAATGGCTATTTGCAGACGCCGGGTTTATTTACCGATGCTCAAGTTAAGGGCTGGAAATTGGTGACCCAAGCCGTACATGAACAGCAAGGTTTAATTGTGGCACAATTGTGGCATGTCGGACGTGTCTCACATCCCGATCTTTTGAATGGTGATACACCAGTTTCTGCCAGTGCGGTACAACAGGCGGGTTATGTCAGTCTGCTTCGCCCAAAACGCGAATATGTCGTGCCACGTCCATTAGAGATTGCAGAAATCAAAAGCATTGTAGAACAATACAAACAGTCTGCGATCAAAGCCAAAGAAGCGGGGTTTGATGGTGTGGAATTGCATGCGGCCAATGGTTATTTGATCGATCAATTCCTACAAAGCAAAACCAACCTACGTGAAGATGAGTATGGTGGTTCTGTCGAAAATCGCGCACGTTTATTGCTTGAAGTGGTGGATGCGCTGATTGAAGTGTGGGGGGCAGGTCGTGTAGGTGTGCATCTTGCGCCGCGTGGTGATGAACACGACATGGGCGATCATGATCCACGTGAAACCTTTGGCTATGCCTTAGAGCAGTTGGGGCAGAGGAAGATTGCATTTTTCTTTACCCGTGAATATCTGGCGGATGACAGTATTAGTAATTATCTGAAACAGCGCTCAAATGGTGTGCCGTACATTGCCAATATGCGTTTAAGCCGTGAAGATGCTGTTGATTTATTAGCCTCAGGTAAAGCCGATGCGGTATCTTTTGGTAAAGCTTATATTGCCAATCCAGATTTGTTTGAACGTTTGCTGGCGAATGCTGCACTGAATGAATTGCAGTTGGAAAACATGATTGGAACAGATGTTGCCGAAGGCTATATTGATTATCCAAGCATGAAAAATAAATTTGGTTCAGGTCGTTCAACCTATTAATCGACACTTGAATACGCATTATCCATTAACATGTGGATAATGCTCTGATATATTCTGCCGATTCAAACCGTTTTTGAGCGTAATAATTTGACTACTCCTTTTTGGTATAACGCAGCTTTGGCACTGATTAAGCCGCTATATCAATGGCGCCTCAAAAAACGTGCTGAAGATCTCCAACTATATCAGCAAGAGTGTCTTGAGCGCTTTGGGCCATTTCAGCCGGTTAAAAACTGCGATGCAATTTGGTTTCATGTGGTTTCCGTAGGAGAAACCAACGCTGCACAGCCGCTGATTGAACATTATCTCAAAGCAGGTCATCCGGTCTTAGTCACCAATACCACCAAAACCGGACAAGCGCGTGCGAAACAATTATTTTTAAAAGCACCGTATGAATCACTGTTTCAGGCCGTGTATTTGCCGGCAGATCAAAAAAAATTAGTCCGTCGTTTTATCGAAAAATATCAACCGAAAATGTTGGCTCTAGTCGAAACTGAACTCTGGCCAAATTTGATGATTGAAGCCGATCAGGCCAATGTTCCGTGTTTATTGATTAATGCCAGATTATCTGAAAAATCGGCGAAGGGTTATAGCAAAGTCCCGAGTTTGACGCAGCCGATGCTAAAGAGTTTGAAACAATTATTGGCGCAAGATCAGGCAACTTTAGCGCGATTTATTGAGTTGGGTGCAAACC
Organism: Acinetobacter sp. YH12219; assembly: GCF_013417875.1. Classification (NCBI taxonomy): domain Bacteria; kingdom Pseudomonadati; phylum Pseudomonadota; class Gammaproteobacteria; order Moraxellales; family Moraxellaceae; genus Acinetobacter; species Acinetobacter sp. YH12219. Next base: position 128,350 of record NZ_VPDC01000004.1, read on the forward strand.
CGCATACCAGTCAGGTCGTCGGTAGTATCAAGTTTGATATTCATGCGCCCGATAGCTTTGTGCAACAAGCAGCGCAGTTGCGTCAAGATTGGGCTTTACAAGAGCGTAAAATCATCACCATTGCCAGTACGCATGCGCCTGAGGAACAAAAACTACTCGCAGCGCTGCAGCCGATTTTGCAACAACAGCCTGAGCTGTTATGTATCGTCGTACCACGTCATCCTGAACGCTTTGATGACGTTTTTGTAGAAGCGCAGAAACTGAATTTACGCACACAGCGCCGCAGTTTAAAGCAAACGATTCAGCCTGAAACGCAGGTATATTTGGCAGATAGTATGGGTGAATTGTGGCTGTGGTTGGCTTTGAGCCAAGCGTGTTTTGTCGGTGGTTCGTTGAATGAACCGGGTGGTGGGCATAATATTTTGGAGCCCATTACGTTACATGTCCCGACAGTATTAGGTCAGCATTATTTTAATTTTCAAACCATTGTGGATGAGTTTGTAGCGGCCCATGCGGTTGTGGTTGTGCGGGATTTTGAGCAGGCGGCCAGTGCATTGGTTGACATCATTCAAAATACTGCGAAAGCTCAGGCTTTAAATGATGCAGCTCAGCTGATTATGCAAAAGAATACAGGGTCATTGGCTCAACATATTCAAGTGATTGATCAGTACCTTTAAGTTTTAATTTTGCGATACATTAATTTTTATTAGGCAAGTTTTATCACGGCCTTATTTTATGGTGATCGTTGAACATCCTATTCGTAGGCATAATCTACTTTTAAAGGATTAAAAGTAGCAAAAATCCTCTGTACGCTGAAGGTACTTCCTGTACCTCAGCGCACAGGCGACATCCATGTCGCCTGTCCTCAATGACATATGCTTTGCGTGAATTGATATGGTTATTTATGAACATCGTCTTGCTTGATCCTCGTCAAACTGAATCTGAACTTTGGAGTATTAGCGCCAAACGCCAAATTGAGCATTTAAAAAACCATCTTGATGTACAGGTGGGTGATACCCTCAAAGTCGGGATTCGGGAAGGAAAGCGTTATTTAACCCAAATCGTCAGTATTACGGATAATGGCATTCAACTTAAACCCTTACAAGAAGAAGAAGTACCTGCAAAGCATCCGGTGACTTTAATTGTGGCAATGCCTCGTCCGAAAGTGTTGCGCCGTCTGATCATGGATGCCGTCACCTTAGGCGTAGAAAAAATCATTTTGCTGCACAGTTATCGCGTGGATAAAAGCTATTGGCAGACACCATTTTTACAGCAGCTCGATCACTATGTGACGTTGGGTTTGGAGCAGGCAGGTGACACCATTGCGCCCAAAATTGAATTGTATAAACGCTTTAAACCCTTTGTGGAGGATGTTTTGCCGAGCATGATCTCCTCGGCCTATCCGGCTTATGTGGCGCACCCTTATGTCGAAGATGTGATGCCTGCAGGGATTCAACATGGATGTACGATCATTATTGGGCCTGAAGGTGGATTTATCCCTTATGAGGTCGATTTACTCATAAAAAACGGTTGCCAAGCAGTCAGCTTAGGCAACCGAATTATCCGGACAGAAACTGTGATTCCATACGTTTTAGGGCGATTATTTAGCTGTTGACGCTTCTGTCTCAGCTTGATCACCGCGGTAAACTTTCACTTCCTGTACAGGGTAAGGAATTGAAATACCATTTTGATTGAATGCTTGGATAACGTGTTCTTGCACTTCACTGATTGAGTTCGCAGTGGTGGTTTCAGTGGTATCTACCCACCAACGGACATTCAGATTGACTGAGAAATCAGCCAAAGCATTTACGTTTACGGTAAACGCAGGTTGGCTCAAAATGGTTGGGTCTTTGTCCAAAATAGCCAAAACAATATTTTTAGCTTTTTGAATGTCATCTTCATAACCAATACCCACCACAAATTCACAACGACGACGCTGATAAGCGGTATTCACCGTTACCGCACTGGTGTAAACCGTCGCGTTTGGAATCACGATACGACGACCATCGGGAGAACGTAGGAAGGTTGCACGGATCTGAATATCTTCAACCGTACCTTCCATTCCTGACACAATAATGTCATCACCGATTTTGAACGGTTCGCCGAGGAGAATCAAAATACCCGACAGTAAGTTCTGGAAAATATCTTTAAACGCGAAACCGATTGCGACCGAACCAATCCCCAATGCACTCATGAGCTGACCCGGTGTGAACCCAGGGATCGCAATGACCATTGCAATTAGGAAACCGAAGAACATAATGGCTGAGCTACCCACACGGTTCAGGACCAAAACTAGATTTTGTTTTGAGTAAGAACGGTCAGTGAGCGCTTTACGAACAAAGAATCTAAAGAGTTTAGACAGTAGATAGAAGATCGTAAAAACAATTAATGCGATACAAATATATGGCAGGCGTTCCCAAAATCCATCGACAAATTTATCGATCGTTGAGTATGCGTCATTATATTTAGAGGTATGTTCCAGCACGGTTTGTGCGGTTTTTTCTGTTGCCTCTTGCAAAAGTTGAGTCGTGCCTTGAGTGACATCACTCAGGGCATTTTCTTTTTCAGCCACGAGTTTTCCAAATGTTCCGGTTTTTCGCTATTTTGCCTGAAATTAGTGGCGAAAATAACCCTCATTTACAGGCTGGCGAACAGATGTATCAAAATTCAGACAGGCTCAGATTCAGTCAGTGGCTTAGAAATATTCAGTGCCTTGTTGAATGATTTCTGTCGGCGATTCAATTTCACCGCTACCCATCATATACGAGGTGATGCTACCTGTAGCCAAGAGCGACAAGACACTGATTAAAATCATCAACCATGCCAGAATTTTTTCCCAAACGGCAGCAGGGCGTGGCGCGCCGTATTGATTTACGGTCGGTGTGCCTGAGGCTAATAATAAATATAGGATAAAGAACAAATTGATCACGGGAATAAATAATAATAGTAGCAACCAACCGGCTTTATTGAGGTCATGCAGCCGACGCACGACAAAGACACAATAAAAATAAATGTAAAGAATCATAATCGCCAAATAGGCGAGGCCAGATATCCCAGTGAATATACCAACAAATTGCTCATTTAACGCCATGGTATTGATGTTGAAAATACCCACGGCAAGGCTTAAAGCGATTAGGGCAAAAAAGCTGATGATATTGAGAAAGCCATACCAACCAATCATGCTCAGTCGACCAAAACGTCCATCAGGTTTCAGGGGATTGTCCGATGTAGTGGTCGTCTGACGGGAAAAGAAAGAAGAGTCATTGGTATTCATGCTTGGGTCAACTCAACGTATATGAAAGAATAAAAAAGCGGAGTGCTGAGTAAAATTACCTTTGCAGTATAGGTTTAATTGAACTGGTCAGATACTGAATTGAAACATGTTTTTGTTGAAATTTTGCTTAAAAATATGCTTTAAATGGGAAAGAATAATACGACCAAAGCATGATTGCTGCGATTAAAAATTAATCGTCATACTGCTGTGATGCAGGAATTATAAAAGTAGAAATGTGGCATGGCATCTCGTGATGAGATGAATCAGATCAAGGAAAATACAATATGAAAGAGATCTATCCAGTACCTGAAAGTTTCAAAAAAACCGCGCGCATCAATGAGTCGGAGTACTTTGAGCGTTATCAAAAATCAATTGAACAACCAGATGAGTTTTGGGCGGAGCAAGCGCAAAAGATCGATTGGATCAAACCGTTTACCCAAGTTAAAAATACAAATTTTAAGCAAGATGATTTTAAGATCGAGTGGTTTGCTGACGGTGAATTGAATGTCAGTGCTAACTGTCTCGATCGACATTTAAAAGAACATCCACATAAACCGGCCATTATTTGGGAAGGTGATCATCCTTCACGGCATAAAATTATTTCTTTTGAAGAACTGCATGATGAAACTTGCCGTTTTGCCAATGTGTTAAAAAAACATGGCGTGGGCAAAGGCGACCGTGTGGTGTTGTATATGCCAATGGTGCCCGAAGCGGCAATTGCGATGTTGGCCTGTACCCGAATTGGTGCAGTACACTGCGTGGTTTTTGGTGGTTTCTCACCAGACTCATTGGCAAGTCGTATTGATGATAGTCAGGCGAAAGTCGTGATTACTGCGGATTGTGGGATGCGTGGTGGTAAGCCGATTCCACTCAAAGAAAATGTCGATCTTGCACTCGACATCGAAGGCACATCTTCGGTTCAAAATGTCATTGTGGTGCACCGTACAGGTAACCCGATCGAAATGAAAGCAGATCGTGATTTGTGGTATCACATGGAAATCATGTCGGTTAATGATATTTGTCCACCTGAACCCATGAATGCCGAAGACCCGCTGTTTATTTTATATACATCAGGTTCAACTGGAAAACCGAAAGGTGTATTGCATACCACAGGCGGCTATTTAACCTATGTGAATTGTACTTTCCGTGAAGTTTTTGACTTAAAACAAGATGATGTGTTTTGGTGTACTGCCGATGTTGGTTGGATTACGGGACACTCTTATGTGTTGTATGGGCCATTGTCGAATGGCACCACGACCGTGATGTTTGAAGGGGTGCCGCAATATCCAAGTTGGGCTCGGACCGGACATATTGTCGATAAACATAACGTCACTATTTTATATACGGCACCGACTGCAATTCGCGCCATGATGCGAGAAGGGGATGCCTTTGTCCGAGAAAGTGACCGCAGCAGTCTGCGTTTACTGGGTTCGGTGGGTGAACCGATTAACCCAGAGGCATGGAATTGGTACTACACCGTGGTAGGTGAAAGTCGCTGCCCAGTGGTGGATACATGGTGGCAAACAGAGACGGGTGGTTTTATGATTACGCCATTGCCGGGAGCAACCGATTTAAAACCGGGTTCAGCGACGCGTCCATTCTTTGGTGTACAACCTGCGATAGTGGATGCTGAAGGCAATGAGCTTGAAGGTGCCGTAGAAGGCAATTTGGTGATTAAGGATTCTTGGCCGGGACAAATGCGAACCATTTGGGGTGATCCTGAGCGCTTTATTGAAGCCTATTTCTCCACTTATCCGGGGACGTATTTTACAGGTGATGGCGCACGTCGTGACGAGTCTGGCTATTATTGGATTACGGGTCGTGTGGATGACGTCTTGAACGTTTCAGGGCATCGATTGGGAACGGCTGAAATTGAAAGTGCACTGGTTGCACATGATGCTGTGGCAGAGTCTGCTGTGGTGGGTATGCCACATGATATTAAAGGGCAAGGGATTTGCGCCTTTGTGACCTTACAAGCAGGGACAGCAGAGACGGATGAGTTACGTCAGGAACTGGTGGCTTGGGTACGCAAAGTCCTTGGACCAGTGGCAACGCCAGATGCATTGCATTGGGCGCCGGCCTTACCGAAAACCCGTTCTGGTAAAATCATGCGCCGTATTTTAAGAAAAATTGCGGCCAATGAGTTGGACTCTTTAGGTGATACCTCGACCTTGGCAGAACCTCAAGTGGTTGAACATTTGATTGCTACGGTTTATCCGAAGTCATAAGAACAATTTGAGCGTGAGTGATCACGTTCTGATGAAAGTTCACTATGGCTTATATGAAGGATTATTAAAGCAATAATGAACGTCCTTTCTCCTATAAAAGTTGATTAGGATGAAGGGACGTTCATGATGGATTTTATCCATCCTAAATACGACGTATAAAATGATCAAATTATAAGTCGCCTGAATCTTGGTGACTTAGATTTCATGAGATATAGATTTTACAGATATAGACTGCAGGCATTGAGATAAGCTGAATGCCTCTACTTTGTTAAGCTAAAACGGTAACAGAATAATCAGACAGATATATGAACGCTTCAATTCCATTGACTCAAGATCCGATCGACATTGCCAAAAAACTGGCGGCAGAATTTGCCACGACGGCTGCTCAGCGTGATAAGCAGGGGGGAAATCCCAAAGCTGAACGTGATTTGATTCGTCAAAGTGGTTTGCTTGCATTGTCCATTGGACAGCAATATGGTGGACAGGGTGCAGATTGGCAGACGATTTTTAAAACCATTCAAACCATTGCCCAAGTGGATAGCTCATTGGCGCATGTTTATGGTTTCCATCATTTATTGATTGCAACGGTACAGTTGTTCGCGCAGCCAGAGCAATATGGCCCGTGGTTTGAACAGACTGCACGTGAGCATTTATTTTGGGGTAATACCTTAAACCCTTTGGACCGTCGTACTACAGCAACGCAATTGTCTGAACATGAATATGTGTTTCATGGCGATAAAAGTTTTTGTTCGGGTTCCATGGATTCAGACATTTTGCTGTGTTCTGGCTTCAATGAAGATGGAAAATTATTGATCGGGGTGATTCCTACAGCACGTGAAGGCGTCAGTTTTCTCGGCGATTGGGACAATATGGGACAACGTCAAACCGACAGTGGAAGTAGCCATTTTGAACAAGTTAAAATTTCCAAAGATGAATTACTACTGAACCCGGGGCCTTTGAGTACACCGTATTCAAGCTTACGTCCGTTGATTGCACAGTTGATCTTTGTGCATATGTTTTTGGGGGTGGCAGAAGGGGCTTTTGAAACAGCACAACAGACGGTTCAAAACCAAAAAGCGTGGTCAAAATCATTGGCTGAAAATGCAGTGAATGACCCTTTCATTCAAAAGCATTTTGCTGAGTTTTATGTGCAATTAGAAAGTGTACGATTATTGGCAGATAAAGCGGTTCAGCGTTTGCAATGGGCTTGGGAGATTGGTGCAGCTTTAACGGCGGAACAACGTGGAGAAGTTTCTATTGCGATTGCAACAGCCAAAATTGCGGCCACCAATAGTGCGCTGTACATTACGCAAAATATTTTCCAAGTGATGGGCGCACGTGCCACGACGGCCAAATTGAATTTAGATCGCTTCTGGCGCAATGTACGTACCCAGACCTTACACGATCCGATTGATTATAAATATCAGGAGGTCGGTGAATGGGTGCTTACAGCCAAAGTGCCAGATCCAAGTTTTTATTCTTAAACGTATATTGCACATGAGCCAATAAAAAGCCTCCGTTTTGGAGGCTTTTTTGCAATGTAATTTCAGTCGATCTTAACGCTGATGAATATTTTCTAAGGTATCAACTAAGGTTCGCGTTGTTTGATCAATTTCATAATTCACGGCATCACCGACTTGGACATCTTTCCATGTAGTGAGGCGCAGTGTTTCAGGAATAAGATCGATTGAAATTTCACTGCTGGCACGATCAACACGGTTCACAGTCAAACTACAACCATTGAGCCCAATAAAACCTTTGAGAAAGAAATATTTAATATTGCCTGCTGGAATGTGAATATCGAGATGAAAGGTTTCCCCGCGATGCTCTAAGTTTTTGATCGTGGCTGTGCCTTCGATATGACCATATAGATTGTGACCACCATTTTCTGCTCCAACTTTGGCTGAGCGTTCGACATTGACCTCATCACCAGCTTTGAGAGTTTTCAGCGTGGTGAGTTGATTGGTCAAATCAGAGACATCAAAATGCACTTGGTTGGCTGCCAAATCAATATGTGTAGCCGTTAAACACACGCCATTAATCGCCACACTTGCCCCGATAAAGACATCATGAAAAAAATTCTGATGATTTGAAATCACCAAGGTTGTGAAGCCATTGCCTTGACGAATCTCTAAGACTTTTTCTAAACCTTGCACGATGCCTGTATACATGTGAGCGTCTCTAAAATGATTTGCGTTTTCTGTATTGTAGGGACAAAACGAACGCTCGGCTATGCCTTAGAGTGACCATTTCAGTACAGCATTTTGATCTGTCGCAGTTCGATTTTGGCAATGGCCTACAATGCTCGGAATGTTTCAATTGCCGCTAGGCGAGACTGCTTTAAATCGACAATCGGCTGAGGGTAGTTCAATTCCAGTTGAGGATTTTTGGCAAAGGGTTGGTGAATTTGTTTGGCATCCAAATCTGCCAGTTCAGGTAGCCATTGACGTAAATAATCCCCGTTCGGATCAAATTTCTGAGATTGGCTGATCGGATTAAAAATCCGAAAATAAGGTACAGCATCTGTACCCGTCGAGGCGCACCATTGCCAACCGCCATTATTGGCTGCTAAGTCACCATCGACAAGGTGCTGCATAAACCATTGCTCCCCCAACCGCCAATCGATCAGTAGATTCTTACTGAGGAACATGGCACAAATCATCCGCACCCGATTATGCATCCAACCCGTAGCCAGTAGTTGACGCATCCCTGCATCGACAATTGGAATGCCTGTCTGACCTTGCTGCCATGCAGCCAAGTCTTGTGGTGCATGGCGCCATTTTATTTTTAAGGTTTTGGTTTGAAACGGCTGGTGCTGAGATACCTGCGGGTAGTCAAATAAAATGTGTTGGTAAAATTCACGCCAAAGTAGCTCATCGAGCCACGTTTGTTGCCCTCTGTGGTCGATCTGGAAATAGCCACCTTGTTCACGAAACAGGGCTTGCAGACATTGGCGAATAGACAAGATGCCCAAGTTGAGATACATGCCAATTCGACTGGTAGCATTGAGCGCTGGATAGTCCCGATCATCAGCATAACGACTCAGATGTTGTTCTATAAATTCATCTAAGCACTGCTGTGCATGATTTTCCCCAATCGGCCAAAGCTCGATTTGAGCTGCTAACAGCCCTGCGGGATAAAAAGGACGAAGATCGAATTCGGTTTGCCACAGAGGATGCTGGGCGAGAGCCGTTTGGGCTTCGATCGCAGGATAACAACTGGGCACACTGATGCTCAGTTTCTCGTAGCAATTTTTCTTAAATGCACCGAAAACTTGATAAGGATGTCCAGATAGATTGCGAATACTGCCAACAGGAAACAGGGTGCGGTCATGGTACAACTCGACAGAGATCTGCTGCTGTTCTAATAACTGTTGTACTTGGCGATCTCGTTGGAGTTCATTCACACCGTGTTCAATATGTGCATGCACAGTGTGTACATTGAGCTGAGTGCATATGCTTAAAAGCTCAGTGGCGATGCCTGACCAATCCGGAATATGCCGAATAATCAGTGGAATATTTAGTTCCGCCAATTGCTGTCGCAAAAGTTCCAGCTGGGCAAGATAGCGATGGATTTTAACGGGGGCATCATCATGCCTTGCCCATTGTTCAGGAGAAAGCGCAATAAAGGCAACCGTTGGACCAGACTGTGTCGCCTGCCACAGTGCGCTATGGTCATGTCGTCTTAAATCTTGTCGAAACCAAACCAGTTGCATATTTATTGCCTCGTTTTTGTTGGAAATAACACCAGAATTACGGGGGTATCTATTGGTAATGAAATTATCTAAAAAATAGATTTCTATAAAAAAACCATATAATATCTATGGTTTAACTTAACCGATTGCGCACAATCCTATCAGCTTAAGCGTACAAGTAACGAAGTTTTTAGACGCTATGCGTGCTTTTAAATTTTACCTAAGATGAACTCATACAGGAACAGGACGTTCCGGAACATAAAACAATAACAAAGTGTTCACCATCAGGACTGTGAAGCAAGACAGGAGTCATGCTTAAGTATCCATATAGAAAAAGCCCGACAGGATGTCGGGCTTTTTCTTTGTCTATAGGTTAGCTCATTTTCTAGAATCAAAGCATATCTTTAAATGGGACTCGAGATAAAAAATCCCCTAAGCCGAGCCTTAGGGGAGGAAAGTGAAGTGAGCCGGTTGTGATTATTATGCTGATTACATGAGCTGTGACTGCATCAACAATTATGCTGATTTAGCCTGCACAACTTGCTGCTGTTGAGCTTCCAGTTCACGAACCAGTGGCAACACTTTTTCGCCAAAGTATTCCACTTCTTCAATGAAGTGGAGAAAACCTGAGAGAACCAAATCGACACCTACACTTTTGAGTTCCACAATGCGTTCGGCAATTTGTTGTGGCCTGCCAATCAGATTGGTTTTAAAGCCGTCGTTGTATTGAACCAAATCTTCAAAAGTAGATTTTGCCCAGTTACCTTCGCCTTCTTTTGTGGATGCACCTGCTTCACGAGTTGCATCGCCAAAGGCATTGACCGCTTCAGTATTGGCATTGTCGATAATAGCTTGAAGCACCGCTTGGGCTTCTTCCTCAGTATCTCGGGCAATGATGAAGGCATTCACCCCGATTTTGACCTGATGGTTATTGGCCTTGGCTTTTTCACGAATATCATCGATCTGCTTTTTCAACTCAGCAGGGGTATTGCCGTTGGTGAAGTACCAGTCAGAAACACGGGATGCCATGTCACGTGCTGCACGTGAACTGCCACCTTGGAAGATTTCAATATGCGGTTTTTGCACCGGTTTCGGAGATAGAGTGTAGTCTTTAAATTGATAGTATTTACCATCAAAACTAAAGTTATCCTGCGTCCAAACGCCTTTTAGGCTACGAATGAATTCTTCAGAACGCGCATAGCGTTGATCATGCTCGGGCCATTCTTCTCCAATCGCATCAAACTCACCACGGAACCAACCACTCACGACATTAATCGCAATACGGCCATTGGTGAGATGATCGATGGTCGCCAATTGTTTCGCAGCCAGAGCTGGTTTCCAAGGGCCGGGTAAAATCGCGGCAATGACTTTGAGCTTTTCAGTTTTGGCCAAAATACCATGACTGAAACTCACCGACTCATGTTGATTTTCCGCGTTATAGCCTGCGGTAAAACGAATTTGAGTCAGTGCATAATCAAAGCCACTTTTTTCTGCAGCTTGTGCCAAACGCACGTTATAGTCATAGCTCCAATCGGTACGCTGTTCAATATTACTGACCACCAAACCACCACTGACGTTTGGTACCCAGTACGCAAATGTAATGTTTTTTTCTTGTACTGACATTTTGCAAACCCTCGGGATCGAATTGTTAAGCTGTGGTGTTTAGGCCACTTGCGTTTTTGGCTTTTTACTATGCAGTCGAGCTTCAGCGGCATCCAAACTTGGAACAGCTGCAGAAGGAAGGACTTCTTCTTGCTCGATTTGCTTATTAATGCCCAAGTTTTGGTTGGCTTGTTGAGACTTGGCTTTCACCACTTCAGCACGCTGACCTTTGGCTGGAGCCCATTCCAAAATCGGCAGCGCACGTGCTACAGCTAAAGTAATGCGGTCACGGAGTAATTCACTATGAATGGTGTATTCAGGGGTGAAATCACGATCTGTTGCATAGACTCCGATTGGTAATGTTTGCGCTTGAAAGAAACTGAACAATGGACGCAGTTGATGTTCAAGCACTAAAGCATGGCGTTCAGAACCACCCGAAGCTGCAAGCAAGACAGGTACATCCACCAATGCAGTTTGTTCGACAAAGTCAAAGAAGTGTTTAAACAGACCTGTAAATGAAGCACGGTAAACGGGTGTTCCAACAATCAGTGCATCAGCAGCTTCAACAGCAGCAAGGTCATCTTGTACACGTTGTGGCAATTGGTTACGGTAAATCGCGCCACCTAATAAATTGCCAATTTCACTAAACTTAATAAAATGCACATTGATTGGAGTCGCATCACCGAGCTCATCAACAATGGCTTGTACCAGAGCTTCGGTTTTAGATGGATTGTTTAGGCCACCTGACACAGCAACAATATTCAGGGGTTTTTGTAGATTAACTTGAGACATTTTTTAAACCTAAAAGTGTGGTTTCTCGGAATGCCTTTTATTAATCCCGATGGGTGGATCACTGTAAAATAACGAAAATCAGAAAAGTTATCTGATTTTTAGATATATTGGAAAAATCACAAGATTCGTGAAATTTCGAATTTTAAACTGTTGATATTTCAACATATAATGCTTAGATATAAGCATTTTTACTGTGTTGATAAAATTTATATGAAAATATGATTAGATTTAAAGATTTATAGAAAATGTGAAAAAAGACGCATTTTAGGTGAAAATCTACATTTTAAATGCAAAAAAATAAGTTCTTGCATATCCTTCACATAGCATGTGTGGTTAGAATAGGGTCATTGTGCACAAGATCTCTCACGTTGCTTATGAATATTTTAATCGTTGATGATCACCCGCTGTTTCGTCATGCTTTAATTCAGGCGGTTCGTTATAGTTTGCCTCAGGCGCAAATTCATGAGACTGCAGCAGTCAATGAATGCTATGAACGTCTTGAAAATGGCCCTGAGCCTGATCTTGTGTTATTGGATTTAAACTTGCCGGGTGCTTCAGGCTTTTCTGCCTTGGTGCATATTCGCGCACAATATCCATCGATTCCAATCATTGTGGTCTCTGCGCATGAAGAAGCGTCGATTATCCAACGTGCGATTGCACATGGTGCGATGGGTTATATTCCAAAATCTGCGCATCCAAGCCACATTGGTGAAGCGATTCGTCAAGTCTTAGAAGGCGAGATTTGGTTACCACCAAATTTACCAGCCAATATGAACTTTGATCCACGTGCTGCAGATGAAACAGCATTGGCAGAACGTATTCAGTCTTTAACACCGCAACAATTCCGTGTGTTAATGATGGTGGCGGAAGGTTTGTTGAATAAGCAAATTGCCTATGAGTTGGATGTGTCTGAAGCAACCATTAAAGCGCATGTAACGGCGATTTTCCGTAAGTTGGGCGTACAAAACCGAACTCAAGCTGTATTGGCAATTAATGCATTGAATATTGAAGAAAAGAAAATCTAAGGATTTTTTCAAAAAAAAGACCTCCATCGTGGAGGTCTTTTTTTATGCTGTTTAAGCGATAGAACAATGCGAATTAAACCAATAACTGATATTACGCACCTAAAAGTAATTTCGCATTTTTAAAATGATTTTTAAGTCAGTTCGACGGAGTCTTACATCTAGGGATTAAATAAAGGGATCAGCCTTCGGCTGGAGGTACTTTTGTTTCGGCAAAAGTACCCAAAACCATTGTCATCCGCAAAACTCGTTCACTTGCGCCAAATTATTCAAAGTATCGCAAAAACATTTGTGATTAGAAGTCGTCCTGTCTCAAACACTTGCGGATGACGTTACCGCGTATCGTTCTTTTATTTGAATCAAATTGTGCTTCTGATGTTACTGCGTAACATCAGTTAATACCTTATATAAACAACTTCAACAATAACTTAAGCAATATAGTCTTGCTTAGGCGTCAGATCGGTACAGTACAAAGGGTTGAGCGCACATTGCAATTCATCAATTTGTTCATCGGTCACATAGCCGCGCGCTTTGAGATAATCCGCGACACGGTCATCACGTAAACTCAAAAAGGCAGCGTCATAAACGCCCAAATCCACAAATAGGGCTGCAGTTTCTAAACTGTTAAAACGGTCCAGATAGACATCATTGTCATACATCAGAAAGATATGGTATTGCTTGGAGTTGGCATCGACATTTAAACGTTGTGCCAATTCAAATGGCGCTGTTTTAATAAACAGTAAATCGGATAATTCATCAAACTGTGTTTTATCCAGCTGGTTTTTGTCGGTTTTGACTTTACCAAGCCACGCTTTAAATACCAAGACCGCACCACCACGCAGTAGCATGCTCCAAATCTGATGACGGGTGTCCAAACCTAAGCTATTGGATTCTGCTTCTAAATTTTGCAGCAGTAGGTCTTCTTGCTCTGCCAGTCGATCGAATAAGCCAAGACCTTGGGGTTTGTAAGCATTTGGTGCAAAGACATCAAAATTCAGTTCGTCAAATACCTGTAACGCAAGAGGAACGGCACTGCGATAGAGTGTTTCCAACGCTTCGACTTGCACATCACTTAATTTGCTGAACTTAAATAATTGACGCCAGTCGATCTCTGGCAAAATGGCATTGGCACCATACTGACGATGAAACTGTAGATTTTGATCAAAACCATGCGGCATTGTTTCTGAAATATTCACAAGATCACTCCTAATATGCGGGGGAGATCAGCTTCTCAAGTGTTGAGTTATGACGCTTCTTGAATTGGCTTGAAACTGATCAACTTCTTATGAATATTTTTAAAACGAACGGCGGCAGCTAAATATACGACTAAAGTTTTAGTTTTTAATTTTGGTTGTAAAAATCTTATTTAAATCAAATATATTTTTAATTGTAACTAAGTGTACAAGTGTTCACTCATGCATTCGATATCTTTTGCCATAGGCAATCTAAATTTGATATTTATGGCTAATAAATAGACGAAATGTCGGGGCTATTTTGAATGATCTTGCCGCTGAGACAAATTTTTTTGCCAGTTAGGTAAGTTTAAGTAAGAACAAGGTAAATAAAAGCCCATTTCATGTGAATGAAATGGGCTATTTTTCACAGAGCGATGTCATGTAACAGCGCTACTGATTTGAAATCTTCAAACCAGATAACCATGAACGGAGTGAAGCCGGTTTCAACGGTTTTTTCAGTAAGACGATGTTTAACTCTTTTAGACGTTGCGGTAATTCAGGATCAGAATCTGCGGTAATCAGCGCCACAGGGACATTTTCCTGACGGTTATCTAAAATAAAGTCGAGACCGATCTTGTTGTTATTCAAATGTTGGTCAACCAACCAAACTTGAATATTTTCTTGTTGAATCAACTCCATGGCCTGTTCAGGTTCAGTGGCTTTAAAGACTTGATAGCCCCATTTGGTCAGTAAGGTCGACATCCCTTCCAAAATCGTTTCATCATTGTCTAAGCACAGAATCTTATAGGCTTTGGTTTTCAACGGAACCGCTTGGGTCGGTGCAGCGACCACTTTTGGCGCAGCGACCACAGGCACTTCAATCATAAAGCACGAACCATGACCAAGTTCTGAGAACACATGCACCGGATAGTCGAGTAGGCTGGTCATGCGTTGCACGATGGCTAAACCTAAGCCCAGACCTTGTTCGCCCCATGGAGAGGTATGTCCACAGCGTTCGAACTCTTGGAACAACTTAATGCGTTGTTCTTCCGCGATCCCAGGACCTGTATCCCAAACGCCAATACGAATATGTCCTGGACGTGCTGAACGTAGCACACCGACAACCACACGACCACGTGCCGTATAGCGTAGGGCATTGCTGACGAAGTTTTGAATAATACGACGAATCCACTGTGGGTCGGTGTCAATCCAGAACTGAGCATCGTGTACGGTCAGTTTGATATTACGCTGTGCCGCAATCGATTTAAATTGAAGTTCAAGATCACTGAGTAAGTCATGCAGCGGATAAGGCTGACGTTTTGGTTGAATGGTTCCACCTTCGAGTCGTGCAATGTCCAATAGGGCAGAGAGCATACTTTCCGCACCATGCAGCGCACGATCTAGTTGCTGAAGCGTTTTACGATCATCGTCATTTTGTACGCTTTGCTCGAGGGCGGTACTAAACAGACGCGCAGCATGCATCGGTTGCAATAAGTCATGGCTTGCGGCAGCGATAAAGCGGCTTTTCGACATATTGGCTTTATCGGCTTGTTCACGTGCCAATTGTTGTTCGGACAGGGCATCTGCCAACTGTTGGGTACGATCTTGCACACGCCCTTCAAGCAAGGCTTCATTTTCACGGAATGCGGTAATATCGGCAAAGGTCGTCACGAAACCGCCGCCTTCGATCGGATTACCACGCATCTGAATTACACGGCCATCTTTACGAATCCGTTCAAATTCGTGTGCGCTGCCGACTTGCATCCAATGCATGCGTTTACGCACATGTTCCTCGACTGAACCGGGACCACATTCGCCGCGTTCAGCGTTATAACGAATCAAGTCTGAAATTGGGCAACCGACATAGACAATGTCTTTTGGATAATCAAACAGTTTGAGGTATTGATTATTCCATGCCACCAAACACATATTTTCATCAACCACGGACACACCTTGAGTCATATGGTCGATCATGGTCATGATCAGGTTTTGGTTAAAGCGCTGCCACTGTGAGGCTTGGTCAAGAATATTTGCGACCTGACCGAGTGCTAAACCATTATTGACCATGGCTGTGGTGAGTAGGGTACGGGCAGATGCCGCACCGATGGTGCCGGCAAGATACTGTTCGGTAAAACGCCACCACATGCCGTTGGCGCTGCTATTTTCATTCAAAACGACATTGTTTTGTGCGCAGAACTGGTTGAAGGCGCGCATAGTTGGACCTTCACCGGTAATGCGTTTTGCCAAAGTAATCAGATCACCTACTTTTAAGCGTGCCACATCATGGTGAATATAGCTGATGTCGTTTGATGTACTTTGAGCCGGGAGGGGCTTGGTTTCATAATAAAAGAAACTTTCGGCCTGAATTTGCTCGGCAACACTTGGACGGAAGACGCGGGAAATCCAAATATAGAGGGTGATATTTAAACCGAGTGCCCAAACTACGCCATGGGTAAGTGGATCGAAAGATTCAAACCCTAACAGTGCTTCAGGACGTAACCAACTCAAGCCTAGCGGACCCTGACTTAAAAGATTTTCGGTAAATGTTTTAAATTGTTCAGGCAGGCTACGCAATACGGTTGGTAATAACAGGGTATAAGCCCACATGCCAAAGCCGACCAACAGACCTGCATATACGCCTTGCTTACTTCCGCCGCGCCAATATAAACCACCAATTAACGCCGGTGCAAACTGTGCCACAGCACTGAAGGCCAATAGGCCAAATACCGATAATTGGTCAATGTCATTGAAGAAATGGAAGAACAAGAAGCCCAATAACATGACCGCTAAAATACATACACGACGTGTGAATTTCAGTACGAGTGGTAGGCGTTTGTCATGACGTGACAATAAGCGTGTACGCCACAGTGCAGGCATGATCAAGTCATTACTGAGCATAATCGACAAGGCCACTGACGACACCAACAGCATACCTGTCGAAGCTGAAAAACCACCGAGAAATGCAAGTAAGGTCAACCAGTCTTGGTTATAACTCAAAGGCAGTGAGAGCACAGCAACATCGGGGATTGCCAAGTAGGCAGGTGCTGCATGCAGCGCCCAACTGGCAATCGGGATGATCGCGATAATAGTTAAAATCAGATAAATGGCAAACCAACGACGAGCACCACGGATATGCTTTTCATCTCGCAGTTCAACCACCGCGACATGGAACTGACGTGGTAGACAAATAATCGCTAATGCAGCCAATAAAGTTTGAATCCAAAAGCTTTCTGGCACACCTTTGAGCTGAACATCTTTAAAGGTGGTGTTGATGTCATGGCTGATTTGAGCCATGTTTTCAGGTGATTCAAAAACAAAGAAAAATGCGACTGCAAGTAGTGCAAACAGCTTGACGAAAGACTCAAATGCCACAGCCAACATTAAGCCGCCGTGCTGTTCAGTATTGGCAATCTGTCGTGTCCCAAACATCATCGCCAAAATCGCCAATACACCAGTCAAAAACAGCACACTATTGGTGGTGCCGGTCAGACCAGCGGTCGGTTCTAAAATGACCGTTGCACTTAGGGCAATTGCACGTAGTTGCAAGGCTAAATAGGGAATAATGGCAATCACTGCAAGGATCGTGACTAATGACGCTAAGGGGCCACTTTTACCATATCGTGCTGCTACAAAGTCGGCAATCGATGAAATGGCATGATGCTGACGGACACGGCCTAAACGTCGCCAAATATCATAGCCGAGCGCAACAAATAGCAGCGGTCCTAGATAGATCGGCAGGAAAATAATGCCCTCACGAACCGCGGCACCTGTTGCGCCATAAAACGTCCAAGATGAACAGTAAACCCCTAAAGTTAGACTAAAGAGAAGCATTCTGCCGCGAGTACTGAGCCTGCTGGCATGCTTTTCACCAAAGAATGCACATACAAAGAGTAATGCGATGTAAAGGGCCAATACCCCAACGATAAGCCAACTATTCATAGAGCCTGCAGCATATTAATTCTCGCTTAATGATAACGCATCCATAGGCTTAGGGAGGTTATTGCTCAAAATTTAACGACCAAAGTCTAAATTACAAGAGATAAGGAACATTGGTAAGTTTAGCTTCGAAATAATTCGAATTAGAAAATTGCGCGCCAAGGTTCGGCGTAAGGAGAACATTATGGATGAGAGACAGGTAGAACAAATTCTACAGAATCCAAAATTTAAGGAAATGGTTAGCCGTAAAAGTAAGTTGAGCTGGACTTTGACGATCATCATGTTGGTGGTCTATGTCGGCTTCATGCTACTTGTGGGCTATAACAAAGAGTTCTTGATGCAATCCGTGAGTGGTGGTGTAACCACGATTGGTATGCCATTAGGTTTGAGCATTATTGTATTGTCATTCCTGCTCTGTGGTGTGTATTCGTACATTGCAAATAATAAATTAGATGCATTAAACGAAGAAGCAATGCGTGAAGTAGAAGCAATTACTCAAGAAAAAGGACTTCACTAAGATGAAATGGAATTCATTGAAAGCAACAGCACTGGCGGCTCCCGCTCTGCTCATGTCAAGCATGGCAATGGCAGGACCAGATTTAGGTGAAGCACAGCAGCAAGCGACCAACTGGCACGCAATTATCATGTTTGCCATCTTTGTAGGTTTTACGCTGCTAATTACTAAATGGGCTGCAAAACAAACTACCAACACTGCAGATTTCTATACTGCTGGTGGTGGTATTTCAGGTTTCCAAAATGGTCTAGCGATTGCCGGTGATTATATGTCAGCAGCATCGTTCCTCGGTATTTCCGCAATGGTATTCAGTTCAGGCTTTGATGGCTTGCTGTATTCATTGGGCTTTATGGTGGGTTGGCCAATTGTATTGTTCTTAGTAGCAGAGCGTCTGCGTAACTTAGGTAAATTCAACTTATCTGACGTTGTATCGTTCCGTTTGGCTGAAAAACCAGTACGTACATTGGCAGCAATGAGCTCGCTGGTGGTTGTAGCGTTCTACCTAATCGCACAGATGGTAGGTGCAGGCCAGTTAATCAAATTGTTATTCGGTCTAAACTACAACATTGCGGTTGTGATTGTTGGCTTGCTGATGATGGCGTATGTAATCTTCGGCGGTATGTTGGCAACGACTTGGGTACAGATCATTAAAGCAGTGATGCTACTTTCTGGCGCAACGTTCATGGCATTCATGGTCATGAAGGGCGTGGGCTTCAGCTTCTCTGAAATGTTCTCACAATCTATTCAAGTTTTCTCTAAAGTTCACGAAGTGACTTTGGCAGAAGCGGGCAATATTATGGGGCCTGGTAAATTGGCTGCGAACCCAATTGATGCGATCTCTCTAGGTCTGGCATTAATGTTCGGTACAGCAGGTTTACCACACATCTTAATGCGTTTCTTCACGGTTAAAGATGCCAAAGAAGCGCGTAAATCAGTGGTTGTAGCAACAGGTTTCATTGGTTACTTCTACCTACTGACTTTCATCATTGGTTTTGGTGCGATCCTTTACGTTTCAAACAACCCACAATTCCTTGATGTTGCAAAAATGGCGGTAACTGGCAAGCTAGAGCTTGTTGGTGGTAACAACATGGCTGCGGTGCATTTATCTGATGCATTAGGCGGTGATTTGTTCATGGGCTTCATTTCAGCGGTGGCATTCGCAACGATTCTTGCAGTTGTTGCAGGTCTAACATTGTCTGGTGCTTCAGCTATTTCACATGACTTGTATGCAAACGTATTCAAGAAAGGTCAAACAACGCCAGAATCTGAACTTCGTATGTCTAAAATCGCGACTTTAGGTCTTGCGATCTTCGCGATGATTTTAGGTATCTTGTTCGAGAAACAAAACGTTGCATTCATGGTTGGCTTGGCGTTCTCTGTAGCAGCATGTGCAAACTTCCCAGTACTTGTATTGTCTATGTTCTGGAGAGGCTTGACCACTCGCGGCGCAGTGATTGGCGGTTTAGTAGGTCTGCTTACAGCAGTGACCCTAATTATCTTATCTAAAGCAGTTTGGGTAGATACATTCGCAATCTCTGAAACACCAATTAACCCATTCAATGGTCCTGCTATCTTTGCAATGCCATTGGCATTCATCTGCTGCTGGTTGTTCTCTGTGACTGATAATTCAGCACAAGCACAAGCTGAGCGTAAAGCATTCGATGCACAGTATGTACGTTCACAAACTGGTATTGGTATCTCTGGTGCTTCAGATCACTAATCTGAATCGCCTAAAAAGCCCCTAATAAGGGGCTTTTTTTATATTTAGTGAATGATATGACGCAGAGGTTTGTAGACAAATCTCTGTCCTATTTGCGTGTATAATTTTCTCCATTGATCGACATTTTCCAATGGCCTTGATCATCTTGATAAGGCGAGCGCTGAATAGTGAATTGTTGAGAGAAATTATCCTGACCGATGCTAAAGCTCTGATCACCAAAACTGCTCAAATGGGCTTTTATTCGCGACTGTTCAGCACCACTGAAGGTTTGGTTGGCAATACTTTTTTCAGTATGTTCTTGATGGTAATACGTCACTTCGCCCGACGATTTGATCACTAATTCACTGTGGTTGTTTTGCCAAGTCCCCACATAATTTTCATGGCCTTTGAGGAGCGGACTGTTTTGTATACAGGCAGAGAGCATGAGCAGACAGAGGGGTGCAAATACGAGATGTTTTTTCATAATGAAATCTACCACGTAGGAGATTCCTTTGAATATGTGCCTGAAAACTGAAACTTACAGTAGGTTTTTTGAACCTCTTTGGTAATAAGAAACCCAGCTAGAACAGTGCTCATATGGATGCTTTTTCAGATTAAGATCAACAAATTTTTGCAATAAAAAAAACTCACTTCGTGCTAATTTAAAATCAATCAGTTGATGATGCTTCAGATCAATCATTTCAGCGCATGAAAAAAATATAGAGATTGAAAATAATGCAAGGTTTTGTAGATTTTTGGAAAAGCTTTAGACTTTTACCCTCAGCATGGCTGTTACTGGTGCAGTTTCTGATCTTGGTTTTAACCGCGATTACCCGAGAAAGTCTGTCTTTTCGTGCGCTAATTTGGGTACTTGGGGTGTCGGTACTATTGATCATTGCCAAAGTGATTCGCCAAACTCCAATGTTTACGATTCTAGGACTGAGTTTTGTTGGCTGCGCCGTATTGTTTTCTACTTTGATTATGCTCGGTGTAAATCATCCGAATATTCAAATTATTGCGCATGGTTTTGAAGCCTGTGCGTATTTTAGTGCAGCCTATGGCTTATTACGCTATATGTTTGCCGATCGCTATTTAACCAAAGATGAACTTTTTGCAGCAGGGGCAGTATTTACCCTCATCGCATGGGGTTTTGCTTTTCTCTATAGTATTTGTCAGCTGATTTATCCGGATAGTTTTGTAAATCCTGCAGAGCCGGGCATGCAGTCGTGGTTAGATTTATTATTTTTAAGTTTTAGTTTGCAGTCTGCCACGGGCTTGTCGGATCTCATGCCTGTGAGTGCGCCTGCACGGGTCTTGGCTATGCTTCAAATGTTCTGTGGGGTGATGTATTTGGCTCTCATCGTTTCACGCTTAATTGCATTGCAATATATTGCCCATTTACCGGAACGCCATGAGCCCAAAGACAAATAATGGCAGGAAAAAAAAGGACGCAAATGCGTCCTTTTTGGTATTCAGTATCTAATATGAATTAGAAACGGAATTTAGCGTTTACGCCAACAGTTTGAGTGTCGCCGATAAAGCTTGTTTCAGTCGCTTTAGCTGCTTCATAGTTAGCATTTACATAGCTAGCACCAACTGCAACAGCAGGAGTGATGAAGTAGTTTACGTTCGCGCCCCAAGCTGAGTCTGGAGTACCAGCAAAGCTAGATTCAGCGTAAGAAGCACCAACGCTTAATTTAGGAGTTACGAAAAGATCAGTTTTGAATTGGTAAGCAGTGTCATCACCGTAGATGATGCCTGATTCGAAACCAATTGCCATGTTAGTGTCGTCGATTGCGCCAACATATTTAGCACGTGCAGTGATTGCGTCTTGGTCTTGACCAATAGTCGCAGCTTCTGCAGCAGCTTTAGCAACACCGTTACCCATAACGTTGAACGCGTCAACAGCAGCTTGGTCAGCAACGCTAGTGTAACCAACAGCAACTAAGAAGTTTTGAGTTGGAAGCGCACCAACTTCTAATGCATAACGGTCGCCATTGCCTTCTAATTCTTTAGATACTTGGTTTTTAGAATCTAAAATAGTGTGGCTGTAAGACGCGCTTGCATATACAGGAACAACTTTAGTTGGAACATAAGCTTCAGCTTTAGCACCAAAGTTATGAGCAACTACGTCAACACCTTGTGAACCAACTTCGCCGTAGTTGTAAGCAACAGCTACGTTAGAAGCTTGGTTTAAGAATGCAGCTTCTGCTAAAGGACCTTTTGTAGAGTCAACATTTTTGAAGTAGTAAGTACCTTGAACACCACCAATGAAATCTTTGTCATTTGTAGTTGTGTCGATGTATTCTGCTTGGCCTTGAACTTCAAATTGGTAAGCTTGAGCACCGGTCATGGCTAATAATAAAGCAGTGGCTAAACCGAGTTTTTTCATGATTTTCTACCAGTTGTTACAAATGGATTAAACATTGAGCATTGTATTGTAACAATATATTAAGTCAATGATCCTAAAGGTTATTATTCAGTCTCTGACTCAGATCTTTATTTCATAATAAGAAATTCAGTTTTTACTCTAACTAATAAGTCACTGAAAAAAAATCATTGAGAACAATTAAGTAAGTTTGATTAAATTCTTAATTAAAAAAATACACTTGAAAAAATACACAACTTTTCAATCTGAAATAACAATTATTATTGTTATTTTAATTCAAAATAACATTTAATACGAAGGGCAAATTCTAACGCTTTTCACGCATTTGAAGCGATAAATTGCGGCTTTGACTGCCGAATTGTTGGGCAAAAACTGTTTATTTGCATAGTAAATGGACGTTTTGTTTTAAATATGAGGTCTAATTCACTTAAATGAATATCTTAGTGATAAATTTAATATCCTTGTGAAATACTTGGCTTTACATCAGGTTTTATTTGATTCATAATTTGCCAATCGAGTCGTCACACAGTTTAAAAGTGTGACTTTGACCCTGATTCTCCATCATTTGTTTTTTATTCGCCCAGCTTTCCCCAAGGTTGGGCTTTTTTTTGTCTAAAAATGGAACTTTACCGCAAAGATTATAGATAAAACGGAGATGGAATAAAAATAAATGCCCTTTTATGGTGCATATATTATTGAATTTATCATCGAGTTCAGTAGGTCCAGACAAAAAAAATCCTGATTTTCATGGAAAATCAGGATTTTTTAGCCAAAATTTTCGGGAAACTAAAATATTCTGCTGAGGAAGAAATTTAGTGTGCCCTAATACGGTGCATTCTGCACCAATTTATTGCAATTGTAAATATTTATTTAAGCAAGTTCATAAAAAAATTTATTCCTTTCAAATATGTTGCTGTTTTTTAGCAAATTATCTCGTTTTAAAATGATAAAAATGTGACAGATTCAACACATTTGTATAGAATTTAGCTGTATAAATGTTCATTTTATAAATTAATAAATTAATAAATTATTGATCATTAATTTAAATATTCCCGCGTTTAGTTGATAAGTGGGTTGGGGTATGCAACAAGTGTGGGGCATAAAATAGATGGAAACATTACGAACAGAGCATATTAGTAAGCGCTTGCAACTTGCGATGCTAGTAATCGTCTTGTCTATCGTATTTATTAGTGTTCCACTGATTGTGAGCAGTTATCAAAACTACCTCAAAAATGCTCAAGCGCTGAAAGAAATTCAGATGCTAAAAATGGTGGCAGATTTAACCAACCAAATTTCTCGTGAACGTGCGCCAGCTAACAGTGCAATGTCGAGTCAAGGTCTTCAGCGTGAGCAAAAAATTATTGAGTTGGCTGAATATCGTCAAGGCGTTGATCGGCAATATCAAGATACACTGAAAGTTTTAAAAGAAACGGGCTTTGCACCGATCGCCCAGCAGTTAGAGTCCAATTTATATCCATATTTGTTGCAGGGTCGCAAAACGGTCGATCAATATATTGCGCTGCCGACACAACAGCGTGACGCTAAAAAATTGGATCATGCCATTTTGGCGATGTTCCAAGCTTGGGATCAAAGCTATATTGCCATGCAGAAATTGGTCAATCATTCACATGGTAAAGATACCCGTGTATCGAATTATTACACGCTGATTTTATTACTGGCAGAATTACGTGATCAGGCAGGACGAGTCGCGTCCAATATTATGGCTGCAGTATCGTTTCAACAGGAAATTCCTGAACAAAATTTAGCGCGGAGTTTACAAACCCAGCGTCAAACACGCTATTTGTGGGAGTTGATTAATGTCGTGCAGTCCGAACATGACAAAACACCCGAGTTTAAACAGTTACATCATGCGGTACGAACGGAATTTTTAGATAAAGGTTTGCCAATTATTGATGGTTTGGCTCAAAAAAGTCTTCAACATCAGCGTTATCACATGGATGGCACCCAGCTCACTGATGCGATGGTGGAGAAATTTGTCACAGTGGTGGAATTGCAAAGTTATATTTTAGATTACAGTCTAAAAGTAGCTGCGGACGAACGACGTGAAGCGCGAAATAAATTGATTTTCACGCTTTTTGTCTCGCTCGTGTCATTACTGACTGCATTATTAACGATGTTCTATGCCAAGAAATGGGTGTTTGAACCTTTAATTCGTGCTCGTAATCAGTTATTTAAACTGGCTCGGCACCGACAAATGGATCAAGGCGTGATTGAACCTGCCAAAGTAGGTTATCTCAGTTTATTTGATGCCATTCAGCATATTGAAAACATGTTGGAACAACGTGATGCCTTTGAATTTCAGCTTAAACATATTGCCAATACTGACTCACTCACCAATGTCGCCAATCGTTTTGCCTTAGATGAATATATTAAATTTCGCGACAGCCAAAATTCAGGCTTTTTACATACAGCACTGATCGTGATTGATATTGATCACTTTAAACAGGTGAATGATCGCTATGGGCATATTGTCGGCGATTTGGTGATTCAACATGTTGCCAATCAATTACGACAACATATTCGTTCATCCGACTTGGTGGTGCGATATGGTGGAGATGAGTTTTTAGTCCTGATCGAGGGGATTGATATGCTCAAAGCCCAGCACATTGCCGAAACCATACGGCATGATATTCAGCATGTGAATTTCAATTTGGCAGAAGACGAAGCAGATCTCATCGTGACGGTGAGTATTGGTGTTGCAGTGGGTGCCAAAAGCTGGATCGATTTATTAGAGCGCGCAGACCAAGCATTATTTAAAGCCAAAGCTGCGGGGCGTGACCGTGTTTCAGCCTAAACGCAGCTTGATATTCATAAATATCTTGGCAGATTCATAAAGTTAGCTAGAAAAATCAATTAATCTTCATCTTTATATAATTTATTGCAGGCTTGTTGGTTCATTTGACTACCATCTTCATTCCAACACTGGGCTTGGGTAATTTTGCCTAAATCGTACTGAAGCACCGCTTCAGGTTGCCCATTGTCATACCAAATTTTATAACTGTTATGACGAACGCCATTACGATAATAACCTTGGCGTTCTAGTTTGCCGTTTTCAAACCACATTTTCAGCTCGCCAATCAATTTATTGTTTTGAAAATTGGCATAGGTCCACGGTTTACCATTACTGTACCAGCGTTGGCGCAGGCCATGCTCGATACCATTTTTATAATTTTGAGAAAAAGCCAGTTGGCCATTCGGATGCCAAATTTTGTAATCCCCCTGAGATTCACCATTGATGATGCTACTTTCTTGCTCTTTTATCCCATTGGCAAACCAAAACTCGAGTTTGCCTTCGTGCTCCCCATTTTTATAAGCAATGCGGCTACGGGGTTTGCCGTTGGGGAAGAAACTTTCAAATACGCCTGAGCCTTGAATACCATCTGGAAAGTGAATGAGATGTTCACATTCACCGTTTTTAATTTTGCTATTACTCAGAAAGATGGTGGTCAGGGCATTGCCATTGGCATAGACATATTGATTTTCATAGATCCCTTTGTGTGAAGTCGGGGTACTGAGGGCTTTACATTGCGGCTTATCTTTCCATGGGCTAAGATCGGGGTCTTCTTGTGAGACAAACAGCACCATGTATTCGTTTAGATAGCCATCGGCAAAGCTATATATTGGACATAATAAGAGGCTGAAACTTAAGATAAATTTATTCATTGTTAGTATGCTTTTATATTTAAAAAATTAAAAATTATTCGTTGTTGAGTCCACGATAGGCGTCATCATAAGGATGTTTTGTTTAAAAATAAATAGTGGATGCGCTAAGTTTGCAACAGATAGAAGACTGTTGAAAAGTAAACAATTCAGATTTGAACTTCATCTTATACTATGGATTTTAAACACCATAAAAATAGTGCAATGAAAAAAATATATCTATCTTTGATGACTGTCCTCAGTTTGACAGCATGTACAACAAACGAAGGCATGTTGGATTCATCTCAACACTTAAAACAAACCACTCAAGCCAATTTAGAAAATTCACGGGTGAGTGAAATTCCGTGTCTATTTAATCAAGCACAGACACAGGCGGTATTTGTCACATTTGATGGTCAGCGTTTGAGCCATTATGGCAATGACTTACAGCGCGCCCAGACAGCATACATTCCTGCATCTACCTTTAAAATGTTAAATGCTTTAATTGGTTTGCAGCATCAGAAGGCGACAACCACTGAAGTTTTTAAATGGAAAGGTGAAAAACGTGCTTTTCCGTCATGGGAAAAAGACCTGACTTTGGGTGAAGCCATGCAAGCATCTGCAGTTCCTGTATATCAGGAACTGGCAAGGCGAATAGGTTTGGCGTTAATGCAACAAGAAGTCAAACGGGTCGGTTTTGGCAATGCCAATATTGGCAAACAGGTGGATAATTTTTGGTTGGTAGGGCCCTTAAAGATTACGCCTGAACAAGAAGTCAAATTTGCGTATCAGCTTGCGACAGAGAAATTACCGTTTGATGTCGCGGTACAAAAGCAAGTCAAAGACATGCTTTATATTGAAAGCCGTGGGGATGCGAAGTTATATGCCAAGAGTGGTTGGGGTATGGATGTAGAGCCGCAAGTTGGGTGGTATACCGGTTGGGTAGATGATGGTCATGGCAAGATTACAGCGTTTAGTTTGAATATGCAGATGGCAGCAGGGGATGATGTGGCGGAGCGTAAGCAGTTGACGTTGGATGTGTTAGATAAGTTAGGTGTATTTCATTATTTACGTTAATTTTTTGAATTTTGAATTTTGAATTTTGAATTTTGAATTTTGAATTTTGAATTTTGAATTTTGAATTTGCATGTCTTCACTGTAGATTGGGTTTGAGTTTCCATTACGTGGGAGATTCCTATTTTTGAAAGCACAGAAGTAAGCAAAATGCTTTTGTTTGACTGAGGGTACATCCGTGCTGCCCCAGTCAAACAGGCGACATCCATGTCGCCGTCATGTGATTGAATGTAGTGAAGTACAAGAATTTATTTAGAAATGGCTTTGTTTAAGCTCGTATAAAGTGATTTTCTAGCTTCTAAAATTTCAACTCTATATTGAGCAGTTGTTTCAACATTGATAGCTCCATTTTTACAAAGTGTATAAGCGTTAAATTTTCCGAGTAATTCGCCATAAATTCTTAGCTTTTCTTGTTGTTCAATATATCCATGTAAAAGAAGTAAACCTTCATTTTTGCTAAGCAAATTAAAGTCATTAAAAAGTGCGTCTCTTAGAGGTTTAAGTCTGTCTGAAATCTCATTAAGAGCTAGTTGAGATTGTTTAGTTTCAAATTCAAAAATTGCCCAAATTTTTAAAACGAGATGATTTATTTCCTCGAGATCTTTGGAAATATTGGTCAATAAATTACGATTATATAGAAGGTTATCTTTTGCAACTGATGCTGAAATATTTGCCTTTTGATTTAAGTAGGTAATTACGCCAGTTAGCAGTGCTCCTTAACCAATTTTTACGGCTGTATCAATTATCTCTAATAAAGTCATATAAATAAAAAACGGTGAATGAATCACCGTTTTATCATGCACTTAAAGGAAAGAGAATCTTATTTCAACATCGGCTTTAAAAATTTCGCTGTATGCGACACTTTATTCTTCGCAACAACTTCAGGTGTACCTTCAGCAATAATCATACCGCCACCTGCACCACCTTCAGGACCTAAATCCACAATCCAATCCGCAGTTTTAATCACATCCAAATTATGCTCAATCACCACGATGGTATTACCCTTATTACGCAGCTCATGCAGGATGTCGAGCAATTTGGCAATATCATGGAAGTGTAGACCAGTTGTTGGTTCATCAAGCACATACAAGGTTTTGCCTGTATCGCGCTTCGCCAACTCACGAGCCAATTTGACACGCTGCGCTTCACCACCTGAAAGTGTGGTTGCAGACTGACCCAAACGGATATAGCCCAAGCCCACTTGGTTCAAGGTTTCCAAACGACGGTGGATCACAGGAATGGCATCGAAGAAATGCATCGCATCTTCAACCGTCATTTCTAAGACATCAGAAATGTTACGACCTTTATAGCCAACTTCTAACGTTTCGCGGTTATAGCGCTTGCCGTGGCAGGCATCACAAGGCACATACATATCAGGTAAGAAGTGCATTGCAACCTTAATCATACCGTCGCCTTCAC
Source organism: Acinetobacter sp. YH12219 (assembly GCF_013417875.1). Taxonomy (NCBI): domain Bacteria; kingdom Pseudomonadati; phylum Pseudomonadota; class Gammaproteobacteria; order Moraxellales; family Moraxellaceae; genus Acinetobacter; species Acinetobacter sp. YH12219. Next base: position 156,828 of record NZ_VPDC01000004.1, read on the forward strand.
AGGCCTCACAGCGACCGCCTTTCACGTTAAACGAGAATCGACCTGCAGCATAGCCACGTGCTTTGGCTTCAGGGGTTTGCGCAAACAGTTCACGAATAGGGGTAAACAAACCGGTATATGTTGCAGGGTTTGAACGTGGTGTACGACCGATTGGGCTTTGGTCAATATCAACGACTTTATCGAGGAACTGTAAGCCATCAATCGAATCAAATTTCTCAGCCGTTAATGTGGTTGCACCATTCAATTGAGTCGCTGCAAGCGGCAATAATGTCCGGTTAATCAGCGTCGATTTACCTGAACCTGATACACCTGTCACACAGGTCATCACACCTAAAGGAATAGTCAAATCGACATTTTTCAGGTTATGACCCGCAGCGCCCATTAACTTAATTTGCTCTTCAGGTTTTGGCGGTTGTGTGCGTGTTTTCGGCACATCAATACTGAGCTTTCCTGATAGATATTGACCAGTTAATGAATCTGGATTTGCCAAAATTTCATCATACGTCCCTTCGGCAATCACATGACCGCCATGCACACCTGCACCGGGGCCAATATCAATAATATGGTCGGCGGCACGGATCGCATCTTCATCATGTTCTACAACTAATACGGTATTACCTAAGTCACGCAAACGTACTAGGGTTTCCAATAGGCGGTCATTATCACGCTGATGCAAACCAATAGAGGGTTCATCCAGCACGTACATTACGCCCATCAGGCCCGCGCCAATTTGCGAAGCCAAACGAATACGCTGAGCTTCACCACCCGACAGTGTTTCTGCCGAACGCGATAAACTTAAATAGTTCAAACCGACAGAGACTAGGAAGTGCAAACGTTCACGAATCTCTTTGAAAATCTTGTCAGCAATTTCGCCTTTGGCACCGCTTAAGTTGAGGTCTTGATAATAGCTTTCAGCATCGCCAATCGACATCTTGGTGATTTGCGCGATGGTTTTATCTTTAACTCGGACATGACGTGAAATTTCATTGAGACGTGAGCCACCGCAAGCATCACATGCGGCATTGGATAAATACTGTGCTAAATCCTCACGCACATAGTTCGACTCCGTTTCACGGTAGCGACGTTCTAGGTGAGGTAGAATCCCTTCAAAGGCTTGCACACGTTTGTGCGAACGACCACGTTCATCGATATAACTCAGGTCAACTTTTTCCTTGCCTGTACCATAAAGGAATTTCTTTTTGGTGTCGGCATCGAGTTCATTCCACGGTGTGTCTAGAGAATAACCAAAATGATCGGCAACTTTTTGGATCATGCTGTAGTAATACGGACGTTGACGGTCCCAACCACGGATTGCCCCTTGGCTAATCGAAACTTCATTATTGGGAATCAATTTGTCAGCACTAAAATGGCTGCGTGTGCCTAAACCATCACAAACAGGGCATGCACCGAATGGATTGTTGAAGGAAAATAGCCGTGGTTCAAGTTCACCAACGGCACGTTCACATTCAGGGCAAGAGTGTTTCGCAGAAAATACGCGATCTTCTTGTTCGCCTTTCATCCACGACAAAATGGCAATATCGCCACCCATACGTAGTGCAGTTTCAAAGCTTTCTGCAATACGGTTACCGAGGTCATCACGTACTTTAAAACGGTCGACCACTACTTCAATGGTGTGCTTTTTCTTTTTGTCTAATTCGGGTGGTGTGTCGATATCAATGACTTCACCATCGACACGGGCACGGACAAAACCCTGACCTTGTAATTGTTCAAATAAGTTGGTGTATTCACCCTTACGGTCACGGACCACAGGGGCAAGCAACATAAGCGCCGTACCTTCTTCTAGACCTTTGACGGTATCGACCATTTCAGACACAGTCTGAGCCACCATCGGTAGATCATGTTCAGGACAGTATGGCGTGCCGACACGGGCATAGAGCAGACGTAAATAATCGTAAATTTCGGTGATTGTCCCCACCGTCGAGCGTGGGTTATGGCTAGTTGATTTTTGTTCAATGGCAATCGCGGGACTCAAGCCTTCAATCGAGTCAACTTCGGGCTTTTCCATTTGCGAAAGGAATTGGCGTGCATAGGCAGATAAGGACTCAACATAGCGACGTTGACCTTCAGCATACAAGGTATCAAAAGCCAAAGAGGACTTCCCTGAACCAGAAAGACCCGTAATGACCACAAACTTGTCGCGTGGAATATCGAGTGACACATTTTTTAAGTTATGGGTACGTGCGCCTCGAATACGGATATGGCTTTGGCTCATGCAAGGGGTCCTAAAAGATTCATCGAAAAACCTATATATGATAGCGCATGAAAAATGTTCAAGTGTAATTTAAACCTAGATTTATGCGTGACTTTGTGAGAAAAATGGCCGAATCAAAATATAGCTGTCTGTGCCGATGCCCTAAAACATCCGCAAATCAGCAATCTAGGACTTTTAACATGAAATGGCAACTTCATCTCAATCCAACATTAGGTGTGATGGGTTTATTGATGTGTAGTGTGTTTTTGAGTGCATGTACCCCGAACCAAACACCGAAAGCGCAAAATTATGACAGCTTAGAACAAGCAACTTTGGCGCTGAATACCGAAAGTGAAAAAATTGATCTGTATATTGCGAAATTAGGTCAAGCCAAAACAGAAGCTGAAAAAAAGCATCTGGCTTGCGAAAAAATTCCTCAACAGTTTGATTTGGTTTTGGCAATTGTTGAAAACAATCAACATTTGATGAGTGCTGAAGATTTAAAAGTTCAAGCGCAGTTTAAGCAAATGGCTGAGCAACAAAAAGCGCGCTTTACATCTAGCCTATGGTGTAAAGGTGCATAAAGATCACGGCACTATGACTGTTTTAAGTTCATCGTTTAAATCTCCTGTGCTATGCGCATAAAAATGCATTAGAAAATCTCAGGACTATCGCAGAAAAGGCGTAAAATGCAGTTTTATCGAAACCATAGAATGCCATGTTGTCCTTATTTCTCAAAAGCTTAATGGGTGCCTTTGTTGTGGTATTAATTGCTTTGCTGTCTAAAAGTAAGGTGTTTTATATTGCAGGTTTGGTTCCATTGTTTCCGACTTTTGCGTTGATTGCTCATGTAATTGTGGCAAATGATCAGGGTGCAGCCGCATTACAAAAAACTGCGCTGTTTGGACTCTGGTCTCTCATCCCATATTTCATTTATTTATTGATGGTGTACCTGCTCGCAACACGTTTGAGCTTAACGGCATGTTTGAGTGTAGCAACTTTGAGTTGGGTGCTTGCTGCGGCTGTTTTGATTTATGCATGGCAGAGTTTTCAGTAAGCATCAAAAGCCTATATCGATGCTGTTTCAGATTAACTTTTTATCGGTTCTAGATCATTTATAAAACAATAGATTTGTATTAAATTATGATGAATTTCCAATCACTAAATGTGTGATTTAAAATGTAAGTATTTGAATAATTAATTATAATTCTGCCAGAACAGAAAATAATCATGATAAGAGCAAATAATGTTAAAACAATTTTGGGTGATCATCTGCCTCATGTTTTCAAGTCAAATCCTGTGGGCTGAAGACAGTCAAATCCTCGCGTTTGAACAGTTTATTGACCCGGTAGCCGAGCAGCGTTATAGCGTGAGCGTGCCTGCGGTCGGGCAAAATGAACAGCTATGGTCTGTGGTCTATATGGTACTGCAAACCAACCAAGTCCCTGACAATACTGTTCTGGACTTTAAAGTCGTTCCGCAAGGTTTATTGTTGAAAAATAATCCTGCACAAAAAATACAAGAGTATGCTTTTGATGGTGTACAGTTGGCACAGAAAAAAGACTATGTACTGTCCCAATTCTCAGATTTGAGTGAACAACTGGAAGATCAAACTGGCAAGAAAGTGCAGGATGCATCAATCTTTGATATTAGTCGTGCCCATGTATATGCCCGCGTAGAAGATTGGGTGCCTGACTATAATGCACAAGCTACTCAACTGAATATTGAACTGGGAAAACTCAATGAAATGCAAGTCAAAGGGCTTTATTTCATTTTAGGCAAAGGTGAAAAGCCCAAAGATTTATTGGCTATTGCTCAACTAGATCCGATGGTCAAATCACAATTTCATTCAGAAGAGATGCAGGAACGCAAAGCAGCACGCAGTGAGTTGCGTGAAGCACGTTTTGCGATTTTTTTGGTGATTATCGCGATGGGGATTTTTCTCGGATGGTATCGTTTTAAACGCTAATGCCTGAAATGATCGTGCATGGTCATTCTAAAAACCGAATCTAACCATATTAAAAAAGGATCTAAAAGCAATTTTAGATCCTTAGTTTTTTATACAGCTTAAATCACAGGTTTATTCAATGGGCCAAGTCCGCTGTTGATACGCGCTGTCCCAGAACATCCATTCTAATTTTGCGCCGTTCGTGTAAGCCGCATGCATTTTTTCACGTGTATCTGCATCACAGCGAGCCGCCACTCGATCAATGGTTTGAATCACATTTTGTACAGCGCTGTTGAAGTCTTGACCTGAGTAGGTGTCGATCCATGCTTGGTAAGGGTTATTCGGCACAGATTGGCTGACAATGGCTTTGCCGACTTCCGCATAGATCCAAAAGCAAGGCAGGAGTGAGGCAAGGACCACAGGGTAACTTTCTGACCATGCTGTCGCTGTTAGAAACGAAGTGTAATGATGGCAGGCAAGGGTCAGTGGGGTATTTTCAAACTGTTCTTTGCTGATGTTGAAACCTTGCATAAAGTCATTGTGCAGACTGCGTTCCACCACGATGGCAATTTTTGCGGCTTCAGAAAACTGAATCACATCGTCGGCATCAAACGCCTTGGCTGCACACACCGCAAGCGCACGACCATAGGCCAATAAATAATGGGCATCCTGAATGACATAGTGGCAAAAGGCGTCGCGGCTTAAACTGCCCTGAGCCAATTCCTGATTAAACGGTAGATGGAGAATCTGCTGATATAACGCGGTATTACGTTGCCAAACTTCTTCAGAAAAACGCATTGAACATTCCTGTCGTTAAAAATGAAAGACGGGTCTACACCATGATGCGATGTAATTGAGAGCCTCCATCTTAGAGTGTTTATTCAAAATGTAACGAATAATTTTTGGTTTCAATCCTGAAAAGCGGCATAATTGCGCCATAAACTTAGCTTCAAACTGGGTATTCCCTCATTTTGAAATCTTATTGAATGAATAGGTCGATCTCTCATGATGAAACATTTTGGTTTCTCAATCGTATTTACGATCGTGTGTCTTGCTATTTCTGCATATTGGGGTCTGAATCATGGCCCAAATGCAGGCGTGCAAGCCATGCTGACAGCACTGACCATTACTGCCATTTTAGCGGTGATGGAAGTGTCTTTGTCTTTTGACAATGCCGTTGTCAATGCATCGGTACTCCGTGGTTGGGACCATTTTTGGAAAATGATTTTCTTAACTGTCGGGATCGTGATTGCTGTCTTTGGTATGCGTCTGATTTTCCCAATTGTGATCGTGGCTGTAACTGCAGACATGGGTGCAATGGAAGTGGTTCAAATGGCGTTGAATGATCCAATTCAGTATTCAGCTAAATTGATGGCACATCATGCAGAAATTGCGGCCTTTGGTGGTGCTTTCTTATTATTGGTGTTCCTGAACTTCTTCTTAGATGAAGGGAAAGATACCCATTGGTTCCGTTGGTTAGAGCGTCGTTTGGCCAATCTTGCAAACGTTCCTGCGATGTCCGTGTTTATTGCCCTAATTGCGTTATTGGTGATGGCGGCAAACGTGGCTGAAGCCTCTCGTCTAGCGGTAGTCATGGCGGGTATTTGGGGGATCGTGGTGTATATCGGTGTCCAAGTACTGAGTCATTTATTGGGTGGCGAACCTGAAGTCGATGAAAACGGTAATGCGGTTGGACATGATGCAAATGGCGTACCGACAGGCGTGATCAAAGCAGGTTTTGGTGGTTTCCTTTACCTTGAAGTACTCGATGCCTCATTCAGTTTTGATGGAGTGATTGGTGCATTTGCGATTACCTCTGATGTCGTGATCATTATGCTCGGTCTTGCTATTGGTGCAATGTTCGTGCGTTCGATGACCATTTACTTAGTAGATAAAGGCACCTTAGATGCTTATATCTTCCTTGAACATGGTGCGCATTATGCGATTGGTGCTTTGGCCTTCATTATGTTGGCGAGTGGCACGGGTCTGCATGTCCCTGAAGTGGTAACGGGTCTAATTGGTGTGGCATTTATTGTTTGGGCGGTGATTGCCTCAATTCAATATAAAAAGCGCCAAGAAAGTCTAGGCTAATTTAAATTTGCCTAATATCTCCCAAAAAGCGCAGCATCAGCTGCGCTTTTTATTTGTCCAATCATCAGGATATTTAAAATCAATAAAAATCCTGCTTCGCTTTAAGCTGAATGTCCTATAATCCCATTCCAAGATTAATGAATTTTTAACCAGCTATGATGAATGCTCTTGAACGACGCTCAACTTTTGCTTTGAGTAGTATTTTCGCCTTACGTATGCTGGGGCTGTTCATGATTATTCCTGTTTTCTCTGTGGCAGGTCAGCAATATGCAGGGGCAACACCGGCACTCATTGGTTTGGCGGTGGGTGTTTATGGGTTGACCCAAGCGATTTTACAGATCCCGTTTAGTCTGATTGCAGACCGTTATAGCCGTAAACCGTTGGTGGTGATCGGGCTACTTTTATTCGCTTTAGGCGGTGCAATTGCGGCGATGTCCGATAGTATCTATGGCGTAATTATCGGGCGTGCGATAGCCGGTGGTGGCGCTGTGTCTGCGGTAGTGATGGCTTTGCTAGCCGATGTCACACGTGAAGAACAGCGCACTAAAGCCATGGCGATGATGGGGATGAGTATCGGTCTGTCCTTTGTGGTGGCATTTAGCCTTGGACCTTGGCTCACAGGTTTAGTCGGTATCTCGGGTTTATTCTGGGTGACCACCATCATGGGACTTGCCGCGATTGCGATGTTGCTATTGGTACCGAAAGTAACGCGTCATCATAAAAATTTTCAACAAGGTTATCTGACGCAGTTAAAGCAAGTACTGAAAATGCCTGATCTAAATCGTTTACATGTTTCAGTCTTTTCATTGCATTTACTGCTCACCGCGATGTTTATCTATGTGCCGTCTCAGTTGATTGACTTTGCCAATATTCCATTACATTCACATGGTCTGGTATATTTGCCGCTTTTGGTCGTGAGCCTGTTTTTTGCATTTCCAAGTATTATTTTGGCGGAAAAATATCGCAAAATGCGCGGCATTTTCTTGACCGCCATTGGTGGCATTATTTTAGGATTGGGCATCTTAATTTTTGGTTTCGAATCAAAATATATTTTGCTGACAGGCTTAGGTTTATTCTTTATCGCATTTAATGTGATGGAGGCATTATTACCGTCATGGTTATCGAAAGCAGCTCCAATTCAATCCAAAGCGACTGCCATGGGGGTGAACGCCAGCAGTCAGTTTCTGGGGGCATTTTTTGGTGGTATGATTGGCGGGCAACTATTGTTGCTAAATGATACGGCAATGGGATGGGGCATCCTGACAGGTCTAGCTATTTTATGGTTGATCATTAGTTTTGGATTGGCTCAGCCGCGTTATTTATCGTCTATGGTGTTTAGTTTGCCTGAAGATAAAGAAACGGATGAATGGACTTCTCAGCTTTTAGCAATTCGTGGTATTGAAGAAGTTGTGGTGATGTCTGACCAGCAAGTGGCTTATGTAAAAGTGGATAAGCAGCAGATGGATGAATCTGCGCGACAACATTTAACGCACTTGTTAGGGAAAGAGGTAGCCATTTAAGCATAACTCTTATAAAGTAAATAATAGAAACAAATAGGAAGAATACGTCTGATGCGTGGTGTAAATAAGGTCATTTTAGTTGGTACTTTGGGTCGTGACCCTGAAACAAAAACTTTCCCAAATGGTGGTTCTCTCACTCAGTTCTCAATTGCAACGAGTGATTCATGGACAGATAAAAATACAGGTGAACGTAAAGAGCAAACAGAATGGCACCGTATTGTGTTACATAACCGCTTAGGTGAAATTGCACAGCAATATTTGCGCAAAGGTTCTAAAGTTTATATTGAAGGTTCATTACGTACTCGTCAGTGGACAGATCAAGGCGGTCAAGAGCGTTATACGACTGAAATTCGTGGTGAACAAATGCAAATGCTTGACAATAATCGCCAACAAGGCGAACAAGGTCAAGGCGGTGATTTTGGTCAGCCTCGTTTTAATAATCAACAAGGTGGTTATAACAATAACCAAAACCAAGGTGGCTACGGTAATAGCTCAAACCAAGGCGGTTATGGCAATAACCAACCGGCTCAAGGCAATAGCTATGGCAATAACAACCCAGGTGGTTTTGCACCCAAACAACAGCCTGCACCGACACCGGCTCCAGCTGCAGCAGATTTAGATGACGACTTACCGTTTTAATAAACCTTAAACACAGCGTTTAAAACGGTAGATCATCATCAAAAAAAGCCCTCAATCTTGAGGGCTTTTTTATGCATGGCTTATTTTGAAAGATCAGTTTCATGCTGCAATTGAGTCGATGACTTATTTTTTTGCTGATACCCACATGGTAATTACGGCTTTAAAAACCACTTCATTACGTGTGTTGTTCACCACGACATTCACCAAATAATCACACCCTGCATTCCACGTAAAATTAACATCGACAGGCGTGGCAATGGCCGTTAAATCTGTATCGGCTTTTTTCAAATATTCCACAGTCATGCCTTTGGGAATCCAACGATGGCTGCTCGGAACGGTCACATCGGTCATGGTTCCGCCAGCCAATTCAGCCATATTACACATGGCAATCGCGTGGACAGTGCCAATATGATTCAGCACGCTGCGCTGTTTTTTTATATGTAGTTCACAGTATTGGGGCTTTAATTCATCAAAAACAGGCGAAATACTGCTGAAATACGGTGCTTTCAAACACAGCAATTTTGAAAAAGTCCATTTCCCTGCGGGTTTGTTTTGGAAGGCCTTCCATAATTTTAATGCTTGGCTCATGCTTAATTATCCTTCATTATTCAGAATATAATTCTAATACGGAATAATATTCTGTTAATGGCGTAAATGACGTCACAGCTATTAAAAAAAGCCAACATTGTTTTAAAATGACCCGAGCAAAGGAAAGTATCGATGTCGTCAAATCAAGCATTATTGCAACGAATTTACAGTGGTCGCCGAGCGGAACTTAAACGGCAGATCTTAGGAGAAGCCCTTGCATGTTTTTTAGAGCAAGGGATTGAAACGACGACGATTGAACATGTGAGAGACCGTGCAGAGACCAGTGTTGGTGCGATTTACCATCATTTTAAAAATAAAGATGGTTTAGTGGCGGCATTGTATTTTGCGGCGTTGCAAGATCAATTTGCGAAAAGGGCAGACGCCTTGACACAGGCCCAATCGCTGCAGGAAGGCATTCAAGCCATTTTGTGCTCGTATATAGACTGGGTCGAAGCCTATCCTGATTTTGCAGAATTCTTATATGCTGCAGGGTTTAGTATGCGTAAGGAAACGCTACAAGCCGAGTTAAAACAACATAATCTACAACGCAATACCGCGCTGCTGGATTGGTTGACCGCACAATCCGATTGGCATTTGATCGAGCATTTACCCAAAGAATTAATGATGTCTTTGGTCTTAGGGGCAACGGAAAATTATTGTCGGGCATGGTTATCGCATAAAGTCAAAACGCCACCATCACACTATAAACAACAGTTTATACAGGCTGCTTGGCAGGCCCTCTGTATGGATATAAAGCCTTGCTCTCATTGAAATTGATTGGTTTGCTCGATGGAAAGGCAAAGATTGATTTAAATAATAAATCTAAAAATCCGATAGTTTTTATAAAAAAGTTCGGTTTTACCTATGATTTGATAAGTCGTATTCTAGCTTCAACAGATAAGCAATCCCTGAAATGAGTTAGAGGAATATCAAATGAGTTTAATTAATACTGAAGTAAAACCATTTAACGCTACCGCTTACCAAGACGGTCAATTTATTGAAGTTTCAGAAAAAGACTTCTACGGTAAATGGTCTGTGGTGTTTTTCTATCCTGCTGACTTTACTTTTGTATGTCCAACAGAATTAGGCGATCTTGCTGATCACTATGCTGAATTCAAAAAAATGGGCGTAGAAATTTATTCAGTATCTACTGATACACACTTTACGCATAAAGCTTGGCACGATTCTTCTGAAGAAATTAAGAAAATCGAATACCCAATGGTTGGCGATCCAACTTGGACACTTGCGAAAAACTTTGATGTTTTAATTGAAGCGGATGGTCTTGCTGACCGTGGTACTTTCGTAATTGACCCTGAAGGTAAAATCCAAATCGTTGAAATCAATGCAGGTGGTATTGGTCGTGATGCTTCTGAATTGATGCGTAAAGTAAAAGCTGCTCAATATGTACATGCACACCCAGGTGAAGTATGTCCTGCAAAATGGAAAGAAGGTGAAGCGACGCTTGCACCATCGATCGACCTAGTGGGTAAAATCTAATTTGGTGATCCAACCGTAGATTTAAAAAAGCCAGAACTCAGTTCTGGCTTTTTTGTGGTTTAGATCATTAGACTAAATAGCCATCATGTTCTGGAGCATAGCCACGAACTCCATCGACTAAATAGTCAATTAATCTTTCCATGACTAGGCGTTGACCTTTGCGCGAAGCATATACCAATTGCACCGTACCGACATTTGAGCACCATTCGGGGAAGAGGTGAATTAAACGACCTGCCTCAATATCTGCTTGCACGGTTAAATAGGGTAAGTCTGCAATGCCTAAACCATCGAGTGCTGCATAATAAGCACCGGCTAAGTCATTGCTTTTAATCCGAGGTTGTAAGGCAATTTCAATCTGCTCTTGCTGTCCGGTATGATGCAAATGCCATTGATAGCGGTTTTTCTGTGTACCTAAAACGATACTCGGAAATTCTGTTAATTCCGTAATATGCTTTAACTCGCGCCCTTGTAAAAGTTCAGGACTAATCACTAAGCAATGCACGGTTTTAATCACGTCACGTACAATAATGCTCGAGTCTTCATTCTTACTAAAATTGGTACGAATCGCTAAATCAATGTCGTCATGCAAGACATCTACACGGCGGCTGGACAGCTCGAGTTCAACCTGAACTTTGGGATGATCTTTTAAAAATTGATTTAACAAGGGGCGAATTTGATGTTCCATCATGACCGGTGGACAGCTAATTTTAACCAAGCCTTCAAGTTCACTTTTTTGCTTCAGGAGTACCTGATGCGCACATTCGACTTGTTCGATTACTTTTATGCATTCTTCATACAATTCTTGGCCTAATGTCGTGACCTTAAAGTGTCGGGTAGAACGCTGAATAAGGGTGACATTATATTTGGCTTCGAGATCTAAAATGCGTCGGCTTAATTTTGATTTTGTAATATTCGATGCTTCACTTGCAGCGCTAAAACCGCCATGTTTCACCACCAAGTAAAAGTAGTAATAGTCATCAAATGAATGCATGGATCACCTTATGCAGTGAAAAATTATTTCAATTCAAATTATCATACGTCAATTTATATATCAGGTATAAAAAAAGCGGCTCGGAGCCGCTTTTTACTACTGAAGGATTATTTCTTTTCAGTATTTTGCGTATAGCTGTTGATGAGGTTGCGGTAGTCTGGAATATGGTTGCCGAAAAGCGCACCTAAACCTTCAATATCATTACGCCAGTCGCGGTGTAATTCACACGCGGTACCAAACCACGTCATAAGCTGCGCACCCGCTTGCGTCATACGTTGCCAAGCTGAGTCACGGGTTAAATGGTTGAATGTACCTGAAGCATCGGTCACCACAAAGACGTCAAAGTCTTCTTCTAAAGCAGACAAGGTTGGAAATGCAACACAAACCTCAGTCACTACACCGGCAATAATCAATTGCTTTTTGCCTGTTGCTTTGACGGCTTTCACAAAGTCTTCATTGTCCCAAGCATTAATTTGACCTGGGCGTGCAATATAAGGTGCGTCAGGGAACATCTCTTTTAGTTCTGGAACCAATGGACCGTTTGGACCTTGTTCAAAACTGGTGGTGAGAATCGTTGGAAGATTAAAATATTTTGCAGCTGCAGCCAGTGCGAGCACATTATTTTTAAATTTATCTGGATCAATGTCGCGAACCAATGAAAGTAGACCTGTTTGATGGTCAACTAAAAGTACCGCGGCATTATCTTTGTCTAAACGAACGTAAGGTTTGCCCCATTTTATTGTCCTCTTTCCTGTTTGCAACTACGCAGGATCAGATGAAATCTGCGTGTTAACTAGATTTAGAATAGTTGTAAAAATGAGACAATGAAATGGGTTTAAATGAGAAGCTCAATCATAAAATTGGGATAATTCATCGTTGTATATGTCTTAAACCTTAGAATTTCGAAATTAATGCTTGGTTTTGAGTGAGGTGCAGATTTTATGTCTGAGTATTGTTCTAATTTTGAGATATAGAATGCTATCTGGAAGATGGTCAGTAAGTATTTCAAAGCTTAAAATAAGCGCTATGTTCATCCTATCGTATGAATATAGGAGCTAAGAAATGAAAAAAGTAATTGGTGTTTATCGTAATCAGCAAATGCACTGGGTGGGCGATGGTTTTCCAGTCAAAAGCTTATTTTCCTATGATCGTCTAGGTCAGGCGATTAGCCCATTTTTGCTTTTGGATTATGCGGCACCTTATCAGTTCGATCCCACCACTGCACGGCATGGTGTAGGTTCACATCCACATCGTGGTTTTGAAACGGTGACTATCGCCTACAGCGGTGAAGTGACTCATAAGGACTCAAGTGGTGGTGGCGGCACAATTCAAACAGGCGATGTGCAATGGATGACCGCAGGGTCGGGTCTGGTACATGAAGAATTTCATTCGCCTGAATTTGCTCAAGCAGGTGGTCTTTTTGAGATGGTTCAATTGTGGGTGAATTTACCGGCAAAAGACAAAATGACCCAGCCTCGTTATCAAGCGATCACACGCCAAGATATTCCTCGCATAGACATGGATGAAGGTGCAGGGCATATTCGGGTGATTGCTGGTGAAATGGGTGGTCACCTTGGGCCTGCACAAACCTTTAGTCCAGTGAATGTCTGGGATGGTGAGTTAAAAGCTCAATATGAAACCACCTTACATGTACCTGAAGGGCATAACACCATTTTGGTGGTCTTGAAGGGTGAGGTTGTGGTGAATGAAAGCCATAAAGTTCAAGACAGTTCGATGGTCATGTTTGCCAAAGATGATATCGCCATTCAGCTACAAGCGTTGCAGGACACACAATTTCTGTTACTTAGCGGTGAGCCACTAAATGAGCCGATTCAAGGTTATGGCCCATTTGTGATGAATAGCAAAGCTGAAATCATTCAAGCCTTTGATGATTTCAATAACGGAAAATTTGGTGAAATTGCAGTGGCGCATGAAGCTTAAGTGAAAATCATGCCGTTGAAATAGCCGAAAAAAAAGCCTCTGAACAGTCAGAGGCTTTTTTATTGAGCGCTGTAGTATTTATTGTTGTCATGATTTAAATATCATTTTACTTTTTATAAATTGTGATGAATTTATCACTTTCTTATGTGGCGCATCTTAGCGGTACTTGGCTTTAAAGTAAACCGAAAGTTATAAAAACGGTTAATTTAATTGTTTGGTTTTATAGAGTAATTAAAATTTTAAAGAAAAATATATTTAAAAAACAAAGCTTAAATTGTGTGCTTTTTGACTGTAAATATTTGTAAATTTAACTTAAAAACGGCTGTACTGAAATCCATACAAAAAATGCGAATCTGGTATTTTTTAATAGCTATTTTTAACTTCTGATCAGTCATACTTTTAAACTGTGTTTTATAGATGGAAAAGAAAATTGGAAATTGCAGTCATCGGTAGTGGCATGGCTGGGCTGGCTACCGCAAGAATTCTTAAAGACGCAGGGCATAACATTACAATTTTCGAAGCTCTGCCTGGTCGTGGTATGGATAGCCACAGCACTGAGTTTGAAGGCGGCTTGATCGATGCCCCTTTGCGTGTGATGAATCCACACCTCTGGAAAAATACCTTAAGTTTGGCGACCCATTTAGGGATTAAAACCTTCCCCGTCCGTACCTATATGGCATGCAGTTGGCTATTCGAAGATCGTACAGAAACGTGGTTGACCACCAGTCGTAGCCGTATTGGTAATTTCCCAATTATTAATAACCGTAAAGGCTTACAACAATATGGCTGGCGTTTAGTCAAAGGAATGTTGCAACTCAAAGCCGCGATCACTCGATTTTTTAAATCAAAAAATCAGGACATCACGCTTGCCGAGTTCATTAATAAAAATGAAATTGAAGAAGTATTTTGGCATGGTGCGGTCATGCCAGTGTTGTATACCATTTGCACCTGTAACCCGAAAACGATTGGCGAATGGCCTGCTAAACCGCTGTTGATTTTCTTGCGTCAATTGACCAATGGCGATGCCTTGCTGCGTATCCAAGGTGGTACACCTGCGTTGGTTGATAAACTGATTGAAGGTTTAAATATTCAAAGTGGTACGGCAATTACCAAAGTGCACGAGCAAGACGATAAAGTCTTGGTGGAAACTGAGGCCGGAACACATCATCTATTCGATCGTGTTGTAGTCGCGACACCAACCACCAAAACGGAAGAATTTTTAGATTCTACTCAGTTTGCTGACGATATTGAGCTCTTAAAGAAATTTAAATTTGAGCAAGGTCAGTTGGTGATCCACACTGATCAAACCGTGATGCCACCGAAGCGTAAAGATTGGTCTGTACTAAGTTATATGATGGACCGTAAATTTACCCGTCAGCAATTTACCGTGTGGCTGAACTCCATTGAGCCGAGCTTGGTGGGTAAAACCCCAGTGTTCCAAACCTGGCAGCCAGTGACTCCGATTGATCCTAAAAAAGTGATCTCTTCGGTCAGTTTGACACGCGCAGTGGTGGATTCACATACGGTGGCGCTGAATAAAGAGTTACAGCAACGACATTTATCCCCTGAGCGTAAAGTCTTCTTTTGTGGCTCATGGTCTTGCGATGGTCTGCCGATTTTAGAGTCTGCGGTAACGTCTGCTATGCATATTGCAGAAATTTTTGGTGCACCATTGCCGTTTGTGGGTTTAAAACCTAAAGTGGAGGTTGCCCCTCAACTCGGTTACTAACATGAAATGGCTTCAAGCAATTCGTCAGCACATCCCTAGCCATAAATATGCGATTAACAGTCGACTACTCGGAGATGATGCGGAACTTGCTTGGAGCAATTTGGGCTATTGGGATGATGCAAAATCATCCTATCCTGCGGCCTGTCAAAAACTCGCTTTCCATCTTGCCGAATCCATTCAATTAAAATCTACAGATCGTGTTTTAGACCTTGGTTGTGGGCAGGGCGCGAGC
This sequence comes from Acinetobacter sp. YH12219, assembly GCF_013417875.1. Classification (NCBI taxonomy): domain Bacteria; kingdom Pseudomonadati; phylum Pseudomonadota; class Gammaproteobacteria; order Moraxellales; family Moraxellaceae; genus Acinetobacter; species Acinetobacter sp. YH12219. Next base: position 172,216 of record NZ_VPDC01000004.1, read on the forward strand.
TTGGTTTTTTGGATGGAACATTTTCAAATTCAAAACTTATCCGCAGTCGAATTGCAAACCGAATGTGTGGAAAAAATCCAAAAAAGTTTAAATTCAAAAATCAAAATACAACAAGATTCATTTTTGAATTTAAAAAATATTTATCCACAAAACTGTATGGATGCGGTGCTGTGTATTGATGCTGCGTATCATAGTGATTTGAATTTATTGCTTTTATCAGTTGTTAATGTTTTGAATTCAAAAGGACGCTTTGCTTTTCACTATTTAATGTTGTCCGATACGTTTTTGAATTTAAATTCATTACAGCGACTGCAATATCAAAGTCTGTTGAAAGCAGCAGATGTGAATTTGAAAAATTTAAATTCAAAGCAAAATTTACAACACCAAGTGCAACAGGCAGGTTTCGAAAATATCCAGATTGAAGATATCAGCGAATTCGTATTTCAGGGTTTTGCTGATTATATTCAAGAACAAAAAAGTCAGATGAGCCTGAGTCATGTGGATCAATTCAAAATCAAGATGACGGCAAAATTGTGCGAAAAGTTGTATCGAGACGGGCTGATTCGTTATGTGCAGATTAGCGCGAGGAAGCCATAAAAGAGCGGCTCTAAAAACATCAAAGCCTCACTAAAAAGCGAGGCTAAGAAATGGTGCCGGCACACGGATTCGAACTGTGGACCTACTGATTACAAGTCAGTTGCTCTACCAACTGAGCTATGCCGGCGTTGTGGAATGCATTCTACAGATTTTTTGAAGTGGTGCAAGTTAAAAAAACAGCAAATCGAATGTAATTTATACGTTTGATTTATTCAGCATTCAACCGATGTTTGGCTCTAAAACCAGAGAAATAAAATTAGGCAATGTTTCGCCCACAAGATGTGGGCGAAAAAATAGGATGGATGAACGTTGAGTGCTATTTCATTCTTAAAATTTGGTCTAGATCCTGTGCGCATTCCTCAAGTGTATATGCCATCTCAAGTTGCATTTGTGGGCGGAGTTCATTGGCGAGCTTTCGCCATTCGTCAATCAGACGCTGTGCTTTTTGAATTTTATGTTTATTGATGTCTTTGGCAAGGGTTGGGGTATAGCCACCACGTTTGGCGTTCTTGATCTGCTTAACATAGTTCTGGCTGTTATTCATGTTCTCTCCCGAATAGCAGTGATATATGAAAGGTGTTTTTTAAGTTTTTCGTTGATCAAGTTAAAAGTACCGCAATCGCGTTTCAGTTCTATGATGTTTAAATTAATGAATAATTTTTTGAATAGTGCCTATATTGAGAGGATGATTAATTTTTAGCATAGGCTTAAGTAATTGTCTTTAGAATATAAAATTTGTATTTGTAAATAAACGTGTCTTTCTTGCTGCCAATAAAAAATCCATAAGTCGTGCATTAGGAAAAAAACGTGTGAATTAAATCCATCAATCAGGACTCAAATACTGTGAAGTCATTGAGCAAAAAAAGTTAAAAGATCAATTAGGGCGGATTTAATATTGAGAACAATAAAATTAAAAAAGGCCTAAATTTTATCAATTTAGACCTTTATTCTGCTTGGCATTGCAGTTTATTCTGGCGGTGAAAGAGGGATTCGAACCCTCGAAACGCTATAAACGTTTACACACTTTCCAGGCGTGCTCCTTCAGCCACTCGGACACTTCACCTTTTGCGCGGTGGATAATAGCGAAAAAAATATATTCTGCCAAGAGAAACAATTGAATTAGACAAAAACATCTTGAGCGGTGCTATGATTCGCAAAAATCCTGTCTAAATTGAAGACAATTATATGCAAAGTACTGCACAAAAAGCCGCATTGCCTGCCATCACCTTGGCAGCTTTGGGCGTAGTATTCGGAGACATTGGGACGAGCCCATTATATGCGCTGCGCCAATGTTTCCTCACAGCACACTTGGCGATTAGCGAAGCGTCTGTGCTGGGTATTCTGTCCCTGATTTTCTGGTGCATCATGCTGACGATTAGTTTTAAATACGTCAGCATCATTATGCGCGCAGATAACAATGGCGAGGGCGGTATTATGTCGCTGTTGGCCTTGAATCTACGGACCACACGAATTGCCGAAAACAAAAAAATCTACCTGATTGCCCTTGGCTTTATTGGGGCATCTTTGTTCTTTGGTGATGGGATCATTACCCCCGCAATCTCTGTGTTATCCGCGATTGAAGGCTTAAGTATTGCGACGCCGATGTTTAACCAATGGCTGCAACCCTTATCGATCGGTATTTTAGCGGGGCTATTTTTAGTGCAACGCCATGGCACAGGCACGATGGGTAAATTCTTTGGTCCATTGACGCTCATGTGGTTTTTATCCATTGGCGGATTTGGGTTATGGAGTATTTCACAAACGCCATTTGTGTTGACCATGATCAGTCCGCATTGGGCTTTCAATTTTGTGGTTCAGCAGCCTTATGTTGCGTTTTTGACTATGGGTGCGGTTATCTTGACGATGACAGGTGGTGAGGCAATCTATGCCGATATGGGGCATTTTGGCCGACTCCCAATCCGCTTGGCATGGTTTATTGTGGTTATGCCGTGCTTGTTGTTGAACTATGCGGGCCAAGGTGCTTTGCTACTGCGTAATCCAGAAGCTCTAGCCAATCCATTCTATATGCTGATTCCTGAATGGGCACTGTACCCAATGATTGCATTGGCGACAGCAGCCGCGGTGATTGCCTCTCAAGCGGTGATCACAGGGGTGTTCTCTATGGTCAATCAGGCGATTCAATTGCGCTATTTGCCGCGTTTGACAGTGAAACATACCTCCGAAGTTGAACGTGGTCAGATTTATTTGCCATTTATTAACTGGGCATTGTTTATCTCGGTGCTGATCTTGATCTTGCTGTTTGAAAACAGTGCGAATTTGGCCAGTGCGTACGGCGTAGCTGTGACCATGACCATGCTCTGCGGTACGATTTTGATCTCAGTTTTAGCTTATGGTTTATGGCGTTGGCCGGTTTGGAAAGTGGCGATTTTTGCAGTGCCATTTTTATTGATTGATTTGATCTTTGTTGCATCGACATCATTAAAAATCGCAGCGGGCGGTTGGGTTCCAATCCTGATTGGTGCGGTATTGTTTACGATTTTAATGACGTGGAAAGATGGACGGGCATTGGTGCTCAATCGGCTCGGTAAAGATGCTTTGCCTATTGACCTGTTTATTCGCAGTGTCAGCATGGGTAGTGAAACCAAGTTTGTTCCAGGTGATGCCGTATTCTTGACAGGAACGCCTGAGATCGTGCCTCATGCCATGTTGCATAATATTAAGCACAACAAAGTTCTGCATGAACGCAATATTATGGTTACGGTCAACACCCGAGATGTGCCATTTGTACCTGAAAATGAGCGGGTGATCACGGAAAAACTAGATGATCGATTCTATCGAATCACAATGTTTTATGGGTTTAAAGATCAGCCGAATATTCCTGCCGCTTTGGAGCATGCGTATCGTGAATTGGGCTTTGAATTTGATCTAATGCAAATCAGTTTCTTTATTTCCAGAGACCGTATTATTCATACCTTGGGTGAAGGCATGGCACCTTGGCGAGAAAAGCTGTTTATCTCTATGCAGCGAAATACCAGTCCAGTCAGCGATTTTTATCAAATTCCAACCAACCGTGTGGTTGAGTTGGGCAGTCAGATTGAAATTTAAGACGTAGATTGAACTTTTAGGCATAGATTTAAAAGTTAGACACGAAAAAGCCAGATCAATTCTGGCTTTTTTTTATCTGTAATAATTAAACTTTTTAGTCCAAAGACATAGAGATCATTCTGTTGCTTTTTCCTGGGAGTAGTATGCGAGCAAAACAACAGAATGAAGATGTTGCGTTATTTCATCCTTGAAAATACGCTGATTAGTTGATTGTCGCGTCTACATCTGCAGAGGCTTCAGGCGCAGCTTGGATGGCTTCGTCAGCAACAGGTGCTTCTGGGTTGGCTTGAATTGATGCATCTGCAGGATTTACACTTTGAGTCTCAGGTGCTGCCATAAAAGCATCTTGTTGTGCTTGAGGAGCTTCAGGCAATGCCGCTGATGCGCTATCGGCATTCACTGGCGCTTCTGCAGAAGAGGCAATGACGGGTGCAGCGTTGTTATCCGCTGATACGGCTTCAGGTGCTTGCTGTGCTGTTTCCACAGGTGCTTCAGTTACCGCGGCTTCAGGTGTATTGGCCACTGCTGTTTGTTCAGTTGGAACGGACTGCTCTGTAGGTGCAGCAGCTACACTTTGTTGTTCATTTGCGAGTGCATTTTCCGCTTCAGTCACGGCTTGTTCAGCATTTGCAGGGACTGCAGGGGCATTCGGATCGATTTGGTTTGCCTGAGCCTGTTCAGGGTTTAAGGGCTGTTCTGTTGCAGCGGCATTGACTTGTCCGGCAGGAGCTTCAACCAATTGAACTTGGCCACTTGAAACTAAGTCCTGAATGGAACCAGGTTGACCATTCACGGTGGTCACAATTTTGACTTTAGATAAGCTTTCTAATGTATCACCGGGTTGAATCGGCGGCTCTGCAAATGCTGCTGCGCTCATTAAACCTGAAATTAAACCTAAACCTAAAATTTTAGAATGCATAATCACTCCGTATATTTTTATCGCAATTTTTCGTATTTTTACCTTGTCATAATTCTTGAGGCGAATTCAATGAAACATACGCAACTGCTTCATGACCTCCTATAAAGAACTGCACAACTGCGACATAAAGTTACATCAACTGCTGCTTTGTTAAACAATATTTGTGTGATTGTTAAGCAAATTAAAAAAGAAAAGTGTACTAAAATATGCACCCTTGCTAAGCTGCGGAAAAATAGTCCTTTTAGAAGTCATTGTTGTAAGTCATGGTCAAAAAGAAACGCAATTCAGCAAATCCGCTTTCACAGTTATTTGGGCAAAATGGCATAAAAGTGCTGTTAGGTCTGGTGGCAACAGGGAGCTTTGCAATTGCTTTCGGGCAAGAAAAAATTCAACAACTTGTTTCCATGAGCAGCAGTTCAAATAGCGCCTGTTTGGACCAGTTTTACCGTGAAGTGCCACCTTATTTGGTCCGTGAAAGCCTACATAAAAACAGTTTTCCACTGTGTTTTAATGGCTTTAATGTCATGTATTCAGGGATATCCAAGACACCGCTTTGGGTTGCAGAAGCATTAACCCCCGCACGGTTGAGTCAAAAAATTCCGCGTGAAGATAACTTTCATGAAGAGACTCGCGTGCCGTCTGAATATCGGGCTTTGCTTTCAGACTATAAATCTTCAGGCTATGACCGTGGACACATGGCACCAAATGCCGATATGCCCAATAAAGCGGCACAGTTAGACAGTTTTTCTTTGGCCAATATGGTGCCGCAAGCTCCAAAAAATAATCAGCAAGTGTGGCGTGAGTTAGAAGAAGCCACACGAGCGATGGTGACCAAGCAAAAGCAAGATGTCTATGTGGTGACGGGGCCGGTGTACAGTGCGAAAAAATTAAAAACCATCGGGCAAGGGGTCATCGTGCCGACCGCCACCTATAAGGCGATCTATTTGCCGAAAAAAGGTGTTGCAGGCGTGTACTATGCGGACAATACCTTGCGTGATACGGCACCGACAGTCAAAGTCATGAGTATTTGTGCGCTAGAAGAACTGACCGGAATTAATTTCTTTCCAGAATTAACAGAAGACCAAAAGCGTAATACCTATCGGTTGCCACTCAAAGCCACCCAAGTCAAAGCAAATCAAGACATCGCTTATTTGCATTGGGATGCTGAAAGCCAGTGTGCTGCAGATGTCGCAGAAGACAAGATTTTAAGCTTGCAAAAAGACTTTAAATCGAGTGGTGGTTCTGTGGGCGAGTCATCCACGGCAAGCAGTGGAAATGACAACAATCAAGATGCCTTGGTCAAACAATTGATTGAAGAAATTCTGCAATATCTGCTACAGATTTTGAAATAATCGAGCAGATAATAGCGCTGAACGGCGAGTGATGAAGAAGATCATTGCTTGCAGTTGAAATCTTTTTCACGTATTTCTATTGCTGCATCACTACAACAAAAAAGAAGGATATCCATCATGTTCAAAGCATTTGAAAATGACACAGCGTCGCATGCAATTCATGACTTAACACTAGAAAATGGCCAAGATCGAATTAATATTTATGGCAACCTACAGGTGACGAAAGACCAAGCTGGATTAGCTGCAGCGAAAGCTTTACAGGCATTTTTCAATGATGTGGTGACAACGCTTGAGGCAGAAACCAACTTAGCTGAAAAAATAGCGCAGGGCGGTGAAGAAAACGAAGTAGAAAATCCATTTCTTTAAAGCTGTGTCATCGGCCGTCGAAGGAAGCAAAGCTCAATTCGGGATGAATGAAAAAAAGCTCACAGATTGTGAGCTTTTTTATGGTGTCTTCTTCTATTTATTCGACTTTTGCCATCAGTTTATAGATGACCGCACCAATCACCGCGCCAATGATTGGGGCTACCCAAAATAGCCAAACTTGTGATAGCGCAGCAGTTTCAGCAAAGAATGCCACACCCATACTACGCGCTGGGTTGACCGAAGTATTAGTGACGGGAATGCTGATCAGATGGATCAATGTAAGCGCAAGACCGATCGCAATTGGGGCAAATCCGGCAGGGGCACGTTTATCCGTTGCTCCCATGATCACAATCAGGAAGCCAACCGTCAGCACAATTTCAATGACTAACGCTGAGAGCATAGAGTATTTACCTGGAGATAATTCACCATAGCCATTGGTGGCAAAACCGCCGACTCCTGTAAATCCGGCCTGACCTTGTACAATGATGAATAGAATAAATGCGGCGAGAGTTGCACCCAGCTATTGAGAAATAATATAGGGTGCTAGTTCTTTCGCTTCAAAACGACCACCGGCCCACAAGCCGATACTCACGGCAGGGTTAAAATGTCCCCCTGAGATATGACCCAGCGCATAAGCAGCCGTTAATACCGTTAAACCGAAGGCCAGTGCCACGCCAGCGAAGCCAATGCCAAGCTCAGGAAAGGCCGCAGCCAAGACCGCACTACCACAACCACCAAAGACCAGCCAAAACGTACCGATCAGTTCTGCTAAATATTTATTCATTTAAAACTCCATTTGTTTTTGTCATTTGGAATAGATTTTCAATCTTTCACTCAGCATGAGTACAATCTAGTTGTGAAGTGTTGTTTTATTCATTTATTGAATATGCATAGATTTAATGGATTTTGCTGAAAATCACAATATATAAAATGATAACTGCGTCACATTTTAACTTGCTGCTTCAATTTGCGATAAGCGCCATTGCTGTGGGGTTAAATTTCGCCATTGTTTAAAAGCACGTTGAAATGCACTCTGTTCTGAATAACCCAGCAGTAGCGCAATTTCTTGCAAACTTAAATGTGGGTCTCTTAAAAATTCTTCAGCCATCATACAGCGGACCTCCTGCATGCGTTGCTGATAGGTGCTGCCTTGTTGTTGTAAATGGCGTTGTAATTGTCGGACGGACAGATTCAGTTGAGTAGCGACATGTTCAATTTGGAACTGATTTTTTTGTAAACCCATTAAGATGGCTTGCTGTAAGCGTTGGTCGATTTGCGTGGTATTCGGCAGCTTTTCCAATAAAGACTGTGCCTGTTGCATTAACAGTTTTTGTAAGGTCTGATCGCCTTGGGAAAAGGGGCGAGACAGTTCTTGAATGGGAACAATAACCTTCGACTTTTCTTGAGAAAATCGAACTTTACAACGAAAGTACTGCTCATACTGAGCGACATTTTTGGGTGCTGGATTATGAAAATGCACTTCGTGTAAATTGATATCCTCAAAATGCATGAATAATTTTAGAAACTGTAGCATTAAGGCAATCGCAATTTCATCGGTCAATTGATTGGCCATATTCATGGGTAAATCATTCCAACCGATCGAGAAAAAATCATTTTGAATATCAATCAGCAATGGGCTGCCATCGAAGATTAAGCGATGAAAATCATGGTAGCGGAGCAGCGCTTCACCCAAGTTTTCACAGGACAGGGCAATATACGCAATAATGCCAATATGTTTGGGTTGCACATGTTCTGCAATTTCTAAACCCAGAGCCGGCTTTTGGATCTTTTGATCTAAATCCATCAATAAATCACGCCAAACGGCATAATCAAAACGCTCTAAGTTTTGAACTTTATTCAGTTTTTCAGGAATAGCAATGCCTTGAGCTTGGTGATAAGCATAGAGCAAATGGCCCAGTCCTCCATAGACTGATCCTGTATAGTCCTTGAGTTGTTGCATATTTTTTTAATTCTAAATTTTGTCGTGTTTTGTCAATGATATTAAAAAAAACGGTCAATATCTAGCCCTTTTCATTACCTATAGTGGAGCTAAGAAAAGGAGATATTAGTCATGTTAAAAGGTTTTATTGCAGGGTTGGTCGTTGCCAACGCCTTTGAATGGGTCGCACATAAATATGTTTTGCATGGTACGCATCGGATAGGAAAACCTCGATATAGTCCTGTACCAGATAGCATGAAATCACATTGGGAGCATCATCGTGAAGTTCGTAAAACAGATTTTCATGATCATGGCTATGTTGAAGGCGTACAGAACTGGCGCACGAAAAATGAAATCATATCCTTGGCTGTAGTTGCAGGTGTATTTACGCCGTTATTTTACCCAGTGTCGAAAGGAATGAGCTTGGCAGTGCTGTATAGTGCTTGCAATTATTATTATATCCATCGTCGCGCACATCTTGAGCCAGAGTGGGCGATGAAAAAGATTCCATGGCACTATGACCACCATATGAACTCAAATCAGGATGCCAATTGGTGTGTGACCAAACCGTGGTTTGATTATATTTTAGGGACTCGGGTGATTTCCTCGGCGAAATTACAGGAACAGAACCCATTGGGTGTGCTGCTGCCGACAGCGATTGCGAAACCATTGTCACACTGGGTCAATCGGGTATTTCCTGCAAAGTGGGTAGCTGAGCGTGAAAAGCCAGTTGCACTTCTTGAAACGGTCTAATGTGAAAGCGTTGTACGTTGTGACAACAAGCTTTTCTACCCAATTGAGTTGTCGCAATTTGTCAACAAATTATGAATCTACTGTCAATCAAATGCAGTGCAAATGCCCTATATTTAAATCATCAAAAGGCTTGTACACGACGAGTTGATTGATGAAGTTGCTATGTATATTTTTTCATTTGTTTTAAGTATCAGACCAAGTGCTGTAGTTTTTCTTGGTTTATAGGAGCCGACAAGGCTCCTTTTTTTATGTCTATCGTTGATGAATTGTATGGGCGATGCTCTGCTACAAATCAATGGCGTTGCATCAAAAACACCAAAGCAAAAAAAAGAGCGAATCATCGCTCTTTTTCAATCTTCATTGAAAACAAGCCCATTAAAGACGCATTTCAATGCCTTGTGCTGCTAGATATTTTTTCGCTTCAGGAATGGTGTGTTGACCAAAGTGGAAAATAGAGGCTGCAAGCACCGCATCTGCGCCACCTTTTAAAATGCCATCGGCCAAATGTTGGAGGTTACCGACACCACCAGAAGCAATGGTTGGGATGGTCACACGGTCATTAATATTACGCATCAGTTCAAGGTCATAACCGGCTTTGGTTCCATCGGCATCCATCGAGGTGATGAGTAATTCACCTGCACCGAAGTCCGCCATTTTCACCGCCCATTCGATGGCATCGATGCCGGTTTCTTTACGACCACCGTGGGTGAAAATTTCCCATTTATTATCGCCGGTTTTTTTCGCATCAATAGCAACCACAATACACTGTGCGCCAAAACGCTGAGAGGCTTCTTGTACAAATTCAGGGTTATAAATAGCCGCAGAGTTAATCGAAACTTTGTCCGCACCAGCATTTAATAACAGGCGGATATCTTCTACTTTACGCACGCCACCACCGACTGTTAATGGCACAAATACAGACTCAGCCATACGCTCTACCGTACGGTAAGTGGTATCACGACCATTTGAGGTTGCGGTAATGTCTAAGAAGGTAATTTCGTCCGCACCTTGTTCGTTATAACGGCGTGCAACTTCAACTGGATCGCCTGCATCACGAATATCAAGAAATTGAACACCTTTCACTACACGACCGTTGTCCACGTCGAGGCAAGGAATAATACGTTTAGCAAGCATAATTTTTTCCAAAAATAACAGCCGATTATGAAACTTCGCGACTTAGATGCTACACCTTAGTAGTCGGAGCGGTTATTCTATCAAAAATATGTAAGTTTTTTCGCAGGTTTTCTATGTCGGTTTATACCACTTTGACTTTAAAGGAAGTTCAGGATTTTGCAGCACCTTATGGACTGGAGGTGATTGACCTGATTCCGATTCAAGGCGGTATTCAAAATACCAACTATTTTATTGTTTGCGAAAATGGTACGCAGTATGTATTAACCGTTTTTGAAGAGATGGACGAGCAAGGTGCAGGGGAGCTGGTTCCTGTACTCGAACACTTGGGGCAGGCTGGTCTAACTGTGCCTGTACCGCTGAATCATTCGGGTAAAGCGATTCATAGCTTAAAGGATAAACCTGCACAGATTGCGCCACGCATGCAAGGTCAACATCCCATGCCTGCAAGCTTAGCGCAAGCAGAGGCGATTGCTGTTGCCCAAGCGAAAATGCATGTGGCTTTACAAGATTTCCCTTTGGAACGTGCAGAATATCGTGATCATGCTTATTGGTTACAAGTTTCACGCGATATTCGTCCAACATTAAATGAAGCAGATACCACGTTGCTCAACAATCTGTTGGGCTTATATGACATCTTAACGGCGATGTATCCAGACCGTCCTGCCGGTTTTATTCATTCTGATCTGTTCCGTGACAATACTCTATTTGAAGGCGATCAACTCAACGGTATTTTAGACTTTTATGAGTTAAATAAAGACGAACTCTTGTTTGATATTGCTATTACTTTAAATGACTTCTGTACTGAATATCCGGATGTGCATTTGAATGAAGACAAAGCCATTGCCTTTTTAAATGCTTATGAAAGCGTGCGTCCATTAACCGCAGATGAAAAATCATGCCTAGAGTTGTATTTGGCGATGGCTGCAGGTCGTTTCTGGATGATGCGTTTACAGGTGGCACAGAAAAATGCGGCAGAAGGCCGTACAGGGGATGATATTTTGCAGAAAAACCCTGCTGAAATGCGTAATATGCTGATTGAACGATTAAAATTCGTCACAGCATAAATTTTAAAAACAACGAGAGGGAAAAGCATGCGTGATCAAGGACGCTTAGTAGAATGGTTTGATGACAAGGGCTACGGCTTCATTCAACCGAACGATAGCACCAAAGATCGCGTATTTTTGCACATTAAAGATTTTTCCCGTCCCGGCCCACGACCAATCGTGGGCTGCGCGTTGGATTATGCTGTGACCTTAGACGAACGCGGACGCTTTCGTGCACAGCAAGTGCATTATTTAAAAGCCTCACAAACCAAAGCTACACAACGCCCTAATAAAAAAAATGTGGTGCAGATGCCGCGTCAGGCAGAGCCGATGCAAATCTTGTGCATCATTTATATCCTCGCCTTGGCGGGTTTGTCTGTGGCGGGTTTACTCAGTGGCATGGTGCTGCTTTTTGTGAGTATTATCAATGTCCTGACCTATTGGTTCTATGCGCAGGATAAAGAAGCTGCGCAAATGGGGAACCGACGCGTGCCAGAAAATACACTGCATCTTTTGTCTTTTTTAGGTGGGTGGCCGGCGGCATGGCTGGCTCAGCAACGTTTGCGGCATAAAACACAAAAACAACCATTTCGAAAAATATATTTCTGTACTATAGCCTTTAACATATTACTGATTTTATGGCTGATTTCACCATTTAATATCCTGCATATCTAGGGTGGAATGATCCGCAAAATCATCATGACGGAGAGCGAAATGAATTATTCCATTGATAAAGATCCAAACCGCCTGCTCACGATTATTTTGTATATTCTTTATATTGTGGCGATTTTTTCTGCCGGCTTGCTTGCGGTCCTCGCGTTGATTATCAATTACGTCAAACGCAGTGATGTTCGCGGCACGATTTTTGAAAGCCATTTTACTTGGCAGATCCGTACGTTTTGGTGGTATCTCATTTGGAACATCATTGCTTTCGTGCCTTTTATTTTTCTGTTCTTTACCGGCAATAATGCCAATGCCTTTGCGGGTGTGGCACTGGGAGCGAGTACCTTCTGTGTCACGGTGATCGGACTGTCTTGGTTATGGATTGTGTACCGCGCGATTAAAGGTTTAATTCGTGTCAATGACAACAGACCGATGTATGAGTAAATACAGCAGCATAATGACAAGCGACCCATGGGTCGCTTTTATTTTTTTCGTTTGACCATTCGATAGGCGGCATCAAAAAATGCTCTTTTATAAAGCAATTGCACATAAAAGTGCTTAACTTTGGTTATTTAAGCAAAATTGACTATACATTTTTAAGAATTATAACTTACATTTTTAATAAAATAACTTTGCTTATTTAATTTTATTAAGTTACATATTTATTTTTATTATTTTACATTCTTAATAATATAAATTTACGTTTTTACTAAAATAACTATACATTAATGTATAGTTATTTATTTAAATTATTTTCTGAATTTTTATTTAACATTACAGCAGTTTAGGTATTAGCTATAGAATCGACCACGGCGACGGCGCATACCTAAAACGTGTATTGCGCGTACCAATACCGCATACGAAACAGGATAGCTAAATCGCTGTTCAAATAATGGAACCAGATCACTTATATTTTTAAATTTTGTATTTTTTACAAACACTTGAAATTCATTCCAGTCGCGAATGTGGCCCGGTGCACCACGGTTTCTTGCGGCTTTTGGGAGCAAACTTCCGGTCTCTTCCTCCAGGCGAATCCAAGCATCCAAGGTGACTCGAGAGATGTTAAACTCTTTGCAAACAGCCACTTTGTAATCAGTTTTTTTATACATCAGAATGGCTAATTTTCTAGTTTCTAAATCATACTTTGGCATTTTTTGAATCATCATTAAAATAATGAATGAATATTATATGGCATGTTGATTGCAAAAGAACCTGTAACGCAAATAAATATAGTTCAGGTGACGTGCATGGAAACTTCAGCGTCTGTTTTAAAAAAAATGTCTTTATGGCAAGTGGTGATTATTGGTGTCGCATATATGACGCCAATGGTTGTGTTTGATACTTTTGGCATTGTGTCCGGTATTACAGATGGCCGTGTGCCGCTGGCCTATATTTTGGCTTTATTTGCCATGCTCCTCACCGCATTTAGTTATGCGCGTTTTAGTAAGCATTCGGATAAACCGGGTTCTGCTTATACCTACACTGCAGAATCTTGCGGGCCTCAAACTGGCTTTTTTGTCGGTTGGTGTTCTTTACTGGATTACATCATGCTGCCATTGGTCAATGCGCTTTTGGCAAGTATTTATTTAGAAGCAGTGATTCCAAGCGTGCCGTACTGGGCATGGGTGATTTTGTTTACTAGCTTAGTCACGCTCATCAACTGCTTCCGTATCAATATTTTGGCCAATTTAAGCATGATCTTTGTCTGTGCGCCTGTACTGCTGATGGGCTTTTTTATCTATCTCGTTATTAAAGGTATAGGGAGTGAGCAAGGTTATGCGCATGTCTTGACGCTCGCGCCGCTATTTAATGGTGATACGTCAATTTTGCCACTTATCGCAGGGGCTTCAATCCTGTGCTTTAGCTTCTTAGGTTTTGATGCGGTGACGACCATGTCACATGAAACCAAAGACCCGAAACGCACAATTCCTCGAGCGGTTATCCTAACCACGCTTACGGGCGGTGTGATTTTTATTACAGCATCCTGGTTTGTGCAATTGTATTTTCCAACCAATGTCCGTTTTAACAACCCAGATGAAGCGCTCCCTGAGATCGTCCTGTACGTGGGTGGGGCGCTATTTCAATCAGTATTTTTATGCGCCCAAATTATGAATACATTTGCTTCTGGGCTTGCCACGCATGCCAGCGCATCACGCCTAATTCATATTATGGGACGAGACGGCATTTTTCATAAAGGCACATTTGGTCAAGTGCATAGCAAGTTAGGCACACCTTTATATGCAGTATTGCTGATCGGTCTGATTTCATTGGCAGCCATTCGTTTAGATTTAGCTACAGTGGTGAGCATGATTAGCTTTGGTGCCCTCATTGCCTTTACCGCCGTGAACTTCTCCGTGTTTATGAAGTTTTATGTACGTGATGGTCAACGTCATGGTCTTAAAAATATCTGCCTGAACATGCTGCTGCCGCTACTTTCAGTGGCAGCGATTATGTGCCTTTGGGTGAGCCTAGAACACAACGCCTTGGTTTGCGGAGGTATTTGGCTGGCAGTGGGCGTCGTATTGTTCGCTTATAAAAAGTTAAGAAAACAAAATATTGTGATTGGCAATGCGTATTAAGAGGCTGAAGCCTCTATAGCGATCAAACAGAATTGAATTGATAAATAGGAATGTAAAAAAATGAATACAAAGCCAAAATTTGTAGACGATGTTGAATATAAAAACAGTGTAAATGTGCAAAGCGGTAAGGAGTGGAACTGGGTCAATCCTGCTCGCGGCAGTTTTGATTTTCCAGCCAATTATTATGAAAGCTCACTGCAAGAATGGCAGGCTTTTGATGCCCTTAATGCGGATGTTGAGTGTGATGTGGTGGTGATCGGCGGCGGCTTGTTGGGCACATCTACGGCACTGCATTTGGCGGAACAGGGTGTGGACACGGTGCTGGTGGAAAAAAACCGTATTGGCAGTGCTGCATCGGGGCGTAATGGTGGACAGCTAACTCCTGGGTTGGCGCGTTGGGAAGCGGGGGAAATGATTGAACACTTTAGTTATGAGGATGCTAAACGTTTATGGCACTTCACTTCGACTGAGGCCATGTCTTTAATTGACCAAATTGCGCAGAACTATGATTTAGATCTACAACGCAAACATCAGCACATTACCGCAGCCGTACACCCAGGGCATTTGGTGGGTTTAACTGAAGGTGCAGATGCGCGTAAATATTTGGGTGAAGACCATACCCAGATTATGGGCAAGCACGAGTTGTTTGAGCATGTGAAATCGGAAAATTATTATGGCGGTTTACTCGATACTCTCGGCGGGCATATTCATCCCTTGGCATTAAACCGTGGCCTTGCTTATGGTTTTAGTCAACAAGGTGGCAAAATCTATGAGCAAACCGAAGTGCTGTCGGTGGATGAGCGTGAAGATGGGATTTACGTGACAACCACTGGCGGTGTGATTAAAGCACGTAAGAGCGCCGTGATTGGGGTCCATCATGCCTCATTTAAACTGCTGCAAAGCCATAATCAAACCACCATTCCATTTTATACTTATGTGTGTACCACAGCGCCCTTAGAGCTCGATCTTGCTGAAATTCTGCCGAGTGATGCGCCTGTGTACGATACGCAGTTTCAAATTGATTATTATCGCGGTGTATCTAAAAACCGTTTGCTATTTGGCGGTGAAGGGACGGGCTCTTGCTGGACGCCTGAAAAAACCCATGATTATTTACTGAGCCGAATCAAGCATGTGTTCCCGCAATTGACACAGGTTGAGCTGGACTTTGTTTGGAGTGGCACCACAGATTTAACCATGAATGGCGCAGCCGATAGCCGTAAGTCCGATGGGAAATATCCGATTTATGCGGTACAAGGCTGGAGCGGTCATGGCGTGGCGCAAACCGTGCGTATAGGCAAAGCCATTGCCGATGATTTTTGTGGCAATGCCGATGACTTTAAAATGCTCACCAGTATTCAGCATCAGGACATTTTGTTTGGTCGCGCACTTGCACCAATGGTGATTCCAATGGCGAAAACCGCTTATGGGCTGGGGGCAATGGTCAATCCGGGCAAGATGGTGTCCTTCTAAATTTAAGTCTTTTTTATGAAGGATATCGCTTAAAAGCGCCCTCATTATTGAGGGCGCTTTTGCGTGTTAAGGCATTTCTTCTGTAATTTTGTCTTTATTTTTCTTTAAGAATTTCGGCCGCCATTCACTCACAATCACACCGAGAACCACGCAAAGCCCGCCAATAAGGGCGAGCGGTGTTAAGCGTTCACCAGCAAGTCGCCCAATGATCGCGGCCCAAACCGGTTCACCTGCATAGATGATTGCTGCCTGTGCAGGATCAACCATGCGCTGCGCCCAGTTCATCACCAGTTGAATCACGGCGCTGGCAAGCCCCAATCCGCAGAGTACAGCGATTAATGGCCATTCAAATTTTGGCAAAGTGGTTTCACCCACCAGTGGGGCAAAGCAAAAACAGAACAGAGAGGCAAATGCCAACTGTAGAACCGTCACTCTGCGCAGATTGACGCGGGGCGCAAAATAGCTGATCAAGATAATTTCAAAGGCAATGGCAATCGAACCGAGCAGCGTAATGATTTGTCCAAAATTGAGCTGAATAGCGCCAAAACCATTACCCGTTAAAAAGACCAAACCGACAAAAGCCAAACTTACACCCAGCCATGTCATCACATGTGGTTTATGCCGAAAACACAGCCACATAAAAATCGGAACCAGCGGTACATACAGCGCTGTTAAAAAAGCCGATTCACTGCTGCTGATGCTTTGTAAGCCGACTGTTTGCGTCGCATAGCCGATTGCAATCACCGCGCCAATACTTGCGCCCGCAATGACATCGTATTGAGAAAAATGTCTAAGATATTTGAGCGATAACAGACTCACAGCCAGTGTAGCTGCGGCAAAACGTAGACCGACAAACAGCACTGGACTGCTAAAATTTAAACCGTATTGCACGGTGATAAAACTGGCGCCCCAAATCATGGTAATCAGGATGAGTGCGAGCTGCGGAAACTTGGCTTTCCAAGCAGATTGGACGGTTGGCATGTGTATTTGAATGTTCAAAGAGGAGAAATAAAAAAAGAGGCCCGAAGACCTCTTTTCTGCTCGGGTAAATTACAAGCTTTGTTGATCAAGCAGTAATTGAGCTTCACGAAGGTTCAATGTGCCTTCATAAATTGCACGACCGGTAATCGCACCTAAAATGCCCGGTTGGCCTTTTAAGTTACGCACGTCGTCAAGGTTGGTCACGCCACCCGATGCAATAACAGGTAAGCCTGAATACGTTGCAAGGTTAACGGTTTGTTCAACGTTCACACCTTGCATCATGCCATCACGTGCGATGTCGGTGTAGACAATGCTTGATACGCCAGCATCTGCAAAGCGTTTTGCCAAATCAGTAGCTTTCACGTCTGTGACATTTGCCCAACCATCTGTTGCCACCATGC
Organism: Acinetobacter sp. YH12219; assembly: GCF_013417875.1. Classification (NCBI taxonomy): domain Bacteria; kingdom Pseudomonadati; phylum Pseudomonadota; class Gammaproteobacteria; order Moraxellales; family Moraxellaceae; genus Acinetobacter; species Acinetobacter sp. YH12219. The sequence goes on from NZ_VPDC01000004.1 coordinate 189,479, forward strand.
CGTTCATGGCATCGATACCGACAATGATATGGCCTGCAAATTTTTTGCACGCTTCTTCAACAAATTCAGGCTCTTTCACTGCTTTTGTACCAATGATGACAAACGATACGCCTGCATCAAGGTAATGTTCAATGGTTTCAAGTGAGCGGATACCACCACCAATTTGAATTGGCAATTCAGGCTGTGCTTTAGCAATCGCTTCAACCACAGGCTTATGAATCGGTGTACCAGCGAAAGCACCGTTTAAATCTACCAAATGTAAGCGACGCGCGCCTTCATTTACCCAATGCTGTGCAGTTGCCACTGGATCGTCAGAAAATACGGTATCGTCTTCCATACGACCTTGTTTTAAACGGACACATTTGCCATCTTTCAGGTCAATTGCAGGGATGATCAGCATGCTTTCGCTCCTTGCTCAATCAAATTAAGAATGAATTTGTGCCTAATCTTATCAAATAAACGGCTATTCACTAAATGCTAATATCAGAATTGATGAATTAAAAAAGCCTGACAAGTGTCAGGCTAGTGCAAATAGAGGATTGGATTTTATTCTTGGTTACAACAATTGCGCTGTGTATTAGCGTTTTTAGTCATTAAACATAAGCGGTTGTTTGTAATAAATCGCTGTTTACGGATTGAAGTAACGTACCAACCAACTGATTTTCAACCGCGAGTACTTTTTCGATGTCTCCCCCAATGAGTGGAAACTCAGTGAGTGCATCCGTTAAGGGCGCTGTTAAGCTACTTACGGTCTCTAATACGCTGTCTACAGTATCCAAAAACAGTATTTAAAACCAGTCCAACCGCTTTACTGATTCCTTGTAAAGTCAGGCTGAGTACACCGCTGATTTTTCCTGTAAATAAGTTCAACATGTCAGGTTCTCCAAGCTTTTAGATTATGATGTGTTATGTATTTGGCAGATTTGTTTTAGCAAAAGGAGATAGATGAAAATAAATTATGAAAGCATAGAAAGAATGAGATAAATCATGTAATTCTGCTAGAAAATCTAGAGAGATCAAAACCTTAGTCGAATAAAAATATAAATGTGTATTAATGTAATTAAAATGAGTTAAATCAAAGATATAAATGTACTTAAAAGGTGCGATTTTATTTTTTTAGACTGTGCAGTGACTATTTTTAAGGCAATAAGGTACTGTTCAAATCTTTAGCGCAAATAAACTGCAAATTCATTGGCACTCTTCAGCCGACCTTTGCACTTGGTCATGCCATAGATTGGGGCAATATCCAGTTACAGAGCGGTTACATCGCTGAATATAATTTAAATCATTAAAATAATTAAGGGTTTATAATTTCATGTGCGGACGAATTCTTAGTTTGAGGGAGGTATTGGGAATGGTTTTAGGTAATAAGCCACGTTGTAATAATTCTTCAAAGACCAAAACAGGGGCATAAGCATCGGCAGCGGCATAACGAATTTGCTCCGGACTTATGCGCTTTTTGGCCCAATTGGAGGTGCTGACCGATTTAGATTTTGGAAAATTCACACGAAAAAGCAGTGCCATGGCATTTTTTAAACCGACGGGTTGGGTTAAGCCAAAAGAAGCAAAGCACTTGGAGAGTTCCAAGACACTATTCAGTTCGATGCCTTTTTTACGAAATAAATGCGCATCATTTTTTAAGCCAAAACCTACTTTAATTTGATCCCGATTACTCAAGATTGGTCTTAAAAAATCCCAAGTGCATTCGTTCATTTGAAACAACCACGCCTGTTGCGCCGTCGCAAGTTGGATTAAATGTGGACCGGTAGAGACCTCACCTTTACGAAAAGTCGGCTTAGATTCAGAGTCGAAACCGAATAAGGCAGTCGTCTGCAATTCATCGGCCCAGTGTTGGCATTGTTCTGCATTGTGAATGACATGGATCTGCTCTGGCACTAAATTTTGGAACAATGGAAAATTTTTAATCTGTTCTTTTGTTGGCAAAATAGGTGTCGGTAGAGCATCAGTCATTGTGATTTAATTCAAAGGCTTGTTGTTGCAGCCTAGAGCGTTTAGTAGGGAAATGCAAATACCGAGATGCGGCGTTGAGCATGAGCCTTCGACTCACCTGCCTGTCATAGCGCGTTGCTATGACAGTGATGAGAGGACTTAAAGACAGTGACCAATAGGCTTAAAGTCAGTGACGACTTAAAATAGAAAACGCGCAGTAAATAATACATTTACCAAGATCAGTAAGAATAAACCGATAAAGAGAAAGGCGAGAACCACCTCCCATGTTTTGGATGCACGTGGCTCACCATATTGATTGGCATTTGCAGACCCGGGGATGAGCATCAGCGCAATGCACATGACGATATTGAGCAACGGAATCAGCTCTAAGAGTGCAAACCAGCCTGAGAGATTAAAGTCATGCAAACGACGCACTGAAAAAATCATCAAAGGGATCAGCATTAAAACATTTAGGATAAATCCAATCACTTGCGTCATTGGATTTTCAGCGTGAGCTATTAGGGCATTGAGAGTATTGGGCATCATGCTGACAATCAGCAGCATCAGTATGCTTAGCATGAGGCCATAGAAGACATTCCAACCGATAAATGACATGCGATTAAAGCGACCGTCACGGTTCCAGCCAGAGTTAATATTGGGTGAATTATTCATATTAAATGATCTTAAATTATCGTAAAAAGTATTGTTATCATTCATTTTTAGCCGCAAAAAATTGAGCTAAAAACGACATAAAAATGTGAAAAAGTACAGGATTTGATCCTGTACCAAAAAAGCGCGTTGATTATAAAGGTAAAGTACAAAAAAAGCCCACTTGTGTGAGCTTGTTTGAGTAGATGTATTGCTGTTTAGGACGATCTCGGCGGCATCTAATGATTTATCATTATTGTTGTTGAATCGTGGTTTGTTGAGAGCGGATCACATAGTTTTGGTAAGACGGAATCATGATCGCAGCAAGTATCCCGACTATAAACACCACGATATACAAAACAGCCAGCACTGTTTCCCAGCCTTTGGTCGGGCGTGGTTGTCCAAAGCTATTACTACCGCTATTACCCGGTGCAAATAACACATAGAGCGCAAACAATATATTCACTACAGGAACTAAGATCAGCAGTGCAAGCCATCCTGAATGGTCTCGGTCATGTAAACGACGGATTAAGAAAATGACGCTGTAATAAATGACGATGGCATACATGATAAAGAAAATAATCATGAGTGGCGTTGACATAGCACCCTCAGTCAGCGCATTTTGCGCACCGGGTATGAGCAGGCCGACCACAACAGCAATTAGCGTAAAAATAATGCCGAGCAGTAGATTCCATGCAAGATAAGCGCGACGGCTAAAGCGACCACTGGCTTGGGTCGGTGAGTCAGATGTGAAGGTATTCATTATTATTCCTAGGCTTTGGTATTTTTATAAGTAGGCAAATTCTAAAATGAATATGTAGAAAATAAAAGGATGAAAAATAAACAGTACAAAAAAGCCCGCAAGGAGCGGGCTTTTTTGCGGTGAAGGAATTTTAAATATCCCATTCCACAAAGTTTTTCAGCAATTGCAGACCGGCTGTATGACTTTTTTCTGGGTGAAATTGTGTCGCAAACAAGTTTTCCTTGTGAATTGCGGTACAAAATTCCAAACCATAGTCACAGGTAGCAGCGACAATGCTTGAATCTTGCGGCTCTACATAGAAGCTATGTACGAAATAGAAACGTGCATCTTGCTCAATGTTTTTCCACATCGGATGGCTAGGGTCTGCCTGATGCACTTGGTTCCAGCCCATGTGCGGCACTTTTAATCCCTCTATGTCAGGGAAGTGTTTAACCGAACCTTCAAAAATACCCAATGCATCTGCACCGCCATTTTCTTCGGAATGCTGCATTAAAGCTTGCATGCCGACACAGATCGCAAGCACAGGTTTATTAAATGTCGCTTTACGGACCACATCATCAATGCCTGCATCATGCATGCCTTGCATACAGTCACGCATTGCTCCCACACCGGGGAACACAATTTTATCTGCTTGTGCAATCAGCTTAGGATCATTGGTGACATCAACAGTTGCACCCACGTGTTCGAGGGCTTTTGCTGCTGAGTGAAGATTTCCCATGCCATAGTCAAGAAGGGCAATACGGGTCATTACAATGTTCCTTTGGTAGACGCAACAGTATTTTCGGCACGCGGGTCAACTTCACACGCCATACGTAATGCACGGGCAAAGGCTTTAAATACGCTTTCAATTTGGTGGTGGCTGTTTTTACCTTTTAGGTTGTCGATGTGCAGCGTCATTAACGCATGGTTCACAAAACCTTGGAAAAATTCAGAGAAAAGATCCACATCAAAAGTCCCGATGCGCGCGCGAGTGAATGGAATATCCATCCAAAGACCCGGACGGCCAGATAAATCCACCACAACACGACTCAGTGATTCATCGAGCGGCGCATAGAAGTGACCGTAGCGACGTAAGCCTTTTTTATTGCCCAGTGCTTGAGCAAAGGCTTGGCCCAGTGTAATCCCACAGTCTTCTACGGTATGATGATCGTCAATTTCAAGATCGCCATCACAATGAATATCAATATCAAACAGACCATGTCGCTTGATTTGATCAATCATATGATCTAAAAATGGAACACCAGTGTTTAAAGTGCCTTGACCAGTACCATCAAGATTCACACGAACTCGAATTTTGGTTTCGTTGGTGTTTCTTACCACTTCACTGATACGATCTGTCATAGACACGTTCCTCAAATACGTCAAAATGATTGATGTAAAAATATTTTCGCTGTGACGAAAAGTCACCGCATATTAGATTGCTCAGGAGGGTTTATCAATGCCTATTACCGTACATGCCTATACTTCTTTAGAAAATGATGAAGTGCGTAGCCAGCTTGAGCGACTGTATGACACCAGCCCTGAGTTTAGCGACGGTTCCGATGCGATTGAACAACTTGAGCAGAACTTAGCTCAGTATACCTTAGTTTATACTGCAGAATTTAATACAAAATTGATTGGTGCGATTTGGTGTACAGGCCAAGGTGAAAGCAAAACCCTTGAATATATTGTGGTACACCCTGCAAATCGTGGGCGTGGTGTTGCAGAGCGCTTGGTCAGTGAGACCACCCGTATGGAAGAAGAAAAAGGGGTGAAAACTTTTGAACCAGGTTGTGGCGCGATCCACCGCTGTTTGGCACACATTGGAAAAATTACTGCGGCTGAATAACCTGCCCTCCAATAATAAAGCAGCCATTGAGCTGCTTTTTTGTTGGATAAATACAGTTTCGTCACTGTAATTTCAGCTGTGGAAATTTGAAATCACTCAAAAAATAAGCAAATAGTGTGAAATATTGATTTAAAAATAAACATTTGCACAAAAAAGCGCAACGGATGCTTGACGCCATGAGACTGAAATTGTTTAATACGCCCCATCGGCGTGATAGCTCAGTAGGTAGAGCAACGGATTGAAAATCCGTGTGTCCCCAGTTCGATCCTGGGTCTCGCCACCATATTCAAAACTGATTTTTCAGTTTATCAATCCCTGATCCCATCAGGGATTTTTTTTGCCTAAAAAATATGCATACGAAAAATATTTTTATAAATATGATTGACTAATTAACTGAGATGCGGCTTAATACACCGCATCGGCGTGATAGCTCAGTAGGTAGAGCAACGGATTGAAAATCCGTGTGTCCCCAGTTCGATCCTGGGTCTCGCCACCATATTAGAAAAACCTCAAACGATTGTTTGAGGTTTTTTTTCGTCTGCTGTTTTTCAGGTGTTGATATTTCGCACAGTTTAACTGCTACAATCGATGCCAGATGATGGGCCCAATTGCTATAAGAAAATTATTAAAAAATAAGGGTTAAGGTTATGAAAAAAATATTATTTCCTGTTTTGATCGGCATGATTGCCTTGCTGAGCGCATGTGGTGGCGGGGGCGGTAGTAATGTCGATTCTTCCTATTCTAAAACCATTATTCAAAATGGTGTGACCTATGAATGTAAAAGTGAAAATGCAGCAGCGCTTTGTGATAATGGCAATTGTTCTTCTTGTGAATCATCGCTCGATAAAATAATCACAGCATCATGCAGCACCAGTATTTCCGCAGGGCAAACAATTTTTGCCGTGACCAAAACGGGCTGTGTATCCAATATGAAATCGGGCAGCAGAATAACTGCAGCATGTGATAATGGTCTGCTTAAATTAAAAGTTGGATCTAACTTTAGCTTAAATCAGGTGATTAACACGGGTACGACGATGAGCTCTGGTGAATATATTGTCGGCACAGAAGTGCTCCGCTGTAGGCTTTAATCAAATGAACATAGATTCGTGGAGTGACAGTTGAAGCGACTTCAATATCCGATGCTTGGACTGCTTTGTTTTGCACTGGGCTATATTGCGGCATCGTGGAATGACCAACCAAGCTTGACGTCGTCGCCACCTGAACACTCGCTTGTAACTTTGGCGACGAGTAATCCTGTGGCACTCTTGGCTTTAGATCAAGATGCCTCGGATCAACCTCATTCTAAAGATATACAGCAACAACGCAAAAGCCAACATCGTCAGCTACAGAGCATTATTCAGCAGACTTCAGATCAACAATTGGGGCGATATTTACAGCAGGCATTTCCCAATTACAGTTTTGCAGGGATTCAAAATAAGCAACAATTTGCGCAGCAGATGTTAGACGAATTTCTACAAGCCAAAAATGATCCGCATCAGCGATTGGCAGGGCAAGCGTATGTGACAGATCAATCACAGACAGATGTAGATCAAGTTTTACCTCGTGAAATCTATGTCACACAGCCGTTGTATGCACATTTTGATACCATGGGTAAAGTTCCAAACAATATGCAAGTCATGGTGCGTTTGACGCATCGTGATAGCGGTGAAGTGCTGCTCTTTACACCACGCAAAGTTAGTGAGCAACAGCAACAAAACTGGGTGAGTTTCTATCCTATGACTGGATGGAAAACTGGTCATTATGATGTGAAATATTATCAAATGAATGATCAATTAAGCCCGATTGCGCAGACCAGTTTTTATATACAGCATGTGATTGAGTAAATATTTTGAAGCTCAAATTTTATCGCTGAAGCTATGACTTAAGTGCTAGTTCCTACCCCTAAAATTCGATTAAACTGATAAAAAATAACCAATGAATTTCTACAATGAAAGACCTTTTCTCTACAGGGAGTGTGCTGTATCAACAAGCACGTCCAAGTTATTCTGCTGAAGTCGTTGATAGCATTTTGCAGCATGTTGCCGTGCGTGAATTGGCATGGGACTGTGGTGCAGGTTCAGGTCAATTTACCAAAGGTTTGGCGCCCTATTTTCAACAGATTTTAGCGACAGATCTGAGTGCAGAGCAATTGGCACAAGCACCCAATTTAGACAATGTGCGTTATGAGCAAGCCAGCGCCGAACATTGTCCGCTTGCAGACCATTCAGCGGATTTAATTACAGTCGCGCAAGCGATTCATTGGTTTGATTTTACTGCCTTTTATGCAGAAGTACGACGCGTATTAAAACCTCAAGGTCACATCGCCATTGTGGGCTATGGTCTAATTCAATTTGAACACGCGGAATTAAGCCAACTCTTACAGGATCTGTATTTTGTCACGTTAAAAGGCTATTGGGATGCTGAACGTCGTTACATCGACGAAGAATATCGTAGTATTCCGTTTCCATTTCAGGAGTTAGCAGTCCCTCAGCTGTTTTTAAATTACAGGTGGAGTGCACAGCAAATTTTGGACTATTTGCAAACGTGGTCTGGGCTTAAACACTATCAACAGCGGCATCCGACACTTCAACCATGTGCAGCTTTGCAGGATTTCTTTAGCCGACATCCGCAGCAAGAGTTTGCTTTGTCATTTCCTGTACTGTTAAGAATCGGGACCGTATAAAAGAGAAAAAGCAGCGGCAATGCAGATAGGTAAAGGATGATATCTCAAGTCTAGAATGAGCAACGTGAGGTTTAAATAAGCTGTGCTCTCTTGCCGTTTGTCGGGGTTAAATCTGGTAAATTGATTAATTGTTGTACAATAATAGCAGTGTAAATTTTTTCAATTTTCTATTTTTAAATCTCTCGGAATGAACATGATGAATCTCCCTAAATCTGTTTCCGTTTTGGTTTTTGTTAGTGCAGCAATGACGGCTATGAGTACATTGGCTGCGGAAAAAGCCACTACAAAAGCTGATGAAACCGAACAACAAGCTATTCAGATGCCTGCTTTAACCATTATGGCAGAGCGTGAAATGCGTGCAGAGACGGGCATTGTTGAGTATCAAGAGCAGGTGGATCGCCGTAAAGCCTTACAGCAACGGGTGATGCAACTTGAGCGTGATACTCAAAACAAAGGTGTCGATGCAACAATCGTGTCAAATATTGATATCTTACCTGCCACAGCAGTGCCAGATATGTCGAATTTATCGCCTTTGATGCAACAGCATGTTTTAAATATTGCCGCAGGTTTGCAGTCTTCTGACCCACGCAATGGTTTATATATTATGTTGCAACCCTTTGGGATTGACCGTAATGCGACCAATGTGCAAATCAGCCGTGATCAAATCAATCTCGGAAACATCGACCGTCAGTTAAATACCAATCCGATTAAGACCCCATAATCGAATACATCTCTACAGTACATTGAAGGCGAAAATTCATGCTTTATCCATGAATTTTCGTTTTGATGGCATGCGTAATTTAGGTCTTTCTACATTGATGAAGTTAAATAGCATCGCTAAAAAACATGGCTATTTTATCGTCAATCTTCAAACTTTTCGTTAAACTGAATAAAAGAGGGTCCGGAGCTCATTATGCCGCGTATCTTTGTTGTCTTGGCCAGTGCCACGGTATTGGTGTTTGGTTGGATGTTTTATCAATATTCAGTGCAGCAAAAAGAAGCTGCCCAACTCTCGACCTATGAAACGGTTTTACGTGAAAAAACTGAGCAAATCTTTCAGCAAGCTCAGCACTGGGAAGAACCGATACAACTCAATGTAACAGATGCACGATTAACGGGTGATTATAAGATCATGGCGGATTTTATTTTGAGCCAAATGGTGCAGCGTGCAGAAGCGCGGAATCAATATATTCGTGATCTTAAAGCACTGAATTGGGATAAATTTCTCGATATCGATCGCTTATTAAAAGATAAAAAAAACCAATATCAAGAGACTGAGCAAATGCTGCAGCAGGTGCATGCAGTGGTCGATGCTTATGAACAAAAAACCACACAGCAAGAGGAAAATGGTTTAGCGCAGGCCAAACAGTTGGCGGTCAAACAGGTGTTTCGTCAGCAAATTGCGCAGAGTTTAAGAGACAGTCGTGATAGTGATGAGTCGCATGCTTTATTTGAGTTAGAAAAGCAAAGCTTGGCGAAGGCTGATGAGATCTTTGCTGTGCTGAAAGCCAATAAATGGGAAAAGAAAAATAAATTATTTATGTTCTATGAAGATGCGCCTTTAAAGCAGTTTAATCAGCTTTATACAGAGATGTTAGCGCTCAATGCGCAAATGGATGAGATCCGCCAAAAGAACCGTTCAGAGTTGAAACAAAAGCTTTAACTGACTGTCATCACTCTTTCAAATTTGCGCGATAAAGTGGCTTTTAGCAGGGTTTTACATCATATAGAGGTCCATGCTCATGCGAGCTATTCAGATTTTTGATGATATTCAGCAGGTCTATATCGACTTCATCGCGAACCGCCAATATCCACGTTTGGAAAGTTTAAACAATTGGGGCAAGAACCGTTTTTTCTTCAGTCAGTATTTTCGTATGATTGAAGATTGGCATTTGACTGAACAGATTGTGATTGAATTTAATCAACAATTTTATAGTTTGGATACAGGGATGGCGCCTGACTTTATGGATCAAGATAAATACATGGCTTGGTTGATGGAACAATTACAAATATTAAAATAAGTCCTTTTCATTCAAATTATTCAGCACAGCTTCGAGATATGTTATGCAATTCAAAGCCATCCTTTAGCGGATGGCTTTTTTTGTTGCTAGCGAACTTAATTGGGGGGAGCGTGGTCTGAGCTAGTATGAATGGCGCAGAAAACGTGAGCCCTAAAATTGTCCTGAGGCATTGGATTTGCAAATTTAATACAACTATCAACCAATAGTGTGACTTAAATCACTTAAAATACGCCGAAAATTTAAACATAAATTTTTAGCCAGCAGCCCATAACTCATAAGAAGCTGAGCTGTATTGAACTTGCAAACATTCTAACCTTAGACCGATTGGCTTTGAATGAAAGGTTTATCGCCATCTTTAGAGATGATTTTTTTAGCGTATGAAAAAATTAATACTGCTATGGCTTGCCATATGTGCGGTTTCATTGGTGTCGATAGGCTATACCTATGAATTATTCATTAGCCCTGTTTGGGTGGTAAATGCATTTGCTGCCTATGGCATGATTTTAATGCGGAAGCATTTAAGCCACGATTTACTGATCGTGCTCTATGCTTTTAGTGCGATCTTTGTGGCTTCGCTGATGGTCGATCCTGCCAAAATCTTAGAAGATAAATTTCTCCTGTGTGCGATTTCGGCATTTCAGATTTGGGTATTTATTAAAGCCTATTTAGCGCTGAGCCATTTAAAAAAACGCCGCTTTAAGCGAACCCTAATGTTAGCTGTTCCGAGTATCGTGAGTGCTTTTGCAGGCAGTCTCTTGTTTGTGGCGTGCTTTCAGATGGACAACCAATACTTTGCCTTTGTTGATTATTTTCTAGAGCAATTTGCAACAAGTTTGGCTGTGGTGTGTTTACTGTTTGGTGTTCAGCGCTGGATGAATGTGCCGTGGGTGGATTATGGCTATCTGATCGTGGCACTGGCCATCAGATCTTCTATGCTTGCATGGTCTTGCCTTTATTGATGTGTTACTACGCGATCAAATATGACTTCAAAACCTTTTGCTGGCTGATTGGCTTAATGACGCTGATCTGTGGCTGGTATGGTGCCATGCCATTGGCTGGGGAATATTGGTCGGATGCACAGGTACATATGCTCTCGCGGATCAGTTCTTATCGTTTGGCATTGGGTATTTATTTGATCATTTTTCTGTTTATTTGTGAGCTGTATGCACGAAATAAACGTCTATATTTGGCTTTGCAACGTGTAAGTTTTTGCGATGAGTTGACGGGACTGAAAAATCGCCATGCCTTTAAAGAACAAATATTTATAGAGGGTGCGGTTGATAAAGGCTGTGTCATTTTGCTCGATGTCGATAATTTTAAAAAAATTAATGACCAATATGGACACCAAATGGGGGACAGTGTTTTGGTGCATTTGGCAAAAATCTTAAAAAATTGTAGTCCACGCGCGAGTTTTATTAGTCGTTGGGGCGGTGAAGAATTTTTAATTTTGCTCGAAGGTGCCGATTTGGAGCAGGGTAAAATGTTGTGTGAAACAATTTTGGAACGCTGCGAACATGTGCCGTTTCGAAAAGATCAATTAAGGCTAGATGTCAGCTTTAGTATGGGCTTGGCCGAGTTTCAACAGTTGAGTTTGTCCAATTACTCCACGACTTTACAACATGTCGATGCCTGCCTATATCAGGCGAAATCACAAGGGAAAAATCAGTTTGTTTATCAAAAGATTATTCCGTTGTCAGAAAGCAGTATTGCAGTCTAAATGGGCAAAAAAAAGATGCCGTGAAGGCATCTTTTTTTTGCATTTAATCAACGATTAAGCTGCTTTTTTGAACCAAGAAAAGAAACCTTTTTTCTCAGCTTTAGCTGCTTCAGCTTTTTTCTCTGCACATTTTTTAGCGCAGTCTTTTTTCGCTTCAGCTTTTACTTCTTCAGTTTTAGTTTCAACAGCTTCTTTTGCATCAGTTGCTTTTTCTACAGCTGCATCTTTTGCTTCAACAGTTTTTGCAACGACAGCATCTTTAGTTGCTACAGTTTTTGCTACAGTCGCGTCTTTTGCTGCAACAGTGTTCGCAACAACAGCGTCTTTAGCCGCTACAGTTTTTGCTACAGTTGCATCTTTTGCTGCAACTGCAGTTTCTTTAGTTGCTGCTGCTTTTTCTACAACTGCTTTTTTCATGTCAGCAGTTTTTGCTTTAGTGGTTTCTTTCACTGTTAAAGTTTTAGTTTGAGTCGCTTTTTCTGCAACAGCCACTTGAGTTTTAGCAGCATCTTTAGTTGCTTGAGCAGCAGCTACAGTTGCAGTTTTCGCTTGTGCAGCTTGAGCTTTTACAGCTTCAACAGCAGTCGCAGGTTTTTGTTCTACAGCAGTAGTTGCCATAGCAGAAGTTGTAGCAGCAACTAAAGCAACAGCTAAAGTAGTTTTGATCGCGTTCATAGTCATCACTCTATAAAACTTAGTTAAAATAAGGCATTGTAAATTTTATGCCTTATCAACAGCGCTTAGGTTACACGGCACAGAGTGAGGGATTTGATTGTGTGAATATTCCACTAATGTTACAAACGGATAACATGGTGTTACGCAGAAAAACAAACAAAAATAGCGTGCATTGCACAGCATTCGAAATTTTCAATTTAAAGCTGATTTAAAATCACTATTAAAGCCGTTATGGTGAATATACATTTCCGCCATTGGTATGGCATAAAAATAAAGTCGCATGAGGGATAACATCAGATGCAGCAGCTTATTTGTTATAAACAGCTCCCTGTGTGGACGCAGCAGTCGATTCCACAAGGTTTTAAACAACAGCACAATACCAAAGCAGGCACTTGGGCAAAACTCACCGTACTGCAAGGTGAAGTGAACTTTGCCATGTTAGATGCGTCTGGAAATATCCTTTCCACGCATGTATTTAGCCCAGATCAGCCACCGCCGTTTATCGAACCGCAGGCGTGGCACAAGATTGTGTCTGCGAGTGACGATGTGCAATGTCAGTTGAGTTTTTATTGCTTAGCACAGGACTATTTTTATAAGAAGTATCAACTCAGTCCAACACATTCAGAAATTTTGGCAGCAACACCATATTTGCAAGGTGGTCGTGCTTTGGATGTCGGCTGTGGGCAGGGGCGTAATTCGCTGTACTTAAGTCAGCTGTCTGAGCAGCGCTTTGAGGTGGATGCATGGGATGTCAATCCACACAGTTTGCACAAGCTGCAAGAGGTGATCGCTGCGGAAGGTATTGAAAATATTCATGTACAGCAGCGTGATTTAAATGCAGACCAAAGCATTACGGGGAAATATGATTTTATTTGCTGTACCGTGGTGATGATGTTTTTAGAGGCCAAGACAGTGAAGCCACTGATTCAGCAGATGCAGCAAGCGACAAGTGTAAATGGCTATAACCTGATAGTTTGCGCTATGGATACACCTGATTTACCTGCGCAGCCTGACTTTCCATTTAGCTTTAAAGCAGGAGAGTTAAGTGCGTTGTATGAAGGCTGGAATATTGTGAAATACAATGAAAATGTCGGTGAGCTGCATCGGGTGGATGCTGAAGGGCAGCGGATTCAACAGCATTTTGCGACTTTGTTGGCGCAGAAAATTTAAGCCAAGAATTGTAGGATGTTGAGTTGAAGGATTGGTGATCAACTCAACACTTACTTTACTTAAATTGGAAAAAGGGAACCATTTTTGAGCTAGTCAGGGTGTATGTGTACTTAGAAAATTCAACCAATTGAATATGATCATACTCTGATTTAAGGCTGATAAATAAAGCCTAAAGCTTTTAAAGGCAATTGAATGATGTCGATTGTGAGTGTTAAAGGCAATAGTGGTAATTCTGCCAATTTTTCCTGCCCTGACTTTTTGACATAGCCACTTTGGTCTTCGTAATGCTGGATACGGATCTTATAGGGATGGCTTAAGGGCTTTAAATCTGCGGCATTCGCAACTTTTGGGTAAACCGTACCTGCAATTTCTAAGTTAAAGAGATGATCTTGCTGTTCTGCCTTTGAACAATCACATGGTGCTACGCCATATTGGTTGAATAATGCCCTTTCCGTAGGACTTAGTGTTCCATTGGGAGGCGCATAATAAAATTTAAAGCTTCCGCTAAATTTAGTGCTGTTCGGGCTCGGAGAATTAAAGTCAAGTTCTCGATGGAGACGAATATATTGTGGATTGAGTTGGCTAATCAGTTGAATAAAATCAGCACCGCCTTTATTAATCACATAGCTGTATTTATTGCCTGCGACTACGATGCTATCGATTGGTTCATTGGGTATTGCTTTAGCGGGTTTGCCAAATGCGATCACATCATCTTCAAGGATTGTTCTCCATGCATATTTTGTTTCGTATTTTTGAAACAGATCACGGGAGAGTTCACCGATTTGATTATTTGTAACGCAAGCTGTAAGAAAAATAAAAGTGCTTAGGCAGCTCATCTTTAAGAGGTAGTGAAGTCGTTTATTTATCATTATTATGCATATTTAAGTTTTGGTTCAGGCCTTACCATAATTCAAAAATCGCTGAAAATCGAGAATTAACGTATTAACTTTAAAAATATGCTGAGGCGTTTTTACGGTTTGTTTAGCACGGTTTTTTGTTGAAGATTTTTGAACAAAATTTATTGCACTATGAAATTTCCCTCTCCTTTTAAGGAGACTTGCGCAGAATACCGCTCAGGGATAGGATTTATATGAAAAATTTCCCCTCATCCTCTTGTGGTGCATGCTGCTCACCCCAGAGGGAGAAGGGGCTTCTAGTATTATTCATGCGAGTTTAGTTAACAAATAAAAAACCCCGCACTAAACGGGGTTTCTTTTATCTCAGTATTTAATTAAAAATTAAACACGTTCGATAATGGTCGCGATACCTTGACCCAAACCGATACACATAGTCGCAAGACCGATTTGCGTATCTTGCTGTTCCATTACGTTCAACAATGTTGTTGTGATACGCGCACCAGAACAACCCAATGGGTGACCCAATGCAATTGCACCACCGTTCAAGTTCACACGGTCTTGTTGGTCATAAATGCCTAAGCCTTTAAGAACAGACAAACCTTGTGCTGCGAACGCTTCGTTCAATTCAAAAGTTTGAATATCAGCAATCGATAAGCCAGCACGTTTTAATGCTTTTTGAGTTGCTGGTACAGGACCATAACCCATGATCGCAGCATCACAGCCTGCAACCGCCATAGAACGAATCACAGCACGTGGCTTAAGACCTAAAGCTTGAGCACGTTCAGCAGACATCAGCAACATTGCAGAAGCACCGTCAGACAAAGCTGAAGATGTTGCAGCAGTTACCGTACCGCCTTTCGGGTCGAATACTGGACGTAACGATTGGAACGCTTCAAGGTTTGCATCAGGACGAATCACTTCATCGATATCGCACAGGATTTTGAAACCATTTGCATCGTGACCTTCAACGCCCACGATTTCATTTTTGAAACGGCCTTCTTGTGTTGCAGCCCAAGCACGGCGGTGTGATTCAACACCAAACGCATCTTGTTCTTCACGCGAAATACCGTTCATACGACCTAACATTTCAGCCGTTAAGCCCATCATGTTAGACGCTTTTGCATAGTGCTTAGACGCTTCAGGGTTGATGTCGATGCCGTGCATCATGCCAACGTGACCCATGTGTTCTACACCACCAATGATGAAGATATCACCTTGGTTGGTTGCAATTTGCGCAGCCGCTGTGTGGATTGCTTGCATAGAAGAACCACAAAGACGGTTCACTGTTTGACCTGCAACAGTACGTGGTAGGTCTGCTAACAATGCAATGTTACGACCAATGTTCATACCTTGCTCTAGGGTTTGGTTTACACAGCCCCAGATAACGTCTTCAACTTCATTGGTATCAAACTGGTTACGAGCAACAAGCGCGCGTACTAATTCAGCAGATAAGCTGTCAGCACGTACGTTACGGAACATACCATTTTTGGTTTTACCCATTGCTGAACGTACGCCATCAACGATGACAACGTCACGTGGATTTAAAGTAGCCATTCACGTTGCTCCTTAACCGTAGAATTTTTTGTTGTTAGCAGCCATGTCACGCAACATTTGTGGCGCTTCATAAGCCTTACCTAAATACGCATATTTGTCGCAAAGCGCTACGTATTCAGCGACACCTGTTTGGTCGATGTAACGGCATGGACCACCACGGAATGGAGGGAAACCTACACCCATGATCATCGCCATATCTGCTTCAGCAGCAGTCGCTACGATGTTGTCTTCTAGGCAACGAACAGTTTCGTTACAGAACGTCAGCATCATACGGTCAATGATTTCTTGAGGATCAAATTCACGTTTTTCCGCAGTTGCAACAGAAGCCACAAGTTCGTAAGCCACTGGATCAACCACTTTGGCTTTCTTACCTTTACGGTCAAGTTCGTATTTGTAGAAACCAACGTCATTCTTTTGACCCAAACGTTTTGCTTCATACATCGTTTGAATTGAACCTTTGAAGTCAGGCTTCATACGGTCAGGGAAACCTTCCGCCATCACTTCTGCACCGTGTACGCCTGTGTCGATACCCACAACGTCGATGAGGTAAGCTGGACCCATTGGCCAGCCGAATTTTTCCATGACTTTGTCGACTTGTTGGAAGTCAGCACCGTCTTTCAATAGAAGGTCAAATGCACCAAAGTAAGGGAACAATACGCGGTTTACAAGGAAGCCCGGGCAGTCATTTACCACGATTGGTGTTTTACCCATTTTCTGAGCAAGAACCACAGTCGTTGCGATTGCCTCAGCAGATGTTTTCTCACCACGTATCACTTCTACCAATGGCATCATATGAACTGGGTTAAAGAAGTGCATACCTACGAAGTTTTCAGGACGTTGTAGGTTTTCAGCCAAACGTGTGATTGAAATGGTTGACGTGTTCGAAGCAATGATCGTATTGTCACGAACATTTTTTTCAGTTTCAGCCAGTACGATACCCTTAACTTTCGGGTTCTCTGTGACTGCTTCAATCACGATGTCCACTTCTTTGAATTCGTCATAGCTTAAAGTAGGACGGATGCGCGCAAGAGTTTCACCCATTTGAGCAGGTTTCATTTTCTTGCGTTCAACTTGTTTGGTCAGTAAGCCATTAGCTTCTTTCATACCTAAAGCAAGTTGTGGGTTACCAATGTCTTTCATGATGATTGGTGTGCCTTTGCTTGCCGCTTGGTAAGCAATACCACCACCCATGATACCCGCGCCTAATACAGCTGCTTGGTTGACAGGGTGTGCACCTTTTTCATATTTCTTCGAAGTTTTCTTCACAATTTGGTCGTTAAGGAATAAACCAATTAACGCACCTGCTTGTGGAGTCACAGCCGCTTTAGCAAAACCTTGCGCTTCGATTTTCAATGCTTCATCACGTGGAAGGCTTGCACCTGCTTGTAATGAGTCTAGAAGAAGTTTTGGCGCTGGGTATTGAGCAGGATTTGCTTTTGCAAGAACTGCACCTTTCGCTGTATTGAATGCCATCATTTGTTCAAGCATGTTCAATTTAACAGGATCTAATTTTTCTTGACGTTTTGCTTTCCAGTCTACACGGCCAGCAATCGCTTGTTTTACAAGGTCAATTGCAGCGTCTTGTAGTTTGTCTGCAGCAACAACTGCATCAACAGCACCGTCTTTGAGCGCAGCAGCTGGCTTTTTCGGTGCAGCCATTGCCATCCATTCAACCGCATTGTCGATACCAATCACGCGGCTTAAACGAACCGTACCACCAAAACCAGGGTAGATACCCAGTTTGATTTCTGGAAGGCCAACTTGTGCAGCATCTGACATCACACGATAGTCACACACTAAGCACATTTCAAAACCGCCGCCCAATGCCATACCATTGATTGCAGCAACTTTAGGAACGTTTAGATCTTCAAACGCATTGAAGATGTCGTGAACAGGCAATGCCCAATCCACAATCGCTTGTTCGCCTTGAGCGAAGTTGTCACCGAATTCAGTGATATCTGCACCCACGATAAATGTAGATTTACCTGAAGTAACGATTAAACCTTTGATGTCACCGTTTGCTTTAACAGCGTCAATTGCAGCTTTAAAATCTTCAATTGTTGCGCGGTTAAATTTGTTGACCGACTCACCTTGTAAGTCAAAGCGGAATTCTGCAATTCCGTCCGAAAGCATTTGGACGGTAATGGCATTGCCAGCGTGGATCATGCCTGATCTCCTTTATTTTGGAGGACTTCTAAGTTGATGTTGTGAAGCGAGTACGCGGTTCCTGCGTACACTTTATGCCTCGCTAATCTTACGATAACTATATCTAAAAAGAACATAACAAGTTGTATCAAGCCGTGACGCTAGGGTCATCAAAATTTCTTTTGGAAATAGCCTTTGGATCTGCCTTTAATCGCTATCGCTCTAATTAAATATGTTGAAGCTTATGTTTCAGTTCACATTTTTTTATAAATGTAAGCTATAGATTGAGATGCGAAAGAAAAATTCAAGAAAAAAGCAAGTGTATTTTTCGGCAGAATGGTCAATTCACTTTTGGCATGGTTATCCATCTTTGATGAGACACAGTGATCTATGCTGCTGATTTAAGCATCACTGAGCACGATGTAAGATTCGAAGCACTCTCAAAAATGTCATCTTATTAACTGATGTTACGCAGTAACATCAGAAGTGCAATTTGACGCAAATAAAAAACGATACACGGTAACGCCATCCGCGAGTAGGTTTTCTTACGAAGCACGCTTCTCATTTTGCCAAATGAGAAACAACGTTTCGTAAGAGTACCTCCAGCCGAAGGCTAATCCCTTTATTCAAACCCTAAATGTAAGACCCTGTCGAATAAACTTAAAATTCATTTTAAAAATGCGAAATTACTTTTACACACATAACATCAGTTATTAAGTACCACGCTTAATTTTAAAGCTTTAAAAGTCTGAGATGAAAACGGGGAAATGATTTGTGATGAAGCATAGGCTTTATGTAAAAGGCGGTATCAAAGCATTTCGTACTGATGATGACCAATGTCATGACTGCTGCGAGTTCACAGAATAAAAGTGGTGATAAAACAGGTGGCTTAAATACAGTGGTTGGCTATGTCTATCAAATTCGCATAAAAGCCAAAGCCTTGAAAAAACAATCGTTCACTGTATTACTTTTTAAAGATGTCCCTGATGTTGGGGCTTTTCTTCCTGATTTTTGTACGTCCATATTTATTTTAAAAGTGGAATAAATATTGAAAAAATGCGCCCTTAGGGGCGTTTTTTTATGCTGACAGTCAGCAAAATATCAGTTATCGTGCAAGCAGAATAAAAATAATCATGCAGAGCAAATCAGCCAAAAGCAGAAAGAATATTAGCCAGAATAAGCCAGAAAAAGTGAACCAATATACGAGGAATATGATGTTGACGTTCGAGCCTAAGCCCATGTAAAACCGTTGAGCTGAAAGAAAAATCGTCATCATCAATGATAGCCAAAGCCCAAGGGTGAAAACGGTGGAAGCTTTGCTGCAGGCATGAAGACCTACTGCATAGAAACCCTGTGTAAACGCCTGATGGGGTTGATTTGGCGGGAAGGGGATCCGATTCATGAAAGCAACCAACCAAACATTGATGCATCAAATGCATATTTCGATGCAAGATATAGAACGACGTAAACAGTTGCTTGGCTTGACTGATTTAGAGCTGGCGGAACTGGCTTCGATTGGTGGAATTGTGGCGCCGATCCTCGACAGTATGGTCGATGAATTTTATGAAAATCAGACCTCAATTCCAGAAATTGCCACTTTGATTGGTGATCTTGATACCTTGAAGCGTTTGCAACGCGCGCAGCATCAATATTTATTGGATTTATTTTCCGGGCGCTATGACAGCGCGTATGTGAATAACCGTTTACGGATTGGTTTGGTTCATAAGCGGATAGGTGTAGAGCCGAAGTTGTATCTCTCTGCGGTGCATACCCTAAAGACCATGTTGTTTCGCTTAATTCAGCGTACCTTTAATGATACGGAACAATATCAGCGGATTATTAACACCTTGGAAAAGCTCTTTATGTTCGACACTACATTGGTGGTGGAAACCTATGTGTGGAGTTTGATTAATGAGGTGAAGATCTCCCGTGAAAAAATGGAACAGTATGCGCATGCGCTAGAGTTTCGTGCACAAGAAATGGAAGAACTTTCACAGCGCGATCCATTAACAGGACTCTTAAATGTCCGGCATTTATCGACCTTATTGACCAGTATTTTATATACCGCACAGCGTAATCATGAACCCGTAACAGTAGTGTTTATTGATATCAATGATTTTAAAAAGATCAATGATGAACAAGGTCATCCACGTGGAGATCAGGTACTACAAACGGTTGCTGCGGCCATAAAGTCGGTTGCACGTTTAGATGATCATTGCTTCCGTTATGGCGGAGACGAATTTTGTTTGGTCTTGCCGGGATGTAGTGAAAAGCATGTGGAAGCGAGTTTTATCCCGCGTTTATTAGAAGCGGTGGCTGAAATGGAAGCAGGCTTAAGTTTAAGTATTGGGCTGTGCCAAACAGACCATCAGCAAGGCTATGTAGATGCCATGAGCTTGGTACAACAAGCCGATGCTAAAATGTATCGAGAGAAAAAGAATTATAAACGTTTGCAGGAACAACCTATGTCGAAAGAAGCGTGATCCGAGCGTAAATAACGCCAAAAATAACAATAGATGACTAGCGAAACTTGAGCGAAATGGATCTCCATATTCTTGAAAATAATGTGATAAGTATGCTTATTTCCTGCAAAAATAAAGCTGAAATAGCAGATGCATCCTGCAAAATCTTGTATAGAATAAAAGCAGTTGATGGGAGATAAGATGCAAGTTTTTCGTTCAAAAAAAGATTGGTGGGTGGTGGCGTTTATTGTTTGTATGAGCGGTTTACTCATTCAATTATTACTCACCATGCAAGCCAAAGGCACGATGCAGCAATATCCTCTTCATACCGCGGTGTATATTTTAACGGTATTACTGCTGTGGTGGCCAATATTCAATACACGTTATCAAATTTCCGCTACAGAATTAAACATCCGTAGCATGTTTCTACGTTGGCAGATTCCTTTGCAGGATATCCAACGCATCAGTGCAAGTCAGGATTTGTCTGCGGCACCTGCGCTTTCCATTAAACGTTTAAAAATTGAATATCTTCGAGATGGCAAAACCAAATTTGTCATGGTTTCACCGAAAGATCCGCAAGCTTTTGCTAAAGCGATTGGTGTTCCAATCCAATAAATATAAGAATGCTGAATAAAGGTATGTGAGCACACTGCTGTCCCATAGTTTGACTTAAATAAAAAACCTGAGTCCAAAATAGTTAAAATGTAAGTGCTAACAAAGACTTCAACTATAAAGGATTCAGGTTTTGTCACATCAGAATACCGTATTTCATCA